>MGOD01000113.1:0-3280 GCA_001795245.1 Chloroflexi bacterium RBG_16_70_13
CCCGGGGTCCGCGCCGGCCGCGCCGGGGGCGGTGATCCGAACCAGGGCGTCGCGCGTACCCTCGGCGCCATGCGAGCCCCCACCGTCCGGCGCCGTCTCCTCGCGGTTCTCGCGTCACTCGCCGCGCTCGCGGTGCCGGCCGCGGCGTCGGCGCACCCGCTCGGCAACTTCACGATCAACCACTACGCCGCTCTCAGGGTCGGCGCGGACGCGATCGCCCTCGACGTGGTCGTCGACTTCGCCGAGATCCCGGCGTTCCAGGAGCGGATCCGGATCGATGCCGACGGAGACGGCGACGTCAGCGAGGCCGAGGCGGACGCGGCGCGCGGGCCCGAGTGCACCGCCCTCCTGCCCAGCCTCGAGCTCAGCGTCGGCGAGGCCAGGCTCGAGCTCCGGCTCGACGCCGCGGGACTCACCTTCCCCGCGGGCGCCGGCGGCGTGCCCACGATGCGACTCGTTTGCGAGCTCACGGCAGCCCTGTCTGACCCGCTCCCGCCCGGGGTGGCGATCGCGTTCGGTGACACCTCGTACGGCGAGCGGATCGGCTGGCGCGAGATCGTCGTCATCGGCGATGGCGTGACGATCGCCGCCGCCCCGGGCACGCCGGCACCCGCCGCGGCCGATGTCTCCGCACGCCTGACGAGCTACCCGGAATCGCTCCTGGCCCAGCCCCTCGACGTCCGCTCGGTGGCCTTCACCGTCGTCCCCGGCGGCCCCGCGACCGAGCCCTTCAAGGCTCCCGATGCGGCCCCGCTGGGTACTCCGCCCGGTTCGGGGGACGCGTCATCCGGGGCACCGACCTCGACGCCAGACGGCACGGCGCCAGCCGGCGGCCCGGTCGGGACGCCTTCGCCCGCGGCGCCCGACGGCGCCGCGGTTCCCGGGGGCGTCGGTGGCGAGATCCCGGATCTCTTCCGCGTCGCCGACCTGACGCCGCTCGTGGCCCTTGGCTCGATCCTCCTGGCGATGGCCCTCGGCGCCGGACACGCCCTCACGCCCGGCCATGGCAAGACGCTCATGGCCGCCTACCTCGTGGGGACGAGGGGCACCGTCCGCCACGCCGCCGGCCTCGGGCTGGCGGTGACCGTCTCGCACACGATCGGGATCCTCCTCCTCGCCCTCCTCGTCACGGGTGCGGAATCCGCGCTCCCGGCGGACGTCGTCGTGCGGACGGTGCCGATCGTGGCCGCGGCGGCGTTCGTGGCGATCGGCGCCACGATGGTCGTGGCCGAGCTGCGACGCCGCCGGCGCCGGGTCCAGCTGGCCGCAGCCCTCCTGCAGGCCCATGACGACGACCACGCCCGGATGCCTGCCGTGACCGCCGAGGGTCACGAGCACGACCAGGGGCGCGGGCACATCCACGGCGGGCATGGGCACGACGACGGGCACAACCATGCCGGGCCTGGGCCCGACGACGGACACGGGCACGAGCACAGCGACGGCGGAGTCCGCCACTCCCACTTCGCCGCCGACGACCGGACGATCTCGTGGCGGAGCCTCTTCGCACTCGGGCTGGCGGGCGGAATCATCCCCTCGACGAACGCCCTCATCATCCTGCTCGGCACGATCGTGGCCGGCCGGGCGGCGTTCGGGATCGTCCTCGTGATCGCCTTCGGGCTCGGGATGGCCCTCGTGCTGGGTGGCGTGGGAGCGGTCATGGTCGTGGCAAGGGAACGCCTCGAGCGCCTGCCTTCGACATCGCGCCTCGGCCCGCTCGCCGCGCAGGCCCCTCTCGTCGCCTCGATCGCCGTGCTCGGGATCGGGCTCTGGCTGACCGCCCAGGCCATCGCCGGCGGCACCGTCCTGTAGGGCGACCGGCACCGAATACGGCGTTCGACGCAGCGACGCCGGTCGAATCGCCCTGCTACGCTCCGGAACCCGTCATGCGAGACCTCACCGACCGCGCCCTCGACACCGCCTCGAGCCTGGGCGCGTCCTATGCCGACTGTCGCGTCGTCCGCCGCCTCGAGGAGTCGGTCTCGATCAAGTCCGGCCGGGTCGAGGGCGTCGCGTCCGGCGAATCGGAGGGCTTCGGCGTGCGCGTCCTCGTCGAGGGCGCATGGGGGTTCGCGTCCTCGCATCGCCTGTCCCTCGACACGGCCGACCGCGTTGCCGGGCTCGCGGTGCGGATCGCGCGCGCCTCCGCGACCGCCCTCCGGGATCGGGTCACGCTCGACGACCGTCCACCGGCCGTCGGCCGGTTCGAGACCCCGGTCCTCGAGGACCCGTTCGCGATTCCTCTCGAGCACAAGATCGGCGATCTCCTCGCCGCGGACCGCACCGCCGGTGCCGTGGGGGGCATCGCCTTCACCGAATCGAGCTACGGCGCCCAGCGCGAGTGGAAGACCTTCGCCGCCACCGACGGGAGCTTCACCGAGCAGGCGATCACCCACGTCGGCGCGGCCGTCGAGGCGAACGCGATCGAGGGTGACGAGCACCAGCGCCGGAGCTACCCCGATGCCGGCGGCGGCTGGGGCGCCGGCGGCTACGAGCTCATCCGTCGCCTGGACCTCCTCGGCAACGCCGAGCATCACGCTGAGGAGGCCGTCGCCCTCCTCTCCGCGCCGCAGTGCCCTTCCGGGCTCGCGACCGTCGTCCTCGATCCCAGCCAGCTCTACAACCAGGTCCACGAGAGCTGCGGCCACCCGACCGAGCTCGACCGCGTGTTCGGCACCGAGGCGTCCTACGCCGGCACGAGCTTCCTCACGACCGACAAGCTGGCCGAGGGTTTCCGCTACGGCTCGGACCTCGTGACGATCGTGGCCGACGCGACGGCGCCGGGCGGGATGGGGACGTTCGGCTGGGACGACGAGGGTGTCGCGGCCCAGGCGGTCGACCTCGTCCGGGACGGCATCTTCGTTGGCTACCAGTCGTCGCGCGAGACGGCGCCCCGGGTCGGGCGCTCGTCGGGGGGCGGGATGCGGGCCGACGGCTGGAACCGGATCCCGCTCATCCGGATGACGAACATCAACCTCCTGCCGGTCGAGGGGATGAGCCTCGACGACATCGTCGCCGACACGGACGACGGCCTCTACCTGACCACGAACCGGAGCTGGTCGATTGACGACCGGCGGCTGAACTTCCAGTTCGCCACCGAGATCGCCTACGAGATCAAGGGCGGCAAGCTCGGACGGATCCTTCGGAACCCCACGTATACCGGGATTACCTACGAGTTCTGGCGGGCCTGCGACGCGGTCGGGAACGCCAGCAGCTACGTCATGCTCGGGACGCCCAACTGCGGGAAGGGCGAGCCGAACCAGAGCGCCCACGTGGGCCACGG
>MGOD01000113.1:3304-4847 GCA_001795245.1 Chloroflexi bacterium RBG_16_70_13
CGTCCAGGTCGGGGTCGGGAAATGGTGATCCGGTCGGACGATCGAACCGATCCCGGCGCCCGCTCCGCGGCCGCCCTGGCCCTCGCCGACGACATCGTGGCGCGGGCCCTGGCCAGCGGCGCGACCGAGGCCGAGGCCCTGGTCACGTCCGAGGATGCCGCGCTCACCAGGTTCGCCAACAGTGAGATCCACCAGAACGTCGCCGAGGCGAACATCGGGGTCAACCTCCGCTTCTGCGTCGGGCGTCGCGTCGCCGTGGCCGCGACCGGACGGACCGATGAGGCCGGGCTCGTTGCCCTCGTGGAGCGGGCGGCCGCCACGGCCCGCGGCGTCGAGGAGCTCGAGGACTGGGGCGGCCTCCCGGGCGCGGCCGGCGGGGGTCCAAGCCGGCCCTCGGCCATCGGCTATGCGGCGTCGACCGCCGATGCGTCGCCCGAGTTCCGCGCCGACGGCGTCCGCGCCGTCATCGCCGCCGCCGATGCGGCCGGCGTCCTCGCCTTCGGGTCCTTCGCGACGACGCGGGAGGGGATCGCCGTCTCCAACTCGGCGGGGATCCGGGCCGCGCACGAGCGAACGACCTCGCAGCTCCTGACCGTCCACATGTCGGCTGACGGCGGGACCGGCTACGCCGAGGCGGCGGCCACCGATGCCACGACGATCGATGCCGCGGCCATCGGCCGGGAGGCGGCCGCGAAGGCGCGCGCCTCTGAGCATCCGGTTTCGTTGCCCGCCGGCGACTACCCCGTCGTCCTCGAGGAGTACGCCGTCCTCGACATCGTCGACATGCTCGGCTACCTCGGCTTCTCCGCCCTGGCCGTCCAGGAGGGGCGATCCTTCGCCGAGCCCGGCCGGCGGATCGGTTCCGAGCTCATCACGATCGTCGACGATGGGGCTGACCCGGCCGGCCTCCCGATGACGATCGACTTCGAGGGCGTCGCCAAGGAACGCGTGGTCCTCGTGGAGCGGGGCGTCTGCCAGGGCGTCGTCTACGACACCCAGACGGCGGCACGCGCCGGGCGGGCGTCGACGGGGCACGGGCTGCCGGCACCCAACCCCTACGGGCCGTTTCCCCTCAACATGCTCGTCGACGCCGGGACGACGCCCCGCGAGTCGCTCATCGGCGGGTTGGAGCGGGGCCTCCTCGTGACCCGCTTCCACTACACGAACCCCGTCCACCCAAAACTGGCGATCGTCACGGGCATGACCCGCGACGGGACGTTCCTCGTCGAGGGCGGGCGAATCGTCGCTCCGGTTCGGAACCTGCGCTACACGCAGTCGTACCTCGACGCGCTCGCGGGCGTCGCAGCCGTCGGCCGCGAGCGGCGGACGATCCGGGGCTTTCTCGGCAGCGCGGTCGTGCCGGCCCTCCGGATCGACGCCTGGACGTTCACCGGCACCACCGAGCACTAGGTTCGTGGCCGACGGCGGATCGATACGGGCCCGGCTCGCACGGCCGTTCGACCCGGCGGAGCTGCGCCGGATCAAGCGCCTCTGGGTCCGCCACTCGACGGCGGAGGATCGGCGTGACATCGAGGGCCTCGTG
>MGOD01000113.1:4869-14253 GCA_001795245.1 Chloroflexi bacterium RBG_16_70_13
TCCCTGGGACCCGCCGACCAGGCGCTTCCGCGGCGAGAGGATCTGGCTGGGACGAGGGCTCGCGGGCGCATGATCGCGCGGACCAGGGCCCGCCGTTGCCCTATCGCCCGGGCACGGCGCAGACCGTGTCGAGGCGCAGCGCGCGGCTGATCGCGCGCCGGTTCCGGGCGACGATCGCATAGCAGATGCCGATCGCCCAGGCCGCCGGCGGCAGCCGCCCGAGGAGGGCGGGAATCCAACCGCCCGGCAGCCGGGCGGCGATCTCGAGCACTGCCCGGCCCCCGGATCGCACCGCCCCGCTCGAGGCCTCGAGGACATGCAGCTCGTCATGGAGCGGGTGCTGCACGGCAACCGAACGGACGAACGGGCGCGGGTCGCCCGCGGCCGACTGGAGGGCCAGCAGCTCGAGCCGGCCGCGGCGGTCCCAACGACGCACACGAGCCGCCGTCGCGGCGCAGATTCCGCAGTCCCGATCGAAGAGGACGAGCAGCCGATCGCTCACGCCGGCAACGGTACCCGCGATCGGCTCATGGCTCCCGAGCGACGAGGTCGATCCCGGCGGGCAGCGCGGCGCGGGCCGCCGCCAGGGCGGCATCCAGGTCGGCCCCGACGGGCCCGACGAGCTCGAGCGAGCGGCGCGTCGCCGCAGCCACCGGGACCGCCGGGGCCACCGGCACTCGCTCGGGCATCTCGTCCGGGCGCCGCCGCTGGTCGGCGCGGAGGAGGGATCCGTGATAGACGAGGGCGATGGCGGCCGTGACGACCGCCCCGATCGGCGTCGACAGCTCGGACACGGCGTTGCCGCCGAGGCCGGCGCCGAGGATCGACCCGACCAGGCGATACAGGATCAGTGTCGCGCTCGCGAGGGCGACGACCACGCCAACCCCGAGGGTCAGGTACAGGAACGCGCGGCGGATCGTGGAGTTTGCTTCGCCCTCCGGGTCCCGTCGGCGGCGGGCGAGGACGCTCGACCAGTGCCACGCCCAGACGATCAGGCCAATGATCGCCATGGGCACCCAGAGAGCCAGCTCGAAGGTCCACGGGACCCCGTAGAGATTCGATCGGCGGTCGCCGCCGAAGGCGATGTCGATCCCGATCCCCAGGAGCCAGCCGATGCCCGTGCCGCCGAGGGCAAGGGCGATCGCCGCCGGGGCGTGGGTCGCCAGCCGGACCTGGTGGAGGGCCCGGAGCGGGTCCGCCGCGGCCGGTTCGCGCCGCAGCCAGCGGACGTGTGGCCACCACACGAGGAGCCACGGGATCGCACTGGCGAGCGGCCGGACAAGGGCCGGGCCGGTCTGGTCCCCCTCGTAGGGAACCTCGCCGATCGCCGGCGCGAGGATCCCCTGCAGGAGCTCCGAGATCGAGGAGATCGAGAAGCCCACCGCCACGACGATCGTGGCGATGAACGCGGCGAGACGCATCCTCGAGACTTGCTCCTGGGCGCCCCGCCAGCCGTCCGCGACGGCCAGCCGCCCCGCGTAGAACCAGTGGGCGGCCCAGACGACACCCCAGGCACCGAACGTGACGCCGCCCTCGATCGCACTGAGGCGAGCGTAGCCCTCGTCGAACTCGGGGACGACCGTCAGCCCGGAGACCAGGGACTGCAGCCCCAGGATCGAGGCCACGAGCGCGCCGAGCGAGAGGCCGTAGAGGTAGAGGCGAGGGAGCCACGCGGCCGCGCCCTGGACCGGCCCGGCGGCGAGGTCGCCCCGCCGGACGACGCCGTGGTAGAGCCAGACGATGAACGCGACTGCCGCGGTCGAAACGCCACTGACCGGGTCGGGGAGATCGAGCCAGGCGAACGACGACCCGCTGCCCGAGATCGACCAGATCAGCGAGACGAGCAGGGTGCTCGCGGACGAGACCCAGAACAGCACGGACACCGTGAGGACGAGCGTCAGGTACCCGGCCCTGATCGCCGAGCCATGCTCGGCGAGTCGCTCGGGCCTGCCCGCGGCGAGGCCGCGCTGGATGAGCAGCCAGTGGATGGCCCAGACCGGCAGGCCGACGCCGAGCATCGCCACCGCCTGGCTGATCCGCTCCCGCGGCGCCGGCGCATACGCATTCGGCCCTCGATCGAGGAGCCCGCTCTGGGTCACGACGACCTCGACGAGGATGACGAGGCCCGTCGCGATCACCGCGAGGGTGATCCCCGACATCGCGTACAGGTACAACCGCCGTGCGGCCTGCATCGCCGACCTCCTCGCCCCATCCTCGCCCCAACCGACGAGCGGACGCCCGTCGGAGTATGGGACGCGGGAAGCCGGATTCGGTTACGGGATCGACTTCACCGCCAGGCGGATTTCGCGGCGTCGGGGTAGAGGCGCACTCGCCGGTAGGGCTCCCGGCCGCGCGAGCGAGAGACGAGATTGGCCCGCTCGGCCATCTGGTGCTGGAGGCGCCGGATGTAGGCGTTCTGGGGCGACAGCTCGACCGCCTCGGACCGCTGGAGGACGAGCCCGATCGCCTCCTCCGTCTCCCGGAGCGCCGCATCGCGCGGATCGATCTCCAACGCGAAGATCGAGGTCAAGGAGGCCTGCATCTGGAGGATCGTGTTCGTCTTCAGGACGTAGATCGGGAGGGCCCGCTCCTCGGCCTCGCGGAGGAGCGGCGTCTTCTGCTTGTACTCCGTCCGGAGGGTCATCACGACGTCGGCCTCGTCGACGTCGCGGGCGATGATCACCGGCAGCTGGAGCTCGCGGATCGCCTGCTCGAGGCGGCGGCGGCTGATGCCCTGGGGCAGGACGCGGAGCGTCGGCAGGCCCTCGGCACCGGCGATCCGCAGCGCCCCCTCCTCACCGGCCTCCTCGGCGCCGGCCGCGATCGCCCGGTCGGCGAGGGCTTCGTCGTCCGCCTCGAGATCTGCCGGGTTGACCGGGGCGGTTCCCTCATCCACGCGGAGCGCATCGATGGCCTTGGCCGCCGATTGTCGCCACTCTCGCTGCCGGGACAGCTCGCGGGCGTCACGCGCCCGGGGCTCGGGCGTCGCCACGCTGCCGCGCTCGAGCGGGCCGCGGTCGGCGATCTCGCCGGCCACGAAGGGCGCGTCGACGAGCGCTGCCGGCCCGCCGCCGCCCGGAACGCCCTCGGGCCCGCCGTTGCCTCGGCCGCCGACACCGCCGCGCGACGGCCGCCACGAGCCCGAGGCGCCGGGGCGGTAGCCGGCCCGGACCCCGCCGCGCTCGGCGCCGGGGAAGGCAGCGCTGCCGTAGCCGCCGGCGAAGCCCGGCCGGTAGCTCGACTCGCCACGCCAACCCGGTTCCATCCGCCACGACGAGCCGGCGCCGACGAGACCCGAGAAGCGGTCCGCGGCAGCACCCTCGCGCGGCGACGGCTTCGGTCGTGACTGGGAGCGATGGACGCCCTCCTCGTCGCGCCAGCGCAGCTCCGGGGCCACCGGATCGCCACGGAGGAGGTTGTCGACCGTGTCGGCGACGTCGGCGTGGACGAGGACCCGGTCGCGGTCCTGGATCTCGATGACGACGTCGAACGTCGGCGGAGCCTTCCGCTCGAGGACGCTCTTCTGGGTCCGCCGCCGGCGGGCCTCCTCGTCGCCGAGGGTCACGCTCTGGATCCCGCCGATGAGGTCGGACAGGGTCGGGTTCAGCATGAGGTTGTCGAGGTTGTTGCCGTGGGCCGTGCCGATGAGCTGGACGCCGCGCTCGGCGATCGTCCGGGCTGCCTGGGCCTCGAGCTCGGTCCCGATCTCGTCGATGACGATGACCTGGGGCATGTGGTTCTCGACCGCCTCGATCATGACCTCGTGCTGCATCGACGGCGTCCGGACCTGCATCCGGCGAGCCTTGCCGATGGCCGGGTGGGGGATGTCGCCGTCGCCGGCGATCTCGTTCGAGGTGTCGACGACGACGACCCGCTTGCCGAAGTCGTCGGCCATGACCCGGGCCGCCTCGCGGAGCATCGTCGTCTTGCCGATGCCCGGCCGGCCCATGATGAGGATCGACTTCCCGCTCTCGACGAAGTCGGCGATGATCTCGATCGTGCCGTAGACGGCTCGCCCGATGCGGCAGGTCAGGCCGACGATCTTGCCGTTCCGGTTGCGGATGGCGCTGATGCGGTGGAGCGTCCGCTCGATGCCAGCCCGGTTGTCGTCCCCGAACGTCCCGATGTGCTCAACGACGTGGGCGATGTCCTTGTCGGTGATCTCCCGCTCCAGGAGGGTCACCTCGGAATCCGGGAATCGAGCCTCGGGCCGCCGGCCCAGGTCGAGGACGACCTCGATGACGGCCTCGACCTCGGGCAGGGCGTGGATCGCCTCCACGATCTCGTCGGGCAGCGAGGAGAGCAGCGCATCGAGGTCGTCGATCGTCTCGCGGCGGTCGGGGCGTTCCTCAGGAGCCACGCGTGACCTCCAGGCTGCGGACGCCGCCCGGGACGAGCACCGGCTCTGCGACGCGGACGAGGGTTTCCCGAATGAGCAGAGTGACCGTCGAGACCGCCGCGAAACCGGTCGTCTCGAGCCGCCGATCGATCGGCGCTTCGTAGGTTCGCACTGGCGCGATCACGCCGTGATCGTCGGGCCGGTCGCCGCCCCGGCCGGTCCGCGACCGGATGTCGCCCAGGCCGAACTCGATGAGCTCACCGAGATCGACCCCCGGCCGAGCGAGGACTCGCAGGTAGTGCGGTTGCGCCTCGCGCGCCACCCCGATCTGGATGAACGCGTCGAGCTCCGGCGCGTCGGGCGCTTCGAGAACGTAGGCCTCGATATCGGCGAAGCGGAGAAGCGGAGCGAGGCTGCTCCGGGGCACGCGCCAGTTGGAGCCCTGGCGCTCCCAGTCGGGGATCCGGAAGCCCTCGAGGCGCTGGACCGGCGCCGGGGTGACGGACGCGTAGAGCTGCATCAGCGCGACCGCATCGACCGGCCGGGCGGCCCGGATTCCGGTGGCCAGCGCCCGCTCCTCGGACCACGGCTCGGGCAGCGGCGTCGCGGCCGGCCGGTGGAGGACCCGCTCCTCGCCGTAGCGGGCGAAGCCGGCCTGCATGAACAGCTCCACATTGCCACCGGCATCGGCGCAGGCGACGTGGAACCGGGCGGCGCCGCGCTTCTGGCCCTCACGGAGGACCTGCTGGACGAGCCGGAAGCGAATGTCGCCGGCGCCGGCCCCGGCGAGCCCGGCGATCGCGTCGAGCTCGACGATCGTCCAGTCGTCGCGGTGGCTCTCGCGCTCCACGCGGACGAGACCGGCGACGCGGCCATCCTCCTCGTAGACGAACAGGAGGTCGTTGGGGCGGAACGCACCGAGCGGCAGCCGGAACAGGCTGAAGACGCCGATCCGCGGACCGCTGACCGGCAGCCCCAGGGACCGACCGCCGGCCGCGTCGTCCTCGCACAGCCGGGACAGCTCACCGAGCGCGGCGAGGTCCGTGATCCGGGCTGCCCGGACCTTGCCCGACGGCTTCGCCGGCCGGAGGTGGGTCATCGGGCCATGCCCGTCCGGCGGGTGGGGTGGGGCCGGCGCCCGGAGCCCTCGCCGGGATCGTCGTGCTCGGCCGCCATCGTCGCGATGAGGCGGTGGAAGCGGGTCTCCCCGGCCAGCTCGGGGTGGAAGGCGGTCGCCACGACATTCCGCTCCCGGACCGCCACGATCCGCCCGTCGTCCAGGCGGGCGAGGACGTCCACCCCGGGCCCGACGCGCTCGACGATCGGGGCCCGGATGAAGACCGCGTGGACGGGCCGGTCGCCGAGCATCGGGACGGCGAGCTCGGTCTCGAACGAGTCGAGCTGCCGCCCGAAGGCGTTCCGCCGGACATCGATGTCGAGGAGCGGGAGGACGGTCGGGTCGCCGTCCGTGATCCCGCCGGCCAGCAGGATCATCCCGGCGCAGGTCCCGAAGAGCGGTACGCCGGCGCGGGCGAGCTCGAGGATCGGCTCCCGCAGCCCCCAGCGATCGATGAGCCGGCGCTGGGCGGTGGATTCGCCGCCCGGCAGGATCAGACCGCTGACGTCCTCGAGATCGGACGGCAGGCGGACCTCGACGCCCTCGACACCGATCGTGGCGAGGGTCGCGATGTGTTCGGCAAACGCCCCCTGGACCGCGAGGACCCCGATGCGCATCGGCCTGGCCCCGCCGTCGCCGGCGTGGCGACCTACCAACCCCTGATGGCCAGGCGATCAGATTCGGGCAGTTGCTCCATGGCGATGCCCCGCATCGGGGCACCCAGGCCCCGGCTGACGTCGGCCAGGATCTTGGGGTCGTCGAAGTGGGTCGTGGCCTGGACGATCGCGTTGGCCATCCGGGCCGGGTCCTCGCTCTTGAAGATGCCCGAGCCGACGAAGACGCCCTCCGCCCCGAGCTGCATGACGAGGGCCGCGTCGGCCGGCGTCGAGATGCCCCCTGCGACGAAGTTCACGACCGGTAGCCGGCCGCTCACGGCGACGTCGCGGACGAGGTCGTAGGGCGCCTGGAGCTCTTTGGCCGCGACGAAGAGCTCGTCCTCACGCATCCCCTGGAGGCGCCGGATCTCAGCCAGCACGTCACGTAGCTGGTGGACGGCCTCGACGACGTTGCCGGTTCCGGCCTCGCCCTTCGTCCGAATCATCGCCGCGCCCTCGCTGATCCGTCGGAGGGCCTCGCCGAGGTCCCGGCAGCCGCACACGAACGGGACCTTGAAGGCGTGCTTGTCGATGTGGTTCCGCTCGTCGGCCGGCGTCAGGACCTCGGACTCGTCGATGTAGTCGACGCCGAGGGCCTCGAGGATCTGGGCCTCGACGAAGTGGCCGATCCGGGCCTTGGCCATCACGGGGATGGTCACGGCGTCCATGATCGACTGGATCATCGCCGGGTCGGACATCCGGGCGACACCGCCCGCGGCGCGGATGTCCGCGGGCACGCGCTCGAGGGCCATGACGGCCACGGCACCCGCGTCCTCGGCGATCTTGGCGTGCTCGGCAGTGACGACATCCATGATGACGCCGCCCTTGAGCATCTGGGCGAGACCCTTTTTCGTCGCCCAGGTGGAGGTCTCGACGGTCATGTGGGACTGCTTCCTCAGGTCCTGCTGCGGGTCCGCCGGTCCGCCTGCCTCGGGGTCATCGCCCGTTCGGGCAGGGCCGGGTCGCCGCAGCGCGGCGATTATCGCACGGCCGTGGACGAGCTCCTCATCGAGCGATGGAGTACGTGCCACCCCTCGGTGGCCGGCTCGCCCTGGCCGCGCCGCGAGCAGGGCGATCGTCGGTGGCTGACGGGCTCTGGCGATCCCCCTCGTGCGCGGATGCAAACCTTGACGGCACGGGATGAAGATCTGGCATTTCGAGTGCCGGGGACACGCGGACGGCAGTCCGAACCTGGGAGGGCGTGACATGCGCCGATCGATCCGTTTCGGCTTGCTCCTTTCAGCGGCATTCGGCCTCACCGCCATCGCGCCGGTCGCCGCGGTCGAACGGCAGGCCATCAGCATCACGGCGACCACGACGTTCGACGAGATCGTCGACACGTTCACCGCCGATGGGCTGCCGGGCTGCGCGTCCGGCACCGTCGAGGATGGCCCGGCGCACGTTCAGTTCACGCCGGCACCGGGCATCTTCGCCGGCTTCAAGCTCTTCGACTGCGGGTCCGGAAACGGCTTTGTCCTCCGCCTGAACGCTCGCTTCGGCACCGACGGCTCGGTGGGAACCTGGAGCGTCGTCGACGCGTGGGGCTCCGTCGACGGCATGCACGGTGCGGGCGGGCTCACGGGCGACCCGATCGAGGGCGGGATCATCGACAACTACGAGGGCAGCGTCACGCTCTAGCGGGAATCCACGAATCCCAGGCTATCCGCCAACCGTTCGGACGACCCCCGACATCAGCTTCGTGGCCCGGCGCGCGGCCGTCGGGGAGAGCTTGCTCACGACCTCGACGAGGTCGAGGACGTCGTCGTCGGGCAGGCCGTCGAGGAGACGGACGAGCCGGAGGACCGTCGCGTCCGGGACCTCGCCGAGGAGCCGCAGGGCCCGCTCGAGCTCGCGCGGCTCGAGCCGGGGAACGAGCCCGACGGCCCGGTCGAAGAGCCGGACGAAGACGAGGAAGGTCGAGATCCACTCGCGGAGCGCCGCCAGGTCGCGATCCTCGGGGCTCGTGACCGAGGCCGCGATCACATCCTTCGCCGTCCGCTCCAGGACGTCGATGATCGGATCTCCCTCGCGGACCTTCCGCTCCGCCACGACTCGCCCGAGCCACCGCCAATGGTCGCCGATGGCCTGGTAGGCCGCCCCGGCTGGCCCCCGCCGGCCGACCCGCCTGGGCTCGGCGACGCGCTCGACGAGGCCCCAAGCCTCGGCGTCGGCGAGGGCCAGGCTGGCGGCCCGATGGGACAGCCCCAGCGCCTCCCGCACCTCGCGCTCGGTGAGCGGCGCCTGCCGCGTCATCAGGTAGGCGTGGACCCGGGCGATCGCCGGGGCGACCCCCCAGGCCGCGCCCATCTCGCCCCAGGCGTCGGCGAGGCGCAGCCGGATCTCCTCCGCCGCCGGCGACGGGGCCGCGACAGAAACATGCGACTTGACAGTAGCTGGTTCAGCGGTCATAACTTGCTATGACAAAGTAGCACAAAGGACCCTGATCGTGGCCGCACCCGGGCATCCTCGACACCCCAATCATGCTCCTGGCCCATCCCGGACGACTGACGTCTGCGTCACCTCCGTGGCCCTCGACAGTCGCTGAGAATGGACGCGGTCGCGCTGCTGTTCGGGCTCGGGCCGATCGTGGTCGTGCCAGTCGGCGTCCGACTGCTCGGGCCCGGAGCGGTCGGGCCGTCGCGGCGCGCGCGGCCAGTCGCTCTCGCGACGGGGATCCTGGCGGCCGCAGCGCTGGTGCTCCCGACGGGCGCGGTCGCCGCCGCGCTCGTCATCCCTTGGGCAACCGTCACCACGATCCTTGCCCTCGCGGCGGCAAGGCGGCTGGTCGCGTCGCGACAGCCGGTCGAGCTCGCGCACCTGGCGGCGGCAGGATTCCTGACCGTTGCGGCGACCTTCCTTGTCCAGGACCGGCTCGGGACGTGGTGGCCGCCTCACCTTGACCCGGTCATCGTCCGGCTCACCGCGACGCATTTCACGTTCGCGGGATTCGCGATGGTCCTCGCCGGGGCCCTCGCGGCGTCGAACGGCGCCTCAGCCGCAACGGTCGGTGTCGCGCTCGCGATCGCCGGAATCCCGTTGACGGCCGCGTCGTTTGTAGGGCTCACCCCGGCCGCCCTGCCGGGGGCGCTGCTTGTCGCCGGCGGTGGCCTGGCGATCGCGGTCGGGACGCTTCGGGTCGCCCGGGCCCCCGGGCCGGGCCGGCGGCTCCTCCGCGTCGCGGGGGCTTCGCTGCTGGTGAGCATGCCACTCGCCGCCGGCTATGCGATCGGACAGGCCTCCGGCTGGCCGTGGCTCGACATCCGGCAAATGAT
>MGOD01000113.1:14270-14550 GCA_001795245.1 Chloroflexi bacterium RBG_16_70_13
TCCACGGGACGGTCAATGCCCTGGGATTCGCGGTTCCCGCGATGTTCGGGTGGGCGGCGCGCCTCGAGGCGCCGGCATGACGGGGGTCGTCGTGGCCGGCGGGACCGGCCTGATCGGCCGTGCGATCACCGCGTCGTTGCGGGCCGACGGCGTCGAGGTCACGGTCCTCAGCCGCCGGGCGCTGCTGGGCGTCGCGTCCTGGGATCCGGCCGATCCGGCGTCCGCGGTCGAGGCACTCCGTGGCGCCGACGCGGTCGTGAACGTCTGCGGCGCGCCGATC
>MGOD01000113.1:14680-14915 GCA_001795245.1 Chloroflexi bacterium RBG_16_70_13
GAATGCGTCGGGGACGGACGTCTACACCGGGCTCGACGCGGTGCCCGCCACGGAGGTCGACGACGTCTCCTCGACACCCGGTTTTCTGGCCCAGCTCGGTCGTGACTGGGAGGCGGCCGCCTCCCGGGCGGAGGCGGCGGGCGTCCGGGTCGTTTCGGTCCGAACGGCGTTCGTCCTGGCCACGGGGAGCCCGCTCCTGCGCCTCTTCGCCCTGCCCACGCGGTTGCTCCTGGGC
>MGOD01000113.1:15053-16577 GCA_001795245.1 Chloroflexi bacterium RBG_16_70_13
GCCCGGCGCGGTCCGGCAGGCCGACGTCGCCCGGGCGATGGGCCGGGCCCTCCACCGTCCGTCGATCCTGCCCGTCCCGGCCTGGCCGCTGCGGCTCGTCCTTCGCGAGCAGGCGACACTGATCCTGGGCTCGCGGCGGGTCGCGCCGGCCAGGCTCGAGGCGGAGGGCTTCCGGTTCGCCTATCCCGAGATCGACGCGGCCCTCCGGGACACGCTGTGACCCACGGGCTCCGGACTACTCCAGCGGCAGCGAGATGAACTCGCCGAGGACCGCGGTGACGCCGACGAAGAGCGGATGCCGCGAGTCGACCTCCGTGACGCACGACTCGATGCGCTCCACGGCGTCGCTCGTCGTGAACTCGTAGACGACCTCCTGGCCGTCATAGGCGACCGGGCAGGTGCCCGTGAAGGGGTGGGCCCGGATCGCCACGAAGTCGGTCGCCTCGATCAACGCGGTGAGGCCCGCGAGATCCTCGGCCGCGACGGCCCCGAGCTCATTCGGCGGCTTCGCGGCGGTCCGGACGCGGCCGTCCGTGCCCAGGACGACGATCGCCCCGCAGGTCCCGCCGAGGCACATGCCCCCGCGGGTCTCGACCGAGACGAGGGGACCGGGCGGAGCCGCGGACTGGGATGGCGCCGGCGAGGCGGGCGGCGAAGCGGGCGAGGCGGCTGGCGAGGTCGTCGGGCCGGGCAGGAAGGCGCAGCCGGCCGCGACCGTGGCGAGGAGCATCGTGCCGAGGACGGACGCCGCCGGGCGGGCTCGATGGGCAGGGCGAATCAGGGTGCTCATGGCCGTCAGGACGATGGGGATCGCCGCTGGGTTCCGGGACCGGCCGGATCAGGGCCGTCCGGCGCGGTCCATCTCCTCGCGGAGCGCGCCGAGGATCTCCAGCTCGACCCGGTCCTTCGGCCGCCCGGCGGCTCGCTTCATCGCGATCAGGTCGTCGAGCGAGGCCACCTGGAGCCGATGGCCAAGGAACTCGTGCTCGGCCCCGGTCCGCATCAGCGAGTCGAAGTCAAAGCCTGGGTCCGGGTTCGCAAGGAGGTCGAACCGTCCGTACTCCGTTGTCAACGTGAAGACCGCGCCGGCGAGCAGCGTTCGCTCGTCGAGCGGCGGAAGCGGGGGTGCGTCGGCGGCGACACCGTGTCGGACGGCGGCGATGTCAGAGAGGATCCGCGCGACCTTCCGGAGGTTGTCGCGATCCCAGGATGGCACGATGTCGAGGTCCGACGTCAGCGAAGTCGACCCGTGCGCCTGGGCCGCGAGCCCGCCGATGAGCACGAACTTGACGTCAGCCTCCAGAAGACGCCGGACGAGCTCCTCGGCATCGAACCGTCCGAGCTCAGTCATTCGGCGACCCGGCGGAGCTTCGACCGAAACTCCAGCATGAGCCGATCTTCTGTCATGGCCCTTATCAGCCGATCACCCGGCGATAACGCCAGGCGCTCGTGGAACTGCGGCCGGTCGATGCCGATGCCGAGTCGCGGCAGGTGCTCGAGGCCGTAGCCGCAGCCCTCGAGCAG
>MGOD01000113.1:16682-17484 GCA_001795245.1 Chloroflexi bacterium RBG_16_70_13
GAGTCCCGCGCTCCTGCGCGCGTGCCGGAGCATTCGAGCCGCCATGCCCATGGCCCACCTCCTGATGACGAGAACATCATCACGTTCTGGCCCCGGCCCGTCAACGGCCCGGTCCTACACTTCAGGCCATGCCCGTCCTGCGCAGCCGCCTCGATCCGGCGAGCCCCGAGGCCCGCGCCAACCTCGAGGCGATGACGGCGCTCGTGGCCGACCTCCGGGCCCGGACCGCGGCCGTGGGCGAGCGCGGCGCCGGCGGCGACGACCACTCGATCACCCGCCACCGCGAACGCGGCAAGATCCCGGTCCGGGAGCGCATCGACCGGATCCTCGATCCCGGCGCGCCGTACCTCGAGCTCAGTGCCCTCGCCGCCAACGGGATGTACGACGACGATGCCCCGAGCGCGGGCATCGTCACCGGGCTCGGCCGGATCGAGGGGACGCTCTGCGTCATCGTCGCCAACGACGCCACGGTCAAGGGCGGGACCTACTACCCGATGACGGTGAAGAAGCACCTTCGGGCCCAGGAGATCGCCCTCGAGAATCGTCTGCCGTGCGTCTACCTCGTGGATTCGGGCGGGGCCTTCCTGCCGCTCCAGGCCGAGGTCTTCCCGGACCGCGAGCACTTCGGCCGGATCTTCTACAACCAGGCCCGGATGTCTTCCGAGGGGATCCCGCAGGTCGCGCTCGTGATGGGCTCCTCGACCGCCGGCGGGGCGTACGTCCCAGCGATGAGCGACGAGACCGTCATCGTCAAGGGCACCGGCACGATCTTCCTCGGCGGGCCGCCGCTCGTGAAGGCCGC
>MGOD01000113.1:17490-17683 GCA_001795245.1 Chloroflexi bacterium RBG_16_70_13
CGAGGACGTCGATGCCGAGACCCTCGGCGGGGCGGACGTCCACGCCCGGCGCAGCGGCGTCGCCGACCACGAGGCCCTCGACGACGAGCACGCCCTGGCCCTCGGCCGGTCGATCGTCCGGCACCTCGAGCGGAAGGCGCCGGCCACGCCGTGGGACCGGCGGGAGCCCGAGCCACCGGCGGTCGACCCGGCG
>MGOD01000113.1:17695-18783 GCA_001795245.1 Chloroflexi bacterium RBG_16_70_13
CGAGGGCGGCGCCCACCTGTACTCGGCGGTGTCCCTCGATGCCCGGCGGCCTGTGCCCGTCCGCGAGCTGATCGCCCGCCTCGTCGACGGGTCGCGCTTCCACGAGTTCAAGCCCTTGTACGGCGAGACGCTCGTGACGGGCTTCGCCCACCTCGATGGCTGGCCCGTGGCGATCCTCGCGAACGACGGGATCCTCTTCAGCCAGTCGGCGTTGAAGGGCGCCCACTTCATCGAGCTCGCCTGCCAGCGCCGGATCCCGCTGGTCTTCCTCCAGAACATCACCGGCTTCATGGTCGGCCGCGAATACGAGGCCGGCGGGATCGCCAAGGACGGGGCCAAGCTCGTGACCGCCGTCGCGACCGCGGCCGTGCCGAAGTTCACGATCCTCATCGGTGGGAGCTTCGGGGCCGGCAACTACGCGATGGCGGGCCGCGGCTATTCGCCGCGCTTCCTGTGGACCTGGCCGAATAGCCGGATCAGCGTCATGGGCGGGGCGCAGGCAGCGCGCGTTCTCTCCACGGTCCGGACCGACCTCCGCGACGACGCGGCCCGCGACGCCTTCGAGGCCCCGATCCTCGATGCCTACGAGCGCGAGGGCAACCCCTACTTCGCGACGGCCCGGCTGTGGGACGACGGGATCATCGATCCCCTCGATACCCGCCGGGTCCTCTCGATGGGTATCGAGGCCGCCGTCCACGCCCCGATCCCCGACACGAAGTTCGGCGTCTTCCGGATGTGAAGACCCTGGCGGTCCGCGCCTTCCTGGTGACCGCAGCGATCGCGATCGTGGTCACCGCCTGCGGCCCGGCCCGGCCGGCGGGCGGGCCGTATCCGGATGCCTGTGTCCAGTGGGGCTATTCGGCCCGCCGCTGCGAGGCGATCGTGGACCGCGGGCTGGAGACAGCTGGGCTGGATGGCGTCGATGTCGAGAGCGTCGAGCTTCGTCCGTTCGAGCCGAAGGCCACGCTGGGCGGCATCCAGGTGGCGCTGATCGGCTTCACGACCGCGGGCGGCGGCGTAACCGAGGTCGAGGTCTGGTGCATCGGGATCGATTCCGGGAAGGTTTGCGATGAGGATGCGTCCATCGG
>MGOD01000113.1:18815-19064 GCA_001795245.1 Chloroflexi bacterium RBG_16_70_13
GCTCTGGCGAGCCGCCGGTGGGTTGCGCGACTGTCCCGCCCATGCCGGACCCCGTGGCGGTGGCGGCTGCAACGCCCCTTCGCGTGGCGAGCCTCAGGGTCGCAATCGACCGTCTTGGCGACTACGAGGTCGAGGTTGGCTCGGCCACGCTGCCCGATGGGTACCTTTCCGAACGCTCTGCGGCCCTCGTCGACGCACAGCCAGACGGCTTCTGGATCGAAGGCGGCATTCGCATCGACGTCCGATCAG
>MGOD01000113.1:19078-19345 GCA_001795245.1 Chloroflexi bacterium RBG_16_70_13
CCGCCAGTCGGGAGTCGCTATCGCGACCCATTCGACGGCCCGGAGCCGGTGACCGTGTTCCTCGTCTTCACGGTGACCGAGCTCGACCAGGCGGGAACGCTCGAGATCCGCGACCTCCTGGTTCGCTGACCTGCAACAGAAGGACCTCGCCGGACGTTAGGCCGGGTGAAGGAGGTCGGGTGGAGGGTGCCATCACTTCGGCCGGACCGCGCAGCGACCCCCGCGACTCGCTCGACGACGCATTCAGGGCTCATCGGCCCTGGCTCG
>MGOD01000113.1:19507-21195 GCA_001795245.1 Chloroflexi bacterium RBG_16_70_13
CGCTGGGGCTTCCTGCCTGTCCGCGAGTCCGATGAGGCCTGGGCGATGACGGCTGATCCAGACCTCTGGCGCGCGCTCGGGACGCTCGACCGGCGAACTCGCGCGGCGCTCGTCCTGACCGTCCTCGACGGCTACACCCAGGACGAGGTCGCCGAGGCGTTCGGGGTCCCGCGGGGCACCGTCGCGAGCTGGCTCGCCAGAGGGCGCGAGCGGATCCGCCCGCTCCTCGAGGTCCGGGACCGGTGACCGAGCAGAACCTCGATCGCTTGCTTCGCGCCCGACTGGAACGCCTGGCGAGCGCCGTGCCGATGGCTGAGCCCGTCGAAGAGACGGCTGCGGTCGGGCCGCATCGCATCGTCCGCGGCCCGGCGGTCCGGGCGAGCGGGTTCCCGGGCCGCCTGGCCCTCGCGAGCGTTCTCGTCGCGATCATGGCGGTTGCCCTTTGGGCCGGCGGCGTGACGCTGCAGCCCGGCCCCGGAGGGAGCGCATCGCCGATCGCAGCCGCGTCCCCGAACGCGACAGCCGCCGAGGCACCGACGGATATCGCCAGCGACGGGACGTTCGAGCTGGCGATCTCGGCCTCCCGTGCGCGCTACTCTGCGCTCGAGCCGATCGACATCAGGGCCTCGCTGACCTACCGCGGTCCCCTCTCAGCGATCGAGATCTTCCATGCCCAGGGTGCCGATGGGGGCCCGATGGGCTTCGGCATCGATGAGCCCGTCATCGGCGATCTTCTCCTCGGCCCCGGCTGGCGTGCGAGCTGCGAGCGGTCGATGCTCGATGCGGGCGCCCCGCTTGTCGCGGCCTTCCAGAAGTCGGGCGGCTGGTCGAGCGATCACCCTCGGGCCGACGAGTACCGGGAGTTCATGTCGGACTCGGAGCTCCGGCTCCCGGCCGGGACCTGGCACGTCTACGCGGTCGCCGACCTCTACCTCGGGGCCTGCGGCGGCGAGCATCACGAGCTCCGGGCCGGGATCACGATCGTTGTCGGCGACGAGACGGCCCTCCCGTCCGAGGCCCCGCCTCCCACGCGGCCACTGGCCGACGTGGCCTTGCCGTATCCCGACGGCTGCCCGGCGTACAACCTCTCCGAGCGACGCTGCGCCTTCATCGTCGAGCGGGCGATGGTCCAGGCGGGCCTCACGGACGACGAGATCGACCGCATCGAGCTGCTCGGCGATCCCGACTGCGTCGATCCTGGAAGCGGGCTGTGCAACACCAGTGCAGGGTCCACGTTCCTGGTTCGGATCCGGCTGATCACCGACGCAGGGGCCCCGATCGAGCAGACGCTCCGGTGCATGCTCGGGTCGGGCTTCCCGTGCACCGAGGACCAGGGGCTCGTGGTGTCGAGCGTCACCGGTCCCAACGGGGGCTACTGGGACACGCCGTGCAACCCCGGCCCGGCGCCGCTCGGCTGCGCCACGCCGATGCCGTCGATCGACTCGGCGGCGGCCGCGGGAGCCATGCCGCTGCAGATCGAAGGTCTCGACATCCCGATCGACCGCCTGGGCGAGTACCGGATCGAGCTCGGGACGGCCAAGCTCCCAAACGGCCAGCTGTCGGAGGCCTCCGTCCAATCAGTCAGCGCGGAGGGCTGGGTCGTCGTCGACCGGTTCCTGCAGCTCACCGTCACGTCGGAGGATCCGTCCCGTCCGCCGTTCGAGAACACGCATCAGCACGGCTGGTAT
>MGOD01000113.1:21221-26921 GCA_001795245.1 Chloroflexi bacterium RBG_16_70_13
CGAGTTCACGATTCTGCAGTTCGACCCGGGCGCGGTCATCTCGATCGCGGACGTTCTCGTCCGCTGAGCCCGGCGGGCCCGAGCGGGGAACGTTGATCTCGGTGGGCGACCCCGTGGGCCGCGCATCAGCCCACCAGCATCCGCCGGCGGTGGCCCTGCGGCCTGAGCGCCGCGACGGCGACGACGCGGTCGGATCACCCTCGCGCCGCGAGGCGCTAGCATCGAGGCGTGACTGGCCGCGTCGTCTCAGTGAACGTCTCGCCAGGCGGGGTCCCGAAGCTACCCGTGACCGCTGCGTGGGTCGGGCGGCTCGGGCTGGACGCCGACGCCCACAACGAGCCCGAGCCGGTCCATGGCGGGCCGGACCAGGCGGTCAGCCTCTACTCGGTCGAGGCCATCGAGCGTGTCGCCGCCGATGGCCACCAGGCGTTCCCCGGGGCGTACGGCGAGAACTTGACCATCGCTGGCATCGACTGGGGCGCGCTCCGCGCAGGTGACCGCCTCGAGATCGGTGACGACGGGCTCTCGATCGAGCTGACGGACATGGCCGGGCCGTGCCAGACGATCGCCCACTGGTTCGTCGACCGCCGGATCGCCCGGATCTCGCCGAATCTCCACCCCGAGGACGCCCGCTGGTACGCACGGGTCCTCGCCGAGGGTCGAGTGGCGCCGGGTGACCGCGTGGCCATCGAGCGTGCCGACCGGGTCGAGGTGGCAGCGCGCGAGTTCTGAGCGCCCCTAGCCGGACGGCAGATCCGACCAGGGATCGACGACCGGTTGCGGCCCGTCGCCGGAGACCGGTTCGTCGCCCGAGACGGGTCCGTCGCCCGAGACGCGTCCGTCGCCGGAGGGCGACTTCGCTGCGTCACGCTCGCCCTCGAGCCTGGCGAGGGCCTGGAGCGCGGCCTCGCTCGGCTTCCCGACCGTCTCGAGGTCGGCGTCGTGGCCGCCGAGCATGCCCTTGATCGTGTCCTGGCCGAGGTACGCCGCGGCGGCCGCGAGTCCGAGCGTCGCGTTGACCTGGCTGACCGCGTTGAGGGCGCCGAGCGTGCCCTGGCCCCGGAGCATCGGCGAGGCGAGCGAGCTCGGCGTCCCGAGGAGGTTGGGGTCCACGCCGGTCACCCCGGGGACCACGACGCCGCCGAGGTCGTCGCGCTGGGCGATCGCGGCGCCGCAGCTGGCGCACTGCCGCGCCTCGGGCGGGTTCGTTGCCGAGCACCACGGGCAGGCGCCCGGGGCGGGCGGGGCATCCCAATGGTCGGTCATCGGTCCCTCCGGTCCATGGACCACCACAGGGTAGGCCCGCCGCGCAAGCGGGCGGCGCCCGTCAGCCGCCCTCGCGCATCCCCCACGGCGAGCCGTACTCGACCAGGAGGTCGAGGAACGGAACCGCGTCGAAGGCCTCCGGGCCGAGGACGCCGGCGCCCGACCAGGTCCCACGGGCGAGGAGCTCCAACGCGACGACGGGGTTGACCGCGGTCTGCCAGACGACGGCCTGGGAGCCATACTCGCGCATCGACCAGTCGTTGTCGACGACGTGGTAGAGGTAGACCTCGCGCGGGTTGCCATCCTTGCCCGTCCCCTTCACCCAGGTGCCGGCGCAGGTCTTGCCGTGCATCCGGTCGCCGAGCTGGGCCGGGTCCGGCAGGCAGGCTGCGACGACGTCGCGCGGCGAGACCTCGACCCCACCAACGCGGACCTTCGCGGTCCGGTCGAGGCCGAGCATATGGAGCGTCTTGAGGACCCCGATGAACTCGTCGCCGAGGCCGTACTTGAAGGTCACCCGCCTGGCCTTGACCCAGCGCGGAACGAGAAGGACCTCCTCGTGCTCGACATTGACGCACTCGACCGGACCGATGCCCTCGGGGAACTCGAACGTCTCCGGCTCGCTGAAGGGCGGCGTCGTATGCCAGCCGCCGTCCTCCCAGATGACCGGCGGATTGAGGCACTCCTCGATCGTCGTCCAGATCGAGAAGGACGGCGCGAAGTCGTAGCCGTCGACAACGAGGTTCGCGCCGTCGCGGATGCCGACCTCGTCGATCTCGCTGAAGAGCTGGTCGGCGGCGTAGCGGGCGAAGACGTCGGACAGCCCGGGCTCCACGCCGATGCCGACGAGGGCCAGCCGGCCGGCGGCCTCCCACGCCCCGGCCTGGGCGAACTGCTCGTCGCCGAGCTTGACGCCCGAGAGCTCGTGGGGTCGCTCCGGGTGCGGCGTCGACAGCGACATCGCCATGTCGAGGTAGTGAGCGTTCGCCGCGCCACAGCCGTTGAAGATCGGCAAGACGAAGCGCGGGTCGACTGCGTTGAGGACGTGGGTCGCGCCCGATTCGCGGATGAGCGCCGCGACGGCCTGGGCGCTCGAGGCGTCGACGCGGGCCGCCGAGACCCGAGGGTCGGCGGCGCGCGCCACCGCGGCCTCGGCGCGCCCGACGTCGTAGTCGGCCACGACGATGTGCTCGAAGAACGAGCGTCGCAGGGCCGTTGGGACGAACGCGCTCCCGACGCCCCCGGCGCCGATGACGAGGATCCGCATCGAATTCAGGCTCCTGCTCTGCCGTGGCCGTGACGCGCTCGTGCGCCAGTCTGCTCCGGATCGGCGGATTCGACTGCCCGGTTTCGGCCGGCGGTCCGTCCCGTACGATGGGCGTGATGGCGACGGCGGTCCGTCTCTCGCGCTCGGGACCTGGCGAGGTGATCGCCCGGGTGACCCTCGACCGGCCCGACGTCCACAACGCCTTCGACGCCTCCGTCATCGCCGAGCTCGCCGCGAACTTCGCGGCCCTGGCCCGCGAGGCACCGACCGCCCTCCGTGCCGTCGTCCTGGCCGGCGAGGGGGCGTCGTTCTGCGCCGGCGCCGACATCGACTGGATGCGCGCCGCGATGCAGCTCGACGTCGAGGGCAACGAGCAGGACGCCATGGCGATGGCCGAGATGTTCGAGACCATCGACACCTGCCCCGTGCCGGTCATTGCCCGGGTCCAGGGCGCCGCACTCGGCGGGGGCATGGGCCTGTGTGCCGTCGCAGATCTCGTCATCGCCGAATCCGGGGCCCGGTTCGGGTTCACGGAGACGCGCCTCGGAATCCTGCCCGCCGTCATCGCCCCGTTCGTCATCGCCAAGATCGGCGAATCGAATGCCCGGGCGCTCTTCCCGGGCGGGCGCCGCTTCGACGCCACGCGGGCCCAGCGGATCGGCCTGGTCCACGAGGTCGTCGAGGGCGAGGCGGCGCTCGACGCGGCGGTGGACTCGGCAGTGGCCGACATCCTGGCCGCTGGTCCGACCGCGGCCCGGGCGGCGAAGTCGATCGTCCGCGAGGTCCGAGGCCTCGGCCACGGCTCGTCGAAGTGGCACACCGCCCGGGTCATCGCCCGCCAGCGCACGAGCGCCGAGGCGCAAGAAGGATTCCGAGCCTTCCAGGAGAAGCGGCGGCCGGGATGGGCGCCCGAGCCTGACGCCTGACCCTCACCACAACGGGCGCCAGTCGCCGCGGGCTGCGTGAGCCGTCTATGCGACAATCGCGACAGACATGCCCGACGAGCTGAGCCCGAGCCAGGCCGCGATGCGGATCGGCGCGACGACCCGATCCGTCCAGCGTTGGATCGCGCTCGGCCGACTCCCGGCTCGGCGCGTCGGCGGCCGATGGCGTGTCGTTTCTGACGCGTTAGACGCGTTCGTTGGCGCTGCAGCCGGGCCCGCAGCGGGCGCGTCGTTGATGCGGGCACGCGCATCAGGATCGGAACCGACCCGCGACGCCGGAATCGGTCATCTCTTCATCGCCAACCGAGGAGAGATCGCGCGACGGATCCGACGGACGTGCGACCGCCTCGGGATCCGCGTCACGCTGCCGGCCACGATCGGCCGGGACGCCCTCGACCTCCTCGACATCGAGGCCGTCGTCGAGGCTGCGCGCGCGGCCGGCGCCGACGCGCTCCACCCCGGTTTCGGCTTCCTCGCCGAGAACGCCAGCTTCGCCGAGGCGGTCGAGGCCGCGGGGATCCGCTGGGCCGGGCCACCGCCGGCGGCGATCCGGGCGATGGGCGACAAGGCAGCCGCGCGGCGGATCGCGACGAAGCTCGGCATCCCGGTGATCCCCGGCTATGACGGCGCCGCCCAGTCGGATTCGAAGCTCGGGCACGCCGCCGCCGAGATCGGCTACCCGGTCCTCGTGAAGCCGGCGGCAGGCGGTGGCGGCAAGGGGATGCGCGTCGTCCGGGACCCAAGGGCTCTCGGCGATGCCCTCGCCTCGGCGCGCCGCGAGGCGACCGCCGCGTTCGGTGAGCCACGGCTCATCCTCGAACGATTCGTCGAGGGCGCGCGCCACGTCGAGGTCCAGGTCCTCTTCGATGGCCTCGGCAACGGCGTTCACCTCGGGGAGCGCGACTGCTCCATCCAGCGCCGCCACCAGAAGATCCTCGAGGAGACGCCGTCGCCGGCGGTCGCCCGGGAGCTCCGCGACCGACTCGGCAAGGCTGCCCTCCGGCTGGCGAGCGCCGTCGGCTACGCGAGCGCCGGGACGTGCGAGTTCCTTCTGACCGACCGCGGCGAGGTCCTCTTCCTCGAGATGAACACCCGCCTCCAGGTGGAGCACCCCGTCACCGAGCTCGTGACCGGGCGCGACCTCGTCGCCGATCAGCTCCGGATCGCGGCAGGGGAACCCCTGGGGATCGGCCAGGCGGAGATCGACGCGGCCGTCGCGGCCGGCGGCCACGCCATCGAGGCTCGCGTCTACGCGGAGGATGCCGAGGACGGGTTCCTGCCCTCGACCGGGCGGGTCGAGCGGCTCCGATGGCCGGCCGGGGAGGGCATCCGCGTCGACGCCGGCATCGACGAGGGCGACGAGATCGGCGGCCAGTTCGACCCTATGCTGGCCAAGGTCATCGCCCACGGCACCGACCGGGGCGAGGCGCTCGATCGACTCACGGCCGCCCTCGACGAGACGGTCCTCCTCGGGGTCACGACCAACCTCCGCTTCCTGCGCTGGCTCATCCGCGAGCCGGCCGTCCGCGACGGCCAGGCGAGGATCGACACCCTCGAGCGAATCTGGCCACCCGACGACTGGCAGGCGCGAACCTCGATCCCGGCCAGCGCCTGGACGGCAGCGGCGAGCGCCCTCGACGCCGGTGGCTGGCGGCTCAACGGCCCAGCCCGCGCCCGCCTCCTCGCGGACGACGGCACCGAGCGGGTGGTCGAGCTCGGCGCTCGGGGCGAAGCCGACGATACGATCGAGGTCGCCGTCGCGGGCCACGCGGCCCACGTCGACAACGGTGGCCGGAGCGTGGCGTTCCGGGTGGCGCCACCACCCGACGTCGACCGGGCGGCCCGGGCGGCCGTCTCGCACCATGCCGGCGGCCCGGCCGAGGTCGATGCCCCGATGCCCGGCAGCGTGCTGGCGGTCCATGTCGCCGCCGGCGCGGCCGTCGAGGCCGGCGATCCCATCGTCACCCTCGAGGCCATGAAGATGGAGCACGTCGTCGTCGCCCCGATCGCGGGAACCGTTGCCGAGCTCCGTGTCCGCCGCGCCGACCAGGTCGCCCGGGGCGAGATCCTCGCGATACTGGAGCCGTAGCGCTACCCTCTCCGCGATGGCCACGACCAAGACCCACCATCCCGCCACGCTCCCGGACAGCCGGGACGCCCTCCTCGTCCTCCATCGCGATGCGCGCCACCGCCGCGACGCCGCGCCCCTGCTCAGCGAGGAGC
>MGOD01000113.1:26986-27350 GCA_001795245.1 Chloroflexi bacterium RBG_16_70_13
ATGGACCCGCCGCTCGGCTGACGAGCGAACCGACCTCGACCGCGCCGCCGTGGAACCTGCCTCACCACCCCCGCCCGACACCGTCCGGATCTACGAGGTCGGGCCGCGCGACGGGCTCCAGAACGAGGCGGTCGCCGTCGCGACGGACGCGAAGGTCCGCTACATCGAGCTCCTCGTCGCCGCCGGGCTCCGCGAGATCGAGGCCACGAGCTTCGTCTCGCCGCGGGCGATCCCCCAGCTCGCCGACGCCGACGAGCTCATGCCACGCCTCCCGGCTGCGGCCGGCGCCCGCTACCCGGTCCTCGTCCCGAACGAGCGCGGGATGGCCCGGGCCGAGGCCGCCGGCGCCCGTGCCCTCGCCGTC
>MGOD01000113.1:27486-30160 GCA_001795245.1 Chloroflexi bacterium RBG_16_70_13
CGGCTGCCCGTACGCCGGCGCCGTGGAGCCGGCCCGGGCCGTGGACGTGGCGATCCGCCTGCTCGGCCTCGGCGTCGACGAGGTCTGCTTCGGCGACACGATCGGGGTCGGGGTACCGGGCCAGGTCGCGGCGCTCACGGGCGCGGCGACGGCGGCCGGGATCCCGCTCGATCGAATCGCGTTCCACTTCCACGACACCCGAGGCACGGCGCTCGCCAACGTCGCAGCCGGCCTCGACGCGGGGGTCCGCTGCTTCGATGCCTCGGCCGGCGGGACGGGCGGCTGTCCGTACGCCCCGGGGGCGGCCGGCAATCTCGCGACCGAGGACCTCGTCTACTTCCTCGACGCCTCTGGCTGGTCGCACGGCGTCGATCTCGAGGGCGTCCTGGCGGCCGCGCAATTCGCCGCGCAGACCCTCGGGAAGCCCCTCTCCACCAAGGTCGGCCAGGCTGGCGGCTGGGACCCGGCGACCGGGCTACCGACCGGCCGGACCGCCGCGCCGTCCCCCGGTCGACCGCTCGGCCGAGCGTGAGCGCCGGACCGTTGCTAGCATCCCGCGCATGAACGGCATCGTCCTCGTCCTGAACCAGGACTACGAGCCGCTGAACGTGACCAACCTTCCGCGGGCGTTTCGGCTCGTCTTCGGCGAGAAGGCCGAGGTGCTCGAGTACAACCACCAGATGATCCGGACCCCCCGGACCGAGTTCCGCGCGCCGTCCGTGATCCGCCTCCAGCACCGCATCCGCCGGCCGCGCCCGCGGGTCAAGCTGTCGCGCCGGGAGGTCTTCGTCCGCGACCGCCACACCTGCCAGTACTGCGGCCGGATCGCCCACGACCTGACCCTCGATCACATCGTCCCTCGCCACCGCGGCGGGACGCACACCTGGGACAACCTCGTGGCCGCCTGCAAGGGCTGCAACCACCGCAAGGGCAGCAAGACCCTTGACGAGGCGCGGATGCGACTCGTCCGCGCCCCGTTCGAGCCGCGCAGCGACCTCTACTCGCTGTTCACCCCGTACCTCGCGGACGAGCGGAACGAGGCCTGGCGCTCGTACCTCTTCCTCGGGCGGAACTGACCGCGGCCGGAGCCGGCCCGTGGAGATCCGCCCGCCCGACCCGGTCCTGGCGATTCTCCGTCGCCTCTGGGCATCCGGACACGCGGGCTACGTCGTGGGAGGCTCGATCCGCGACGTCCTGATGGGTCGCGTGCCGCACGACTGGGACATGGCGACCGACGCGCGGCCGGAGCGGCTCCTGGAGCTCTTCCCCGACGCCGCCTACGAGAACCGCTTCGGGACGGTCGCGGTCCGCGAAGCCGGCGACGTCCGCGAGATCACGACCTTCCGGACCGACCACGAGTACGCCGACTTCCGGCGACCCCACCGCATCGAGTTCGGCGATCGCATCGAGCTCGACCTCGCCCGCCGTGACTTCACGGTGAACGCGATGGCCTGGGGCGCCGATGCGCCTCAGGTCGGCGGGCCCGCAAACCCCGCCCTCGTCGACCCCCACGGCGGACGCGCCGACCTCGATGCCCGGATCCTCCGGGCGGTCGGCGACCCGGAAGCCCGATTCGAGGAGGACGCCCTGCGGATGGTCCGGGCCGTCCGCTTCGCCGCGACCCTCGACGTCGAAATCGAGGCGGCCACGCTCGCGGCGATCGAGGCCCGCTCCGAGCTCGTCGCCCACCTCTCGGGCGAGCGCCTCGCGGCCGAGCTCGACAGGCTCCTCGGCGCCGAACGGCCATCGGTCGGCCTCCGGCTCATGGCCCTCACCGGCATCCTGCGGGTCCTGTCCTTCGACCTCGACGCCCAGCGCGGGCTGCCCCAGAACAAGATCCCCGGCGACGACCTCTGGGATCACACTGTCCGGACGGTCGATGCCGTGCCGGTCGACCGGCCGGTCGTTCGCCTGGCGGCGCTCCTCCACGACATCGGCAAGCCGTCGACGATGGCCGAGGGCCACTTCCTCCAGCACGATGCCGTCGGCGCGGAGATCGCCGCGAAGCTCCTCGACCGCCTCCGGTCACCACGCCCGGTCGCCGAGCGCGTCGTCCACCTTGTCCGCCACCACATGTTCACCTACGACCCATCCTGGGGCGACGCCGGCGTCCGGCGCTTCATCAGGCGGATCGGGCGCGACGCGCTGGAATCGCTGTTCGCGCTGCGTGAGGCGGACAACCTCGGCAGCGGCCAGCCGCCCGGCAGCCACGAGCTGGACGAGCTCCGGCGGCGCGTCCGCGAGCAACTCGCGGGCGACGTGGTCCTCGATCGTGGCGACCTTGCGATCGATGGCGACGACCTCATCGCGGAGCTCGGGCTGAGCCAGGGACCGACGCTCGGGCGGATCCTCGACGAGCTCCTGGAGCGGGCGATCGCCGACCCCACGATCAACGACCGGCCGACGCTCCTCGTCCTGGCCCAGGCGATGCTCACGGAGGATCGATGATCGAGCTCCTGCTGGCCGGCGAGCGGATGCTGGCCGACGGCGACCTCGATCATGCCGAGCGGCTCTTCGCCCAGGTCGCCGAGGCCGACCCGCGGAACGCCATCGCTGTGGTGGGCCTGGCGGAGGTCGCGGTGGCCCGCGGCGACGACGCCGGGGCGGTCGAGGCAGCGCGGCGGGCCCTCGAGATCGACCCGGAGAACGCAGCCGCCCGACGGATGCTCGACCG
>MGOD01000113.1:30189-31175 GCA_001795245.1 Chloroflexi bacterium RBG_16_70_13
CGAACCCGAGGCGGCGTCGGCGCCCGAGCCCGTGGCGGCAGCAGGCCCTCCCGCCCCCGCCCGCCGATCGTGGCTCGAGCGGCTTCTGCGCCTGATCCGGCGCCGCTGACGCCGTCGCCGGCGCGACCCCTATCCTTCCGGCATGCGCATCCTCGTGACCGGCGGCGCCGGGTATGTCGGCTCGGTCTCGGTCGAGCGCCTGCTGGAGGCCGGGCACACGGTCACCGTCCTTGATGACCTCTCGACCGGCCACGCGACGTCGGTCGTCGACGGGGCCGAGCTCGTGGACGGATCGTTCGGGGATCGCGACGCCGTCGCGGGCCTGCTCCGGAGCGCGAACATCGATGCCGTCCTCCATTGCGCAGCGAAGTCGCTCGTCGGCGAGTCGATGGCCGATCCGGCGAGCTACTACCGACACAACGTCGCCGGCGGCGTCGCCCTTCTCGACGCGATGCGCGACGCCGGGGTCGATCGGATCGTCTTCTCCCCCACGGCCGCCGTGTACGGCGTGCCGGAGGCAACGCCGATCGAGGAGGACGCGCCACTCCGGCCGATCAACCCGTACGGCGAGACCAAGCGTGCCTTCGAGGGCGCGATGGCCTGGTACGGGACGGCGTACGGGATCCGGAGCGTCAGTCTCCGCTACTTCAACGTCGCCGGGGCGTCCGAGGTCAACGGCGAGCGTCACGATCCCGAGACCCACCTCATCCCGAACGTGCTCGCCGCGATCGACGGCACCCGACCGCTGACCCTCTTCGGGGACGACTACCCGACCCCCGACGGGACGCCGATCCGCGACTACATCCATATCCTCGATCTCGCCGACGCCCACCTGGCGGCCCTCGAGGCGACGGCGCCTGGCGATTCCCGGACGAATCGGGCGCTCGTCTGCAACCTCGGCAGCGGTGGCGGTTTCAGCGTCCGCGAGGTCCTCGCCGCGGCCCACGAGGTCACGAGGAAGCCCGTGCCACACACGGTCGGGCCTC
>MGOD01000113.1:31191-33489 GCA_001795245.1 Chloroflexi bacterium RBG_16_70_13
GCCGATCCTCGTCGCCTCGATCGAGCGCGCGGCCGAGGTCCTCGGCTGGCGACCGCGACGATCCACGCTCGAGGAGATGATCGGCTCGGCGTGGAGCTGGAGTCAGGCGGCGCGGCAGCCCCCGAGCTAGCGCGGTTCCAGCGGCGCCGTCGCGGGCGCCAGCCGGTCGGGCGGCGGCGCGGCACGGTCGTCGAGCTCGCCCGAGCCGGTCCACTGGTCGGAGACGGGCCGGATCAGCCATGCGCCGACGAGCATCGTCACGAGGAGGCTCAGGACGGCGACCTGGTACGCCGCATTGCCGAGCGCATCGAAGGTCAGGAGCAGGATCAGCCCGTAGAGGAGCTGGCCGATGACCTGCGAGCCCTTGCCGACGAGACCGTAGAGGCCGAAGAACTCCCCGAGTCGGGCCGGCGGCGACAGGCGCAGCATGAAGACCCGATCGGCTACCTGGACCCCGCCCAGGCCACTGCCAAGGATCGCCCCCGCGACGAGGAAGAGCGCGATCCCGATCGGGCCGGCGATCCCGATCGAGAGGCCGCCGATCACCAGGCCGATCGCCCACGATGACAGGACCGCCATGAGGGCTCGCTTCGGGCCCCAGGCGTCGACCAGCCTGCCCCAGCCAAAGCTGGCCAGGACGGCGACGACGGTCAGCCCGAGGAGCACGAGGTTGGCAACGGTCACGGTCATGCCCATGGCCCGGACCGTGACCACGCTCATGACGACGATGACCGTGTTGACCGCGTCCGAATAGAAGAACCGGCCGAGGAGGAACCGACCCAGGCCCGGCACGCCCCGGGCGTGCTCGACCGTCCGGAAGAACTGGTCGAACGAGCCCGCGAGGTCCGCCCGCGATATCGACTCGCCGTTCGAGGTCTCCTTCACGACCACGAAGATCGGGACCGCGAACAGGGCGAACAGGAGCGCCGAGAGTCGGAAGCGCTCCTCGACGGGAACGTCGAGGAGGAAGATCGCGAGGCCTACCGCGATCGTGCCGCAATAGCCGACGGCCACGCCGATCCCCGAGAGCGTGCCCCGGGTCGCCGGCTTGCTGACCGTCCGCAGGGTCGCGTCGTAGTAGATGAGCGCGGCCTGATAGGCGAAGTTGGCGACGATGAACAGGATCAGACCGCCCGTCGGCCCCGCCGCGGCGATGAATGCCGTGGCGCCGACGCAGAGTGAGGTGAAGACGAGGAGGAACGGCAGCCGTCGACCGCCCCGATCGGAGAGCGCCCCGAGGATCGGTGAAACGACTGCGTTCAGGCCGACGCTGATCACGATCGCGAGGCTCAGCAGGAAGTTGCCGTCCCGCTCGCCGAATCGGACCTCGTCGGTCAGCCACAGGCCGATCGCCCCGGACACGACGGCGAAGCTGAAGATCGTGTTCGCGAAGTCGTAGAGGGACCACGCGACCGGGACGCGCGCTCGACCGGTCGGTGTGAGGGCCGCGAGTGCCTGCATCGGCGAGGAGCTCCCTGATCGATTGGGCCGATCGGGCCGATCGGGCGGCAGGCGCCGTCCGCCGGATCATAGAGAAGGCGCGCCCGCCCGGAACCGGGTTCTCGCGGGATGACGCGGCCGCTCGCTGCCTCGTGACGCCCGGCGGTGGTACGGTGAGGTCGTGCCCGAGACCGTGCTGACGCCGGCCATCCGCAGCGAGATCGCCCGCCTGGAGCGGGCGGACATCATGGTCGGCATTCCCAGCTTCAAGAACGCTGCCACGATCGGCTACGTCGTCCGGGCGGCCCAGGCCGGGCTGGTCCAGTACTTCCCGGACCTCCGGCCGGTCGTCGTGAACTCCGATGCCGGCTCGCCGGACGGCACGGGCCGCGTCGTCGTCGAGACCGAGCCGCCCGACTACGTGGAGCGGATCCTCCTCGTCCGGCCGACCAACAAGCTGTCGCGCGTCTCGCTCACCTATCCCGAGGTCGAGGGCAGCGGCGGGAAGGGCGCCGCGCTCCTCACGATCTTCGAGATCGCGGCGGCCCTGGAGGTCCAGGCCCTCGTCGTCGTCGACTCGGACCTGCGGAGCATCCTGCCCGAGTGGATCGAGCTCCTGGCCGGCCCGATCCTCAAGGGCGGCTACGACTACGTCGCCCCCCTGTACAGCCGTCACAAGCACGACGGCACGATCACCAACACCGTCACGTATCCGCTGACGCGAGCGCTGTACGGGCTCCGGATCCGCCAGCCGATCGGCGGCGACTTCGGCGTCTCGGGCGATCTCGTCCGCCACTACCTCGACGCGCCCGGCTGGACGCCGGACGTCTCGAAGTTCGGGATCGACATCTGGATGAC
>MGOD01000113.1:33534-36257 GCA_001795245.1 Chloroflexi bacterium RBG_16_70_13
CTCGGGGCCAAGGTCCACGATCCCAAGGATCCCGGCGCCGACCTCGGGCCGATGTTCCGCCAGGTCGTCGGGACGATCCTCCGGGGCGCCGTCGCGAACGCCGATCGCTGGCGCGACGTCCGCGGCAGCCATGACGTGCCGGCCTACGGCTTCGAGCGCCACGCCGACCCGCCGCCGCTCGAGATCAACGTCTTGCGCCTGCTGTCCGAGTTCCACGCGGGCTCGCTGACGATGGCCGCGACCTGGCAGGAGATGCTCGCGCCGGCCACGGTGACCGAGGTCCTTGCCCTGGCCGAGGAGGCCGGCGCCGTCGCCGGCACCGTCCGGGAGCGGCTGGGCCTGGGCCGGCCCGGGAGCGAGGCGCCGTCGACCGCGGCGATGGCCGAGGCGGCCGCCGCCTTCATGTTCCCGGACGACCTGTGGGCCCGGGTCGTCTACGACCTCATCGCGGGCGCCCGTGTGGCGCCCGACGCCGTCGACACCCGGGTCGCCGCGCTCGTCCCGGTCTACTTCGGGCGCGTTGCCTCGCTGGTCATCGAGAACCGCGAGCTCTCGACCGACCGGGCCGAGGCCCACGTCGAGCGCCAGGCTCGTGAGTTCGAGCGCCTGAAGCCATATCTCGTCGCTCGCTGGGACGAGACCGGAGGCGCGCCCGCGGATCCGGCCCCATGAGCTCGCCCCTGCCGGCCCGGATCGTCATCCCCGTCGCCAACCCGGCGACGGCCGAGGAGCTCATCTGCCTGGGAGCGGACCTTCGCGAGCCGCGGACCGGTGAGCTGACCGCCCTCGGGATCGTCGAGGTCCCCGAGGGCATGGCCCTCTCGGAGGGCGCGACCCGGGCTCGCCATGCCCGGCGGCTCCTCCAGAAGGTCCTCGACTTCGTGCCCGAGGGCACGCCGATCCACCCGATCGTCCGGATCGGCCGGCACGCTGCCGAGGGGATCGTGGAGGCGGCGGCGGAGCTGGATGCGGACCTCATCGTCTTCGGCTGGGGCGGCAAGGCCCCCGGCAACCGCGATTCGGCGGCGGCGCCGTTCTCGGCCACGATCGACGAGGTCGTCCGGGACGCTCCCTGCGACATCGCCGTCGTCAAGCAGCGCGGCGCGCGCGAGATCCGGCGGGTCATGGTCCCGGTCCGCGGCGGACCCCACGCCGAGCTCGCCCTCCGATTCGCCGACGCGATCGCCCTCCGCCACGACGCAGAGCTGGTCGCCCTCCATGTCGTCCCGCCGGGGATCACCCTCGCCGTCCGGGCGCAGGCGGAGCGAGCGCTCGCCGCCTTCGTCCGGCAGCACTCCACGGCCCGCGTGGAGACCGTCGTCCGCGAGGCGGCGAACGTCCGGAACGCGATTCTCCGCGAGGCCGACCGGGCCGACCTCGTGGTCATGGGCGCCGCCGCGGCGCCGACTTCGGGGGACGTTTCGGCGAGCCTGTTCGGGGCGATGCCGGAGGCGGTGGCCACGCGGTCGCGCTCGACCGTCATCGTCGTCAAGACGCGCGAGGCCATCGGTCGCCAGACGTTCGAGCAGCTGGCCGCGCGCGCGGAGACCCTCGCCGCCGCCGACCGGGCGGCCGAGGAGGCCCGGGCCGTGCCGACCCGGGTCGAGCGCTGGTTCGGCGAATCGAACTTCCATCACGGCGAGTTCGCCGACCTGCGGCGGCTCGTCCAGCTCAAGGAGAAGCAGGGCCTGACGATCAGCCTCGTCCTGCCCACGCTGAACGAGGAGGAGACGATCGGCCCGATCGTCCGGCGGGCGATCCGCGAGATGGTCGGGCGGGTGCCGCTCCTCGACGAGGTTCTCGTCATCGACTCGGCGTCGTCGGACCGGACCCGCGAGATCGCCGAGGCCGAGGGCGCCCGGGTCATCCAGCACCCCGACGTGCTGTCCCGCTACGGTTCGTTTCGAGGCAAGGGCGAAGCCCTCTGGAAGTCGATCTTCGAGACCTCCGGCGACATCGTCGCGTGGGCCGACACGGACGTCCGCAACTGGCATCCCAGGATGGTCTACGGAACGGTCGGGCCGCTCCTCCACGAGCCTCGCCTCCAGTACGTCAAGGGCTACTACCAGCGCCCGATCGTGGAGGCCGGGATCCTTCGTGAGGGTGGCGGCGGCCGAGTGACGGAGCTGGTAGCCAGGCCGCTGATCAATCTCTTCTACCCCGAGCTTTCCGGCTTCATCCAGCCCCTCGCCGGCGAGTACGCCGGGCGCCGGGCGATCCTCGAGCAGATCCCGTTCTTCACTGGCTACGCCGTCGAGATCGGGCACCTCATCGACGTCGCCGAGCGGGCCGGGATCGAGGGCCTCGGCCAGGTCGACCTCGAACGGCGGGTCCACCGGAACCAGGAGCTCGAAGGCCTGTCGCGGATGTCCTTCGTCATCCTTCAGGCCGTGATGAAGCGGCTCGAGGAGCGGCGCAAGGCGCGCCTCTTCGCCGAGCTCGGCTCGACGATGAAGCTGCCGCGCTCGGGTCGCGGCCGGCTGTCGCTCGAGGTCATCGAGCTGGCCGACCAGGAGCGCCCGCCGATGATCCGGATCCCGGAGTACCTGGAGCGGCGCCAGGGGCGCAGCTAGACCCCGGGCACCCGTGTAGGCTCCGGGCTCCCATGCACGTCCTGATCGCCCCCGATTCGTTCAAGGGCTCGCTGAGCTCGGTGGAGGTCGCCGAGGCGATCGCCGCCGGCTGGCGCCGGGCTCGGCCGACAGACGTCATCGCGCTGGCGC
>MGOD01000113.1:36311-36779 GCA_001795245.1 Chloroflexi bacterium RBG_16_70_13
CCGGGCCCGGGCGCGTGACCCGCTGGGCCGGTGGATCGACGCGGCCTGGCTGCAGTCGACCGACGGCCGGACTGCCGTGCTGGAGATGGCCGCGGCGTCGGGTCTGTCGCGGCTGACGCCGCCCGAGCGCGACCCGATCGGCGCGACGACACATGGCACGGGCGATCTCATCCGGGCCGCCTTCGACAGCGGGGCGCGGCACGTCGTCCTGGGTATCGGCGGCAGCGCCACGACCGACGGCGGTCGCGGAATCCTCGAGGCGCTGGGGACCTTGGTCCTGGGCGATCCGCCGCGCGTCGAGCTCGATCGCATGGATCCCCGGCTCCGCGAAACGTCGCTCGAGGTCGCGTGCGACGTCACGAATCCGCTCCTCGGAGAGCGCGGCGCGGCGGCGACCTACGGGCCGCAGAAGGGCGCCAGCCCGGACCAGGTCGCCGAGCTCGATCGTCGCAACGCGATCTGGGCGGA
>MGOD01000113.1:36788-37307 GCA_001795245.1 Chloroflexi bacterium RBG_16_70_13
GCGGCGGGTCCGGGACCTTCCCGGCGCGGGGGCGGCCGGCGGGGTCGGCTTTGCGATGCTGGCGATCGCCGGCCGGTTCCGGCAGTTCGCCCTGCGCCCGGGCATCGAGCTCGTCATGGAGACGGTCGGCTTCGCCGAGCGCCTGGCCGGGGCCGACCTCGTCGTCACCGGCGAGGGGCGGATCGACGCCCAGACGGCGTTCGGCAAGACCGCGCTCGGAGTTGCCCGGCGAGCCCGTGCGGCCGGGGTCCCGTGCATTGCGGTCGGCGGCGGAGTGGTGCCCGAGGGGATCGCGGCGCTCGAACCCCTCGGCGTGACGGTGGTGCCGGTCTGGGAGCGGCAAGTCCCGGTCGAGGCGGCCATGGCCGCGGGCGCCGCACCGCTCGAGGATTGCGGCGCGAGAATGGCGGCGATGTACGCGCCTGGCGAACCGCCCGCCGGATCCCCGTGATGGCGGCCCGCGACGCCGGGCCCGCGAGCGGACCGGCGCGGCGGCCGAACCGACGGCCGAGCCGACAG
>MGOD01000113.1:37509-37778 GCA_001795245.1 Chloroflexi bacterium RBG_16_70_13
GAAGGCGTTCGAGGCTCTCCGGGCGGCCTACCCCTCCGGCCTGCCGGCGGAGCGCCACAACCCCGGGCGAGGCTGGGGCGGGGCGGGCCTGCCGGATGGCGCTCCGCCCGACTGGGACGCGGTGGAGCGGGCGCCGCTCGAGGAGCTGGTCGAGGTCATCCGCCCGGGCGGCCTGCCCAATCAGAAGGCGAAGGGCATCCTGGCCACGCTCCGAGCGATTCGCGAGCGGCGGGGCGACCACTCCCTCGAGTTCCTCGCTGACCTCCCGG
>MGOD01000113.1:37837-38082 GCA_001795245.1 Chloroflexi bacterium RBG_16_70_13
CCTGATGTTCTCGTTCGGGATGCCCCTCATGGCCGTCGACCGCCACGTGGATCGGGTCGCCCATCGGGTCGGTCTGCTGCCGAAGAAGGCGTCGGCCGACGATGCCCACGACTACTTCCTGGCGATGCTCCAGCCGGACGAGATGTACGAGGCCCACGTCAACCTCATCCACCACGGGCGGGTCATCTGCCAGGCACGCAGCCCGAAACACGACCTGTGCCCGCTCCGGGACCGCTGCCGCTTCG
>MGOD01000113.1:38137-40102 GCA_001795245.1 Chloroflexi bacterium RBG_16_70_13
CGCCGCACCGCTGCGCCGCGTTACCCGCCCGATCCGGGTGCCCATGAATGTGGCTCATCGACTGACACGCGAACGAGCGTGGCCGGCGTCCTTCGCGGGTCGATCTCGTAGTTCTCGAGGACGGCGGAGCGTGGATGAAGCCATTCGATGAGTCGGCCTCATCGCGTCCGCCGTCGAGGGTCGCCGAGAGCCCGCAGGAAGTCGGCATAGTCGGCGTACGGCGCCGGGCTCCGTCGGCCGTCGATCCAGAGAGGGCGACACCAGGCGCGCCGGCGAGAGGCCGGATCGATCATGGCGATCGCCCGGGTCCGGGGCGGGATCAACCCACCGGCGATGATGTCGCCGAGCTCACGCGCTCGGATCCTGAACCCATCATCGATCGATGCGCGGTTCGAGGCCACCCGATCGTCATTCGCCCGCGACGCGAGGAGCAGGAGACAGCCCGTTGCACGCTTCGGGCGCCAGCCGAGACGCCGCGCAGCGGCAAATGCCTCGCGCTTGTACCGGCCGAGGCTCCTCTCGATCTGACCGAGATCATGGATCTCGGTCTTGAGCTCGATGACGAGCAGCGTGCCGGTCTCGGGGTGGAAGGCGAGGACATCGATCCAGCCTCGCGAACGGTCGCCGCCGACTTCGACCTCGCTGGCGGTCGCCGAGTCGCTCGATCGCAGGCGACGTACGGCGTGTGCGGACATCCGCGCGTGTGCCGGTTCGCGTTGTCGCGCCCGATCGCCGATGTACGGCGCCTCGACCCGAACGACGAGGCGTCCGCCAAGATCGTCCTCGGAGCGACGGATTCGATGCCTCGGTGAGCTCGGACTCCACGTGGGCGATGAGTGAGGCTCATTGCTCGCAGCTCGCGAGGAACGATCGGGCCGCTGCCTATACTCGGCCCATGCTGGGCGGCGGCGGTCGGTGGAACGAGCCGGGGGCGCCTCGGATCCTCCTCGTCGACGACGACCCCAACCTGCTCGTCCTGCTCGCCGATCAGCTTCGAGCCGACGGCTTCGAGGTCCAGACCTCGCGCGACGGCGACGAGGCGCTGCGGCGGCTGCGGAGCGGCTGGCCGGACCTCCTGATTGTCGACATGATGATGCCCCGCATGGACGGGCTGACCCTGGCGCGCGAGATCAAGGCCCAGGCCGACCTGCCGATCATCGTCCTCTCGGCGATCGATGTCGCCGATTCGAAGGCCGACCTCCTCGAGGAGGTCGCCGAGGACTACGTCACCAAGCCGTACCACTATCCCGAGCTGCGGGCCCGGATCGGGCGAGTCCTGCGCCGGCTCGGCGACAAGGTGCCCCGCCGCGAGCTGGTCCTCGGGCCGGACCTGGTCCTCGAGCTCCACCGGCGGACGGCGACCGTCAGGGGCGAGTCCGTCCAGCTGACGCCGACGGAGTCGCGCCTGCTCTACGGCCTGGCCGCGAACCTCGGCCAGACCGTGACGACCGAGACCCTCCTCGATCGAGGCTGGGCCGACACCGAGGACGCCGACCCGTCGTACGTCTGGGTCACGATGCGGCGGCTGCGCCAGAAGATCGAGCCGGATCCCAACCACCCGGTCCACCTCGTGACCGTCCGCGGGATCGGCTACCGGCTCGTCCGGCTGGATGGCCCCACGGGCGAGGCTGGGGCATGACCGACGACGGGCGATCGGGGACCGGGCCCGACCCGCAACGGATCGGACCCGGCTACTCCTTCCGGGCCCGCCTGACCGCCGGCCTCATCGCCGGCGCGGTCGTGCCCCTGGCCGGGTTCGGCGTCGTCCTCGTCGCCGCCGAGCTGGTCCGGACCGGTGGCTTCGATTCGACCCTCAGCGGCCTCGTCGTCTTCGCCCTGGCGGCGGCCATCATCGTCGCGGTCGTCTTCGCCTACTTCCTCGCCGGCAACCTGACCCAGCCGCTCCGTGCGATCGCCCGGGCCGTCGAGCGCGTCTCGGCCGGTGACCTCTCGGCCCGGGTCGAG
>MGOD01000113.1:40136-41414 GCA_001795245.1 Chloroflexi bacterium RBG_16_70_13
ACAATCGCCTGGCTGGCGACCTCGCCCGCCGCAACGCCGAGCTCGGCCGAATCCTCCTGGCCATCGGCGAGACGTCGCCCCGCGATGGGCTCGAACGGCTCGTCGCCCACGCCACCCAGAGCGCCCGGGCGGCGTTCGAGATGATCGACGCCTCGATCCACCTGGGCGACCCCGCCGACGTCGAGGTCGAGGAGGTCATCCCCGGCGAGGCCCGCCCGATCCGGGCCGTTCTCGCCCTGCCCGATGAGCGAGTCGGTGTTCTGACGGGGCACCTGCCGGCGACTCGATCATGGGACGCGGCCGACCAGGACCTCCTCGAGCTCTACGCGAGCGAGATCGCCGTCGCCATCAGGAACGCCGAGCTCTTCGAGCAGGTCGAGCAGCAGACCGAGCGCCTCGTGGAGCTGGACGCGGCCAAGGACGACTTCCTGCGCGGCATCAGCCACAACCTGCAGACCCCGCTCACGAGCATTCGGGCCTACGCCGAGCAGCTCGAGGGGGAACGGCCGGACCGGCGCCTCGAAATCATCACGGAGCAGGCGGAGCGTCTGTCGCGGATGGTCCGCCAGCTCCTCGCCGTCTCCCGTCTTGAGGCCGGCACGCTCCGGCCACGCGCCGAGGTGCTCGCCCTTGGGCCGCGGATCCGCCACGCCTGGGATGCGCTCGGCGCGGCCGAGGTCCCCTTCCGGCTGGATGATGACGCGCCGGGCTGGCTGGCGATCGCCGATCGTGACCAGCTCGACCAGGTCCTCTGGGCGGTCTTCGACAACGCCGTCAAGTACGGCGCCGGGGCCCCGGTCCGAGCCCACCTGCGACCCGAGCCGGCGACCGGCCAGCTCCTGGTGACGATCTCTGACGAAGGACCCGGCGTCCACGCCGAGGCGCGAGGCGGGATCTTCGAGCGCTACGCTCGGGCGACCGGACCGGACCACCCGGAGGGCACCGGGATCGGCCTCTACGTTTCGCGCGAGCTGTGCCGGGCGATGGGCGGCTCGATGTCGCTCGAACCGCCGCGCGAGGGCGCGGGCGCAGCCTTCACGATCACGCTGCCGGCGGAATCGCCAGCAGCGGCGGAGGCATGAGGCGGCCGGACGGGCGGCGCTGGGTCAGGCCGCGTTCGGCGCGGTCGCGCTCGACGCGGGCGGGCGGGCCCAGATGAGCCGCCGGGGATCGACGCCGACGATGAATCCGGCCGCGAGGCCGAGGATCGGGCCGAGAAGGTCCGGGACCCGGACCAGGAACGCAGTCATCGAGCCGAGGGCCCAGAACGCGTAGAGC
>MGOD01000114.1:0-9451 GCA_001795245.1 Chloroflexi bacterium RBG_16_70_13
TGCTCGCGGAGGATGTACTCCCGCTGGGTCTTGTCCATCTCGGACTTGACCTCGGACTGGATCTTGCCCTTCAGCTCGAGGATCTCGATCTGGCGCGCGAGGAAGCTCGAGACGAGCTTGAGGCGCTCGACGATGTCGACCGTCTCGAGGAGCTCCTGGCGCTGCTCCGTGGTCATGTCCGGGCTGTACGCGGTCATGTCCGCGAGGAGGCCCGGCTCGGTGATGTTCTTGGCCGCGACGGCGGCCTCAGGCGGGACCGGCGCGCCGGCCTGGACGTACTGCTCGACCTGCGCCTGGACGGAGCGCATCAGGGCCTGGAGCTCGACGTCGGCAGGCGTCGTCTCGACGAGCTCCTCGATCCGCGCGCGCAGGAACGGGCTCGTCTGGGCGAAGCCGTGGAGCCGGATCCGGGTCTGGCCCTGGACGATCGCCCGGACCGTGCCGTCCTGGAGCTGGACGACCTGGGCGATCTTCGCCAGCGTCCCCACTTCGTAGAGCTCGGACGGGTTCGAGATCTCCTCCTGGTCGGCCTGGCGCTGGGTGACGAGGGCGATGGCGCTGCCGGCGTCGACCGCGGCGTTGAGGGCGGCGACGCTCTTCTCACGGCCCACCTGGAGGGGCACGATCATCTCCGGGAAGATGACCGTCTCCCGGAGGGCGACGAGCGGGAGCTCCTTGATCTTCGGTTCGGTCCGCTCGGCGTCCGGGTTGGACGGTCGCTTGGCCATCGGGTTCTCCTGTCTCGATTCAGTGCATTGGTGGTGCTGGCGCGGGCGGTTCGGGTTGGGATGGGGCCGGGTCGCCGGCCCCATCGGTCAGGCGCTTGAGGCGGAGGGCTCCGGCGAGGCCTCGGCCGCGGCGGCCGAGGCGTTCTCGGCGTCCTTCGTCCCTTCGTCGTAGAGGCGCTCGAGGATGCGCGTTCCGAGCCGCTCCTCGAGCTCGAAGAGGATCCGGACCCCGGCGAGGTTGACGCCGAGGTTCTGGGTGAGGTGGCGAATCCACATGACCCGCCGGATGTCGTTCTCCGAGTAGAGGCGGATGTTCGTCGGCGTTCGGGCCGGGCAGACCAGGCCGGCGTCCTCGTAGATCCGGAGCGTCCGGGGATGGACGCTCACGATGCTCGCCGCCACGCTGATGACGTAGACGGGTCGCCCCGGATCGCGGGGATCGGGCCGGCGGAAGGTCACGCGCATCGGACTCGACGCTCCCGGGTCAGGACTTCGAGGTCCCGGACCCGGCCGAAACCTGGGCCGGCCTGGCCGAGCCCTCGGTCACCGGTGAGATCTTGATCTGGCGAGGCTTGACCTGCTCCGCCCTCGGGATCCGAAGGGTCAGGACGCCATGCTCGAAGGTCGCGGTCGCCTTGTCCGGCTCGAGGCCGTTGGGCAGGGTCACCGAGCGGCTGAACGAGCCGCGCCGGATCTCCTGGACGAGGTAGCTGCCCTCCTCGGACTTCTTCTCCTCGGCAGACTTGCCGCTGATCGTCAGCGTGCCGTTCTCGACCGTGATCTCGACGTCCTCGGGCTTGATGCCCGGCAGCGAGGCCTCGACCACGAGCTCCTCGGCGGTCGTCGTCACGTCGAGCGGGAGCGACGGACCGTCGAACGTCGTCGAGGTCCAGCGGAACGGGCGGAAGACGTCGTCGTCGAAGAGTCGATCCATCGCCTGGCGAAGGGTCATGAACTCGCCGAGGGGCGACGGTCGGCGCACGATCGTCATCACGTACACCTCCTGTGGTGGTGCGTTGCCGGGCCCTCTGCCCGGGTCATGTCGAATCCTAGAAACTTGACAATAACGTTGTCAAGTGTGTGGGTGATTTCGTTTTCTTGATTGTGGGGCACGATGGTGGCCGAGGCAAGAGGCCGCGGCAGCTTCGACTGGAGGACGGTGAACCCAGTCACGCAGCCCATCACCGGGGGTCTGACGGAGGGCCAGTGCAGGCGCCGTCTGACCGACGATGGACGTACTGTTGGATCCTCCGCGCGATCGATCGCGACAGGAATCGCCGCCTGGCCGTCGAAACGTTGCCGGCCGGAGCGGGCCGTACGCAGGGGAGGCTAGCGTGGGCAACATGGACACGCGGTCCGCCGCGTCGAGCCCGGTTCCGAAGGCTGAGCGGCCCCCGGCCGCGGGCGAGGGTCAGGCCCCGCCGAGCGTCGGCGCCGCGCGGAGGCGGGCGCCCGGCCTCCCGTTCAGCGACCCGGCGCGACCGCCTCCGGGTCGTCGCCGATGAGCTGCCGGTGGAGGAGCGTCTCGCACTCGCTCGGGCCGATGGCGATGACCTTGTCTCCGACACGAAGGGTCATGTCGGGCCGGAGCGGCGTCGCGACACCGTTGCGGATGACCGCGAAGAGCGAGCAGCCCTCGGGCATGGTCAGGTCGCCGGCCGCGCGGCCGACAGCCGGAGAGCCGTCCTGGAGCTGGGCCTCGATGATCTCGAGCTCGCCCTCGCCCAGGGCCGCCAGGTGGAGCAGCTCGTGGACCGGGATGTCCTGCTCGATCGAGCCCAGGATCATCCGCGTCGGGCTGATGATCTCGTCCACGCCGAGGTGGCGGAAGAGGTCCTCGTTCTTCGGGTTGTTGACCCGGGCGATCGTTCGCCGGACGTCGAAGTGGTGCTTCGCCATCTGGCAGATGACGAGGTTGTCCTCGTCGTCGCCGGTGACCGCGGTCACGATGTCGGCCCGGGCGCAGCCGGCCTCGCCGAGGTACTTGCCCTCGCAGCCGTCGTGGGCGACGACGATCGAGCCGATTTCGTCGGCGATCTGGTCGGCCCGTGCGCGGTCCTTCTCCATGAGGACGACCTCGTGGCCGTTCTCGATCAGCTCCTTGGCGAGGTAGTACCCAACCTTCCCGCCACCGACCACCAGGACGAACACTTCTCAGCCCTCCCCGCCGGCGCTGGCGCCGGCGCCCTCGGTCCCGGCGATGCCGGCGCTCGCGCCTCCGGACGCCCCGGCGCTGGTCAAGGGCTCGTGACCGCGACCGGCGTGATGGCCGCCCCGCGCGGCGATCATGCTCGGGATGCCGCTCGGGGGCAGGCCCAGGAACCCGCTGACCGCGTCGGCGAGCATCGTGGTCCGGCAGATCGTGGCGATCCCGAGCTCGGCATAGGCGGCCGCCCGGACCGGATCATTGATCTTGGCCAGCACCTGCTCGATGCCGAGCTTCTCGGTCGCGACCTGGGTCGCCATGACGTTTCGGTTGTCGCCCTCGGTCAGAGCCAGGAAGGCGTCGGCACCCTCGGCGCCGGCACGCCGCAGGGTGTCCTCGTCCGTGCCGTCGCCGCGCACCGCGCTGCCCCGGAACTCGCCGGGCAGGCGGTCGAAGGCGCGGGTCGAGAGATCGACGACGATCACCTCGTGCCCGGCCGCGTCATAGGCCTCGGCCAGGACAGCACCGACTCGGCCACAACCGACGATCACGATCTTCACGCTTCATCCTCGGGTATCGGCTCGCGCACGACCCACACGGTACACGGCGCGTTCTTCAGGACGTAGGGAATCGTCCGCCCGATGGCGAAATCCCCGCCGAAGCGCTTCCGGTAGGGCAGGCCCAGGACGAGGAGGTCGGCGCCCCGCTCGGTCGTCTCGTCGACGAGGGCGGCTCCCACGTCACGGGCCTGGAGGAGCACCGCCTCGAGGCGCATCTTCGTGCCCTCGGCCACGGTCTCGGCGGCGTCGAGGATGCGCTGGATCTCCTCGGACCGGCCGGCGATGTCGGCGTCGAGCGGCAGCGACCAGCCGATCTCGACGACGTGGACGGCGACGATCTCACCGTGGGTGGGCTTCGCCAGCTCCGAGACGAGACGGACGATTCGCTCGTCCCCGGGTCCCCCGGCGAGCGCCACGACGGCGCGCCGGAAGGTTGGGGGATGGGTTTCGGACACCGGTCTGGTCGGACGCCTCGGGCTTGGGCGGATGAGTTCGGGTCCCGCAGGTCCCGTGGCCCCTTGGCGGGCCGTCGCGGCGGTCACGATACCACCGACCCTTGCCGTCAGCGTGCGATGGCGGCGCAAGCCGCCAGAGCGTCGAATCGATGCTCGCTCAGTGATCCCGGCGATACGGCACGTCGGCGACGACGGTGTGCTCGCGGCCCACGATGGCCGCCTTGAGCCGCTTCGCGGTCTGGTTATAGAGGACCCGGTCCCACCAGCGCTTGGCGACGTACTCCGGCAGGACCACGATCGTGACCGGGGCCTCCCGATCAGGAGGCCAGGTCTCGGCGAGGACGTCGAGATAGGCGATGAACGGCTCGACGATCGCCCGGTAGGGGGACTCCACGATGACCAGCGGGACCCCCGGCAGCTGTTGCTCCCAGCGATGGCGCAGGTTCTCGGCATCGGTCGCGTCCTCCGTGACGTAGACGGCCCGAACGTCCTGGGCAACGGTCCGGGCAAAGGTCACCGCCTGGACGACGGCCCGGTTGATGCCGTTGACCGGCACGACGGCGCGCTGCTCGCGGTGCGGGCCGGCGAAGACGACGTCCTCCTGGACGTGGAGCTCGGCCGCCTGGCCCTCGTACTGGCGCCGGATCCCCAGCATCAGGAGCACGAGGAGCGGGATGAGGACGAGGACGATGGCGGAGGACGGCCACTTCGCGTAGGTCACCACGACGGCGACGACCGCCGTGAGGGTGCAGCCGACGGCGTTGATCGTGAGGCGGCGCTGCCAGCCCGGCGGCCGCTCGCGCAGCCAGTGCCGGATCATGCCGGCCTGGCTGATCGTGAAGTCGATGAACACGCCGACTGCGTAGAGCGGGATGAGGAGATGGGTCTCGCCGTTGAAGGCGACGATGAGGAGCGAGGCGACGAAGGCGAGGGCGATGATGCCGTAGGAGAACGCCAGCCGATCGCCTCGGAAGCCGAACTGGCGGGGCATGTGCGCGTCGCCGGCCAGGATCGCCAGCAGGCGAGGGAAGGCGTTGAAGCTCGTGTTCGCGGCGAGGAACAGGAGCAGCGCCGTAAAGGCCTGGAAGAGGTAGAACGGGATCGAGCCGTCGCCGTAGACGCGCCGGGCGACCTGGCTGATGACGGTCTGCTTCTCCGGGAACTCCAGGTGGGTGATCCCGAAGTTGACGGCCAGGAACGTGATCCCGATGAAGAGGATCCCGAGGAGCGCGGCCATCGCGGCCAGGGTCGTGGCCGCATTCTTCGATTCCGGCGGTTGGAAGGCGGGCACGCCCGTGGCGATGGCTTCGGTCCCGGTCAGGGCCACGGCACCGGCGGCGAAGGCCCGCAGCAGCAGGAGCGCCGTGACGCTCTCCGGGATCTGGCCGGCCTGTTCGACGATCTCGGGCGCGAACCCCGTCCCCTCGCCGCCGACGACGATCCGGAAGGCACCGATCGCGATCATCAGGAACGACGAGCCGAGGAACAGGTAGGTCGGGACGGCGAAGATATTGCCGGCCTCGCGGAGGCCCCTGAGGTTGCCGATCGTGATGAGGGCGATCGCGACCACGCCGATGAGCACCCGCTCGTCGTGGAGGGCCGGGATGGCCGAGGTGATCTGCTCCACCGCCGACGTCGTCGACACGGCCACCGTCATGACGTAGTCGATGAGGAGCGCCGAGGCGGCGATGAGCGAGACGTTCCGCCCGAAGTTCTTCTTCGAGACCGAGTACGAGCCGCCGCCGGTCGGATAGGCGAGGCAGACCTGGCGGTAGCTGATCGCGACGACGGCAAGCAGGGCGGCGATCGCGATCGCGATCTCGAGCCCGAAGGCCAGCCCGACCACGCCGGCAAGGATCAGGACGCGGAGGATCTCCTCGGTCGCATAGGCCGACGACGAGATGGCGTCCGAGCTGAAGATCGCGAGGGCCTTCTTCTTCGACAACCGCTCGCCGAGCTCCTCACCCGAAGCGAGGGGCCGGCCAAGGAAGAAGCGGCGCACGGTCGCCATCGCCCGGCCGAGCCCGGTCGTGGGCGCGCTGGCCGACGCTTTGGCGGTCATGACGCCCTTGCCGCTCCAGCGGAAGTAGGCCGCGTGGGGCCGCTCGACGCGCACCCGCCGATCGCCCATCTTCCGGCCCCGCAGGGGCTGGCGTCCGCCGATCATGACGCGACGCGGATCACAGGCCGACGCTGAGCCGGGCGGCGAGCGATGCCGGCAGCCCGGTCGCGAGCATCGAGGCCTGGACTGCCGCGATGTCGTACGGCGTCCGATGCCAGCTCACGCTGTCCGCCTCGGTATCGAGGACGACGTAGGAGCTGCGGGGATCGCCGTCCCGCGGCTGCCCGACGCTGCCGGGGTTGACGAGCGCCCGGCGTCCGCGGAGCTCGAGGACCGAGCCGTCGCCCGGGCTGACGACCTCGATCCCGCCGTCGTCCTCGAGGAACGCGGCCGGGATGTGGGTGTGGCCGTGGAGGCCGATGCGGCCCCCGAGGACGGCCAGGTTTGCCCGGGCAACGGGGACCGAGGTGACGTACTCCCAGATCGGCTCCCTCGGGCTGCCGTGGACGAGCGTCCAGTCGCCGCTGGTCAGGGTCTGGGGCAGGGTGTCCAGCCAGCCCGAGGTGACCCGCGAGATCGTCGCCCGGGTCCACTCCATCGCTCGCCGGGCATCCGGGTTGAACCACTCGATCTCCGAGCCTCCGGCCGCGGCCGCATCGTGGTTGCCCTTCACCCCCGTCGCCCCGATCGCCCCGAGACGGGCCACGACCGCGTCCGGCTCCGGTCCGTAGCCGACGACGTCGCCGAGGTGCCAGACGGCGTCCACGGGCCCGCTGGAAACCAGGACCGCGTCGAGCGCCACGAGGTTCGAATGGATGTCGGACAGGACCGCGATCCGCATGCGCCCGCCAGCGTAGCAGCGTCCGACCTCACCATGGCCGTCGCTTCCGGACCGCCGGATCGCGCGGGTAGCCGGCCGGGGTGGGTCCCGCCTTCGCGACGATCACGAGGACGTGGCCGGCGAGGACGAGGGCCTCGGGCACGGGCTGGAGCGCGGGCGCCGCGGCGCCGAGAGCGACCGCAGCGCGGGCGGCCGCGGCAAGCTCGACCGAGATGTCGCCCCGCTTCCAGGCGATGAGGCGCCCGCCCGTGGCCAGCAGCGGCACGGCCAGCTCGACCAGGTCGTCGAGCGGCCCGACCGCCCGGGCGGTCACCACGTCCCAGGCGGCCCCAGGGTCGGCCCGCCGGAGAGACTCGGCACGGACGGCGGCGACGTCCACCCGCCCGGTCAGCCCGACGGCCCGGCGCGCCGCATCCAGGAAGGCGACCTTCTTCGCCGTCGCGTCGACGAGGAGCGCCCGGCTCCCTGCGAGGACCGCTGCGAGGGGCAGGCCCGGGTAGCCACCGCCGCTGCCGAGGTCCAGGAGCGACTCATGCGGGCCCGCCCGGATGACCTGGACGGCGGCGAGACTATCGGCGACGTGGCGGCGGGCGACCTCGGCCGGGTCGGTGATCGTCGTCAGGTTGACGGCGGCGTTCCAGGCGAGGAGGAGGCGGACGTGGCCGTCGATCGCGGATCGCGCGTCGGCCGCCAGCTCGAGGCCGAGGACATCGAGCGCCCGCCCGAGCTCGCGCGCATAGGCGGCGGGCAGGTCGGGGAGGGACGCGACGTCCGTCGGGAGCGGTTCTCGCTGGCGGTTCAGGCGTGCCTCCTCGGAAGGTGACGCGCCGCCGCCGGAGAGAGCCACCCCCGGCGTCGTCATTCCATCGCAACCGCGGCGTCGGTCTGGCGCGTCTCGGCCGGTTCGCGGTCGGGTCTCCCCGAGCCCCTCGCGAGCCGCGCTCCCCGCTGCCGTCCCGGTGCGGATGCCGGACGTTAGTCGGGCCCCGGGCCCTCGTCAACGGGGTTATCCACCACCGTCACCGAACGTGCCCGCCGGGCGGTGGATAACCGGTGGATCAGCCTCGGCTGCCCCCGCGGACGGGTCGGCCGAGCGTCCGCCGGACGACGTCCACGACCTCATCGACGTAGCGGTCGGCCTCGCCGTGCGCGGCGGCCGTCCGGACGCAACCCTGGACGTGGTCCTCGAGGACGAGGATCGCGAGCGAATCGACGGCGGCCCGGAGCGCCGCCGTCTGCTGGAGGATGTCGACGCAGTACTCCTCGCGCTCGATCATCCGGGCGATCCCGCGAACCTGGCCCTCGATCCGGGCCAGCCGGCGAACCAGCTGGGCCTTGTCCTTCGAGTAGCTGTGGCGGAAGGTGTCCCCGATGCCGTGGGCGGTGGAATGTCCCGGTGTCGCGGCCATGAGATCCAGCTTCGTCTCCGCTCCGTCACCCGGCGGGCGGCGGTCGCGGCGATGATACCCCCTGGGGGTATCGACCGCAAGGTCGGCCGGTCTCGCCGTGGAACGGCAGGACCCGTTACACTCCGGCTGGATGGGTCCGCAGGATCGCCTCGGCACGCTGCTCGACGGGATGGGGTGCACCGTCTGCGAGGAGCACGTCCCCGCCGCCCGGATCCGGCTCCTCGCGCGACGCGACGATCTCCTGTTCCTCCAGCTGGACTGCCCGGCCTGCGGCAGCACGTCGCTCGGCTTCGTCGCCGACGAGGACGTCGCGCCCGAGATCGATCGCCTTGCGGACCCCGCCCCGATCAGCTCGGATGACGTCCTGGATATGCACGCCCTCCTCGCTACGTGGACCGGACGTCTCGACGACCTCGTCCGCCCGGCGGGGCGCGCGCAGCGCCCGAGACGCCCGGCCGGTCCCGACTCCCGTCGGGCCGAGCGGTCCGCATGACCGACCCGGCGCCCCTCGACGGCGAGCCGCCGATCGACGCGGGGCCGTCCGACGCGGGGCCGTCCGACGCGACAGGGACCTCCGAGGAGGCAGCGATCTCGGGAACCGCAGCCGCCCCGATCGGCACGGATGCGGCCGGCCGTCCGTGGCCGCCATTCGCCCACGGCAGCGAGACCGAGATGGCGCGCATCCTCGACTTCTACGGGGTCCGCTGGGAGTACGAGCCGCGGACCTTCCCCATCCTCTGGAACCTGGATGGCAACGTCGTCGAGAGCTTCTCCCCCGACTTCTACCTGCCCGACCTCGATCTATTCCTCGAGCTGACGACCCTCAAGCAGCGCCTCGTCCGGAAGAAGAACCGCAAGCTGCGCCGCCTCCGGGAGCTGTACCCGGACATCCGCATCAAGCTCTTCTACGCCCGTGACTTCCGGGCGATGATGCTCAAGTACGGGCGGCTGGCGCTGGCCGATTCGCTGTCCGGCACGCTCGGCCAGGTGGTCCCGGATCGCGGGCGGGAGCCGGATCTCGACACTGCTGACCTGACTGCCGGGACCACCCACGGGATGAGCGGAGAGGCGGTCACGGCCATCCGTCCGGCGCCCGGCTCATCGGCATCGACTGCGAGCGGAACCGCCGCCGGCGCGTTCACTGCCGGTTCCGCGCAGCTGCCCACCGCTCCGGGCGGATCGGCCGGCGGGTTGGCCGGCCGACGGAATGCCTCCCGCTCCCGACGCCGTCGCGCCGCGGCCGCGGCGCG
>MGOD01000114.1:9462-9837 GCA_001795245.1 Chloroflexi bacterium RBG_16_70_13
CAGCCGGCTGACGCGGCCGCGAGGCGCACCACGAACCACCTCCAGGAGGATCCCGGGTCGCGATGACGTTGACGGCCGATATGCAGTCCGACATCGGGGAGGTCCTCCTGACGGAGGACCAGATCCAGGCGCGGGTTGGCGAGCTCGGCGCCCAGATCAGTGCCGACTATGCCGGCCGGCGGCTGACGCTGGTCAGCGTCCTCAAGGGCTCGCTGCCGTTCATGGCCGACCTGATGCGCTCGATCTCGCTGCCCCTCCGGATCGACCTCATGGAGGTCTCGTCGTACGGTGGCGCAACGACCGAGTCGTCCGGGCTCGTGCGGATCCTCAAGGACCTGTCCTCGAGCATCGAGGGCGAGGACGTCCTGATCTGCG
>MGOD01000114.1:9880-10662 GCA_001795245.1 Chloroflexi bacterium RBG_16_70_13
GTACCTGGGCGGCAAGAAGCCTCACTCGCTCCGGATCTGCACCCTCCTCGACAAGCCGGCCCGCCGCCTCGTCGAGATCCCGGTCGACTACACCGGCTTCACGATCCCCGACCAGTTCGTCGTCGGTTACGGCCTCGACTACGGCGAGCACTACCGGAACCTGCGCTTCGTGGGCGTCCTCAAGCCCGAGGTTTACGCAGACCCCGGATGACGATGCATCGCCGCCCGGTCGGCCGGGCCCGCATCCTCGCCGCGCTGGCGGCGCTGGTCATCGTGGTCGGCTGTGTCCTGCCGTGGTGGGCCGTGGGCTGCGAGGGCTGCATCCCGACACTCGGCGGGAACGCCTTTGACGGCTTCGGGATCCTCGTCTTCGTCGCCGCCCTCGCGACGATCGCGCTCGTCTCGCTGCCGTATGCCAGGGAGCGTCCCGTGGGGGCCGACCGGTGGCCGGCCTACGCGATCCTGGCGGCCGCCGGGTGGATCGGTTTCGGGCTCCGGATCCTCGAGCTTCTCGCGCTGCGCGCCTTCATCTTCGACCAGCCCACGGACGTGTTCACCCGGGGGCCCGGCCTGTGGGTGAGCGGGATCGGCCTGCTGATGCTCGGCCGGGCCGCCTACGAGATCTTCCGGGAGCCGCCCCGCTACTGATCGACGCGGGGATCAGGTGATCCCGAGGTAGGACTTCTGGACGTTCGGGTTCTCGCGCAGGGAATCCGCGCGGTCGCTCAGGACGATCGCACCGGTTTCGATGACGTAGCCGCGGTCGGCGATCTGGAGCGCCA
>MGOD01000114.1:11007-11956 GCA_001795245.1 Chloroflexi bacterium RBG_16_70_13
CCGGGACCTGGACGACACCGCGCTTGACGATCTGGTGGGGCGGGGCGTGGGTGACGTCCTCGCCGGCGACCCGTACGTGGCCGGTCCGAGGCCGAACGATCCCGCTGATCGAGTTCAGGGTCGTGGTCTTGCCGGCGCCATTCGCGCCGATGAGGGTCACGATCTCGCCCTCGTTCACCGACAGGGTGATCCCCTTGAGGGCGTGGATGCTGCCGTAGTACGTGTGGAGGTCTTCGATCTCGAGAATCGCCATCCGCGTCAGCTTCCACTCGCGGGCGCGACGCCCGTCGCGCCCTTGTCCTGCCCGGCGACGTCGGCCGCGCCACCGCTCCCGAGATAGGCCTCGATGACCTTCGGATTGGTCTGGATCTCCCGCGCCGTTCCTTCGGCGATCTTCTCGCCGTAATCGAGGACCGCGATCCGCTCGGAGATCCCCATGACGACCCGCATCTGGTGCTCGATGAGCAGGATCGTGATGCCCAGGTCGTCGCGGAGGGACCGGATGAAGGCTGTCATCTGGGCCGTCTCGGCCGGGTTCATGCCGGCCGTCGGTTCGTCGAGCAGGAGCAGCTTTGGCTCTGTCGCCAGGGCCCTGGCGATCTCGAGGCGTCGCTGGTCGCCGTACGGCAGCTTGTCCGCCAGGACGTCGCCCTTGCCCGCGAGTCCGACGAACCGGAGCAGCCGGCGCGCCTCATCGTGGGAGGCAACCTCCTCCACCCGCACGCCGGCCGTGTTGAGGACCGCGCCGATCCACGTGCCGTGGAGCCGGAAGTGCTGTCCGACGAGGATGTTCTCGATCGCGGTCATCTTGGCGAAGAGGCGAATGTTCTGGTAGGTCCGGGCGATGCCAAGGTGCGCGATCTGGTCGCGACGGAGACCATGGATCGGCGCCCCGTCGAAGGTGATCTGCCCCTCCTCGGGGTGGTAGAAGCCGGCGATGCAGTTGAAG
>MGOD01000114.1:12014-13144 GCA_001795245.1 Chloroflexi bacterium RBG_16_70_13
CGGGCCGATCACGCTGACGATCGAGCCCTGCTCGATCGTGAAGTCGAGCGCCCGCACGGCGCTCAGGCCGCCGAACCGCTTGGTGACATGCTCCGCCTCGAGCAGCGCCATCGCGGCTAGCCCGTGGCGCCCGGCGACAGCCGGGCAGCCTGATCGATGGCGTCCCCGTTCGCATCCCCGTTGGCATCGGGCTCGGGAACGTGGAGCTCCCGCTGGACGATCCGGGACGGCAGCAGGCCCTCGGGGCGGAACAGCATCATCGCGATGAGGGCGACGCCGTAGAAGAGGAAGCGGTACTCGGAGAACTCCCGGAACAGCTCGGGCACGCCGATCAGGAAGATCGCCCCCACGACCACGCCGGGAATGCTGCCCATGCCGCCCACGATGACCAGCGCGGCGACGTTGATCGAGACGAAGAGCGTGACGCTGCTCGCGAAGATCGAGCCGAGCAGGCCGGCGAAGATGGCCCCGCCCAGGCCGGCGAACGCGGCGCCGAGCATGTAGGCGAGGAGCTTCGTCTGCACGAGGTTGACGCCGAGCGCCTCCGCGACGTCTTCGTCCTCGCGGATCGCGAGCCACGCCCGCCCAAGTCGCGAATCGCGCAGCCTGATCGCGACGAACGCGACGACGAGGGCGGCGACGAGCGCGATGTAGTAGATCTGTATCGGCCCCGCGAGCAGGTGATCCGGAGGGACCTCGATGGGCTTCGGGATGTTGATGATCCCGCGTGGTCCGCCGAGAAGTCCCTTCAGAAGGTCGGAACCAGCGAGGATCCTGATGATCTCGCCGAAGCCGAGGGTGGCGATGGCGAGGTAGTCACCCCGGATCCCGAGGATGGGCAGCCCGAAGAAGGCTCCGAACGCCATCGCCAGGAGCACCGCGAAGGGGACGGCGGCCCAGAACGGCCACAGGGCGATCCCGTACTCGGCGGTCGACGTCAGCAGGCCCACCGTGTACGCACCGACCGCGAAGAAGGCCACGAAGCCCAGGTCGAGGAGGCCCGCCAGGCCCAGGGTGATGTTGAGACCGAGGCCCATGAGGACGTACAGGGCGACGACGGCGACGACCTGGGCGAAGAACGGCCCGACGCCGTGCGGTAGCCACACGACGAACAGGACCAGGGCGATCAG
>MGOD01000114.1:13160-16099 GCA_001795245.1 Chloroflexi bacterium RBG_16_70_13
TGCCGCTCCGGCGACAGGGCGGCCACGCGCGACCGCAGGCTGACCCGGCGCATGGCGATCCGGCCCCCGACGACCGCGATCACGGCGATGATGGCGCCCGGCACGGTGAGCCCGTTCGAGGCGAACAGGAGCCGGCCCAGCTCGGCCGTGAGCGGGCTTGCCAGCAGCGGTGGCCGCAGCAGGCCGGCGAACAACCCGGTCAGGAGCAGTGCCACGAGGGCTGCCGTTGCCGGTCGCTGGATATCGGCCCGCGCAGTCAGGAGGAGCCCGGTCGCAGCACCGACGGCGGCGAGGGCGACGATCGGGACCCAGGCGCCGCCGACCCCGAGGCCGAGCGTCAGGACGTCCGATGTTCCGGGCGACGCGTGAAGGAACATCGCCCGCAGGTTCACGACCTCCATGATCACGACCAGCGCGGTCGGGAAGGCGCCGGTCACGGCGCCGGCAAGGGCACCGGCCGCGGCCGCCCCCCTCCGGTCCATGGATCGTCCCCGGACGGCCACGTAGGCGGCGCCGACGCCCGCGAGGACCATCGTCGTCTGGCCGAGGGTGATGACGCCCGTCACGAGGGCCCGTGTCTGGAACACCTCGACCATGCCGACCAGGCAGAGGTACAGCGCCACGGCCGCACCGAGGAGTCCGACCCGGAGCACGCGGCGCCAGTCCACGTCGGCGGGTTGTGCGGCGGGGGCGACGGCCGGGTCCATCATGCCCGCTGCCCGCTGACCCGCTCGCCGAGGATGCCCGACGGCCGGAAGACGAGGACGAGGACGAGCAGCGTGAACGCGATCACATCCTTCAGCTGGTTGACCGAGGGGACATTGAACCCATCGAGGAAGAGGGTCGGCCCGACGGACTCCCCCTGGCCGAGGAACAGGCCGCCGAGCATGGCACCCGGCACGTTGCCGATCCCGCCGAGGACGGCCGCGGTGAAGGCCTTGATCCCTGGCACGAACCCGGTGAAGAAGTAGACCTGGTCGAACAGCAGGGCATAGAGAACGCCCGCCGCCCCGGCCATGGCGGCGCCGACGGCGAACGTCGTCACGATCGCCCGGTTGACGTCGATGCCCATCAGCTCGGCGGTGCTCTTGTCCTCCGAGACCGCACGAATGGCGGTCCCCATCCTGGTCCGCATCACGAACAGGTACAGGCCGGTCATCATCACGAGCGCCGCGATCACGACGAGGACGTCGACCCAGCGCAGGCGGACGAAGTCGATCGGCACCCGCTGCCCGAGCAGGGCAACGTCGGGATAGACGTAGATGCCTGCCCCGAAGACGCCGCGGAACGTGTACTGCAGGAAGTACGACGCGCCGATGGCGCTGATCAGCGGGACCAGCCGAGGGGCATTCCGCAGCGGCCGATACGCGATCCGCTCGACGAGGAGGGCGAGGACGGTCGAAAAGGCGGCAGCTACCACGATCATGACCGCAACCGCGAAGAGGACGACAAGCGGCCCCTGGCTCAGGAGCCCGACCGAAGCGAACATCGTCCCGACGAAGTATCCGGCGAAGGCGCCGCCCATGAAGATCTCGCCGTGGGCGAAGTTGATCATCCGGAGGATGCCGTAGACCATCGTGTAGCCCAGGGCGATCAGGGCATAGACGCTTCCCGTCGTGAGGCCGCTGACGATCAGCGACGACCACGTCTCCCAGGCGAAGCGGCCGCTGGAGAGTGTCAGGAAGGACCCGACGACGACCACCAGGACCACCACGATGCGGAACGCCCACAGGAACGCCGCGATCGCGAATTCCGTCGCCCGGTCAACGCTGCTGGTGCGCATCGTCTGTCCCAGTTCGATTGGTGGATGGGGGCTTCACGCAGGAGTGGGACCGATTGCGGAACAGGCCGGGCGGTGAGGCCCGGCCTGTTCCCTGCCGGCCGGTGATCCCGGGGGGATCGTGGCCGTCAGTACGGGCGTCGTTGAGAAGCTGTTACGGCCAGACCGGTGCCTCCGGCGGCCACTCGCCGCCGGTCTCGCGGGCAGAGATCTGGTACATCGCGATGAGCGGCGCACCACAGTCACCACTGGCGCTGCAGGACAGCACGCCGGTGATGCCCTGGTGGTCCTTCGTGGCGAAGATCGCGTCACGGAGGGCCTTCTTCGGGATGTACAGCGTGCCGTCACTGCCCTTGACGGCCACCTTCTCGATCGCCGCGAACAGGATGTTCGCCGCGTCGTAGGAATGGGCATGGAAGGCGGAGATCGGCTTCTTGCCGACCTTGGCCTCGTACTTGGTCACGAAAGCGGCGTAGCCGGCCTGGAAGGCCGAGAAGTTCGGGCTCGACAGGTATCCGCCTTCCGCCGCCGAGCCGGCGGCCTTGACGAAGTCGCTGGTGAACATGCCGTCCGACCCGATCATGACGACGTCTTCGAGCCCAGGCACTTCCGTGTGCTGCGCCCAGAGGAACCCGCCCTCGGCCACGAACACCGGGTCGTAGATGACCTCCGGGTTGGCCGCGGCAACCTTGGTCAGGACGGGCTTCATGTCCGTCTGGCCCTTCGAGACGGCCTCCTGGATGACGACCTCGCCGCCAAGAGCCTTGAACTCGTCCGTGAAGACCTGCTGGAGCGCCTCTGCGTAGGCGCTGCCATCGTGGATCGTGGCGGCCTTGGTGAGCTTGAGCTCGTTGAACACGAACTCCGCCACGGCCCTGCCCTGGAAGGCATCGCTGTGGGCGGTTCGAGCGTAGCCGGCGTAGGTCGCGTCCCGATCCGGGGCCGTGAGTGCGGGCCGCGTGTTGGACGGCGAGATCGTCGTCAGCCCAGCGTTGGTGAGGGCCGCGATACCGCCGACCGTCTCGTCCGAGCAGCTCGAGCCGATGAGGCCAACGATGGTGTTATCGGAGGCCATCTTCTGGGCGGCTGCCGCGCCGCCGTCGACGGTGCACAGGCCGTCCTCCGTGGTGAGGTTGATATCGAAGCCAAGGAGCTTGCC
>MGOD01000114.1:16115-16721 GCA_001795245.1 Chloroflexi bacterium RBG_16_70_13
AGGAGCTTGCCGCCCTTGTCGTCGACCGCAATCTGCGCGCCGTAGAGGGAGTCCTCCCCGAGGGAAGCGTCAGCGCCTGACAGGACACCCCAGAACGCGACGTGGATCTTCTCCCCCGAAGGGATGGTGATCACGCCGAGCGGATCGGACGGTGCGGTCGAGCCAGTTGTGCCGCACGCGGAGAACGCGAGCACCGCGATCACGGCAAGCGCGCCAACCTTTGTGAGCTTCATCCATTCTCCTCCTAGAAGCGATCGCCCCGGGGTCTCCAGGTGCGATAACCGGTCGGGCTACCAGCGGCCCGCCCGACTCGGAACCGGCGACGCGGACCGGGCGCCCGTTCCGCGTCGGGGACCCCGACAGTCCGTCTCGAAGGGAGGCGGAAGCGATCGGGGGACGCGGAGTTGGTGCGCAGCGATCGGCGGCTCCGGACCGGTTCGGGCGGCGCGCAGGTTGCCGCCGAAGCGATGACGTATGATAGGGCTCGGCGCACCGATTGCAACACCGGTTGGCGCGACCCGAGGCGGTTCTTCGAGCGAGGCTCGCTCGCGCCTCGTGCGGTCCGCGGCAACGGAGCGACCCCGGTCGGCCCCGACCGGGGCGGTC
>MGOD01000114.1:16764-17092 GCA_001795245.1 Chloroflexi bacterium RBG_16_70_13
GTGGAATACACGGTCCGAGCAGCCCGGATCACGGACATCGACAAGCTCGTCGCCCTGAGTGGCGAGCGGATCGGCGCCCGCGGCTCCGGGACGGCGCTCGATGCCGCGGATCTGCTCCGGCAGCTGGTCTACCTGCCTCACGCCAGCGTCCTCGTCGCCGAACGGCGACGGGAGATCGTGGGCGGCGCGATCCTCGCGATCCGCCCCTCGGTACGGGCCGGCGGCTACGTCGGCACGATCGATCTCCTCGTCGTCGCACCGAACATGGACGCGGACGACGTGACGGAGTCCCTCCTCGAGGAGGCCCTCCGATCGGCGGCCAACAAGG
>MGOD01000114.1:17166-17459 GCA_001795245.1 Chloroflexi bacterium RBG_16_70_13
GAGCGCCAGGGATTCAATGAGCTCGGTCCGCTCATGGGCCGCGTCCTCGCGCCGGCAGGGGCCGGCGGGCGACGGGCCCGTTGATCGAGGCGCGCGGACCGGGGCCCGGGCCGCGGCGCCATCACGAATAGGAGACCCAGTGGGCAAGAACGTCGCCGTCTTCGTGGACGTGGCGAACATCTTCTACGCGGCCAAGGCGGCCGGCGTGGACATCGACTACGTCACGCTGCTGAAGACGGCCTCGGCGGGCCGGGACCTCGTGCGCGCCTACGCGTACACGGGCCTGGACCCGG
>MGOD01000115.1:0-5536 GCA_001795245.1 Chloroflexi bacterium RBG_16_70_13
GCGGCCTCGCTCGCGGTCCGCTAGATTCGCCTCTCAGCCCGCGAGAACGGAGACCGCGAACGATGACCCAGCCCATCGCCCTGCTCATCGGGACCCCGAAGGGTGCCTTCATCCTCGACGGCGATGCGGCTCGCCGGGACTGGCGGGTCAGAGGCCCGCTCTGCGAGGGCTGGCCGATCCATGACATCTCCGTGCACCCCAAGACCGGCGTGATCCTCGCCGGCGGCGGCAGCCCGTGGTACGGCGGCGCGGTCTGGCAGAGCGGTGACCTCGGGGCGACGTGGACCCACTCGAGCGAGGGCCTGACCTACGGCGACGACGGCCCCAAGCTCAAGACCGTCTGGAACGTCACCGCCTCGAACGGGACGATCTACGCGGGCGTCGAGCCCGCCGGGCTCTTCAGGAGCGACGATGGCGGGGCGACGTGGGCCCATATCGAGGGCCTGACGAACCATCCCACCCGGCCCGAATGGCAGCCCGGTGCCGGTGGCCTGATTCTCCACTCCATCGTCCCCCACCCCGACGACCCGGATCGACTCTGGGTCGGGATCTCGGCGGTCGGCGCGTTCGAGACGCGGGACGGCGGACGGACCTGGGAGACGCGCAACAAGGGCGTCCGCGCCGAGTTCTACCCCGAGAACCGCTATCCCGAGTTTGGCCAGTGCGTGCACAAGCTGGTCATGGCCGCCGACGGCGGCGAGCACCTCTACCAGCAGAATCACTGCGGGGTCTACCGGTCGACGGACGGGGGGATGCAGTGGGAGGAGATCAGCGCCGGCCTGCCGTCCGACTTCGGGTTCCCGATGGCCGCCCATCCGCGCGACGCGGGCACGGTCTGGACGATCCCACTCACGCCGCCGGAGGAGGGGCGTCTCATGCCGGAGGCCAGGGCCGCCGTGTGGCGGACGCACGATGGCGGCGACACCTGGGTCCGCTCGGGCGACGGGCTGCCCCAGCACGACGCCTACGTCGGCGTCCTGCGCGAGGCGATGGCCGTGGATCGGCTCGACCCGGTCGGCGTCTATTTCGGGACGAGCACGGGCCAGGTCTACGGCAGCGCGGACGAGGGCCGGACATGGTCGCTCCTGGCCGACAACCTGCCGCCGGTCTGGTCGGTCGAGGCGACGGCCGGTCGCTGACGGCGTCCCGCATGTCCGCTGGGGTCGCGCCCGCGATCGTCCACCTGCCGCGCTCCCTGATCGCGCTGTTCCCCGGCGCCGCGCGCCGTATCGAGGTCGCGGGATCCACGGTCGGCGAGGTCATCGATGAGCTCGACCGGCAGGTCCCCGGCATGCGGAACCGGCTCCTGGATGCGGGTCCCGAGATCCGGACGCACATCAACATCTACGTGTCGGCCGAGCGGGCCGGCCTCGATACGGCGGTCCCGCCCGGCGCCGACGTCCACATCATCCCGGCGGTCTCGGGCGGCTGAGGCGTCTCAGCGAGCGGTTCCGTTGACGACGTGGCCGCCGAATCGGACGGTCCGGAAGACGAGGCAGCGGGTGGCGGGCTCCCGCCACGCGTCGGATGGAAGGCCGGCCTTCTGACAGACCGCCGCGAGCATCCGCTCGCCGTCCCAGCCGTGGCCGGTCGCCACCTCTGGCAGCAGCAGGCCGAACCGGAGCCCGCGCTCGACGATGATCCCGTCGACTCCGGGGACGAAGTCGGTCGGGGCGGCCAGCTCGACCGGCGCCCCGAGGATCGAGATGTGGACGTCGAGATCCCCGAGCTCGTCGGCCTCGACCGGGTAGAAGCGAGGATCGTCGAGGGAGGCCGTCATCGCCGCGGCGGCCACGGCCTCGGCCACTGGCTGCTCGGGATCGAGGGTCCCCATACAACCGCGAAGCTCGCCACCGTCGGTGAGCGTCACGAAGACCGCCGCCCGTAGTCCGGTGCCCTTCGCCTCGCGACTGCGCGACGCGAGCGACCAGCCCGACGCGAGCCCGGCCGCCACCTGGATGGCCGCCCGGGCGACCTCGATGAGCGCCTGCCGCAGCTCCGGGGGCACGTCCGGCGTGATCGGTCCGGCGACCCCGCCGGCGACCGTCGGAGCGCCGGTTGCCGAGCGGGATCTCGTTGCGTGCATGCCTCGTGGCGTGGTCATCGACGGCCCTCCCCGACGCTCCCCAGCGTCGGGCCCTCGGGGACCACGATCGAGGGCGCTTCGTCCCGGATTCCGGCCCGAGCAGCACTGGCCCGCGGCGCAGCGGTGGTGGAGACTCGCGATGACGACCCATGGCCGTTCATTCGCTGTTGCCCGCCACCTCCGTCCCGACGGTCCTCGCCCAGCCTCTGGCCGACGGGAGCGTTCGCTGTGGCGTTTGCGCCCACCGCTGCCTGGTGCGGCCCGGTCGCCACGGGATCTGCGGCGTCCGTGAGAACGTCGACGGCGTCCTCGTCTGTCATGCCTACGGTGCCGTCGCGGCATGCGGCCTTGATCCGATCGAGAAGAAGCCGCTCTTCCACGTCGACCCGGGCAGCCTGAGCTACTCGATCGCGACGCTTGGCTGCCCGTTCCACTGCCGTTTCTGCCAGAACTGGGAGATCGCCCAGGCACCCCGTCTTGGCCTTCCTGTCCCGACCCGGCCGTACTCGCCCGGGCAGGTTGTCGACGACGCCCGGCGGGCCGGCGCTCGCTCGATCGCCTACACCTACGTCGAGCCGACGGTCTTCCTCGAGTACGCGCTCGACACGGCCCGCCTGGCGCGTGACGCCGGCCTTCGCAACCTGTTCATCACCGACGGCTACGCCACGCCCGCGGCGATCGAGCTCCTGGGCGGGGTCCTCGACGCGGCGAACGTCGACCTCAAGGCCTTCGACGACCGCTTCTACCGACAACTCTGCGGGGCTCGCCTGGCCCACGTCCTCGCGGCGATCGTCGCGATGCGGACGGCCGGCATCTGGCTCGAGCTCACGACGCTCGTGATCCCGGGCTGGAACGACTCTGACGCGGAGCTCCAGGCCCTGACGTCCTGGATCGTGGCGACGCTCGGGCCGACGACCCCGTGGCACGTCAGCCGGTTCTTCCCGGCCCACCGGATGCTCGACGTGCCGCCGACGTCCACGTCGACGTTGCTCCGGGCGGCCGAGATCGGCCGCGCCGCGGGCCTGCGCCACGTATACGTGGGGAACGCCCCGGCGCTCGCGCTCGAGGACACCCGCTGCGCCGGTTGCGGCCAGGTGGTCATCGAGCGGCGCGGGTACAGGACGCACTCCCGGCTGACGATCGCGGGCGCCTGCCCGAGTTGTGGCCGGCCGCTCGAAGGCGTCGGTCTTGCCCGAACCGCGGACCCGGTGGGCGTTGCCGACCCACCTGGACACGACGCCCGATGACCGGCAACGATGCGGCGGCGCGAGGGGCGCTCGGACTGGTCCGTCACGCGGCGGTCGCCGGCGAGTTCTATCCGGCGCCGCCGGAGCGGCTGCGGACGATGGTCCGGGAGCTCCTCGACGAGGTCCGATGGCTGCCCGGGGACGCCATGCGGCCAGCACCCGGACTGCCCGCCGGGCTCCTCGTGCCACATGCGGGCCTCGTCTACTCGGGGGTCATCGCAGCCGCCGCGTGGTCGCAGCTCGATGGGCGCCGGGGTGGGGCGGAGCGGGTCCGGCGCCCGATGACGGTGGTCATCCTCGGGACGAACCACCGTGCCGGCTGGCTCGAGGGCGTCGCCGCCGCGGGCTGCATCGCCTGGCGGACACCCCTCGGCGACGTCCCCGTTGACGCGGAGCTCGGCGACGCCATCGTCGAGCTCGGGTCGCCCTTCGGCGTCGACGCCCAGGCCCATGACGGTGAGCATTCCATCGAGGTCCAGCTGCCACTCCTCCAGGAGATCGCGCCGGATGCCAGGATCGTCCCGCTGGCGGTCTCGGCCGGCATCGGCCACGCGGCGATCGAGGCCGGCCGTCGCCTCGGAGAGGTCCTCGCTGGGCGCCGGGCCGCGGGTGACCCCGTCATCCTCGCCATCAGCTCGGACATGGCCCACTATCCGTCGGACGACGCCAGCGACGAGGTGACCGAGGCCCTCCTGCCATCGATCCGGGACGTCGACCCCGCCGGGCTCGCTGCCCGCGAGATTGCGATCCGCGGCGCTCGGATCCCGGGCCTCGTCTGCGGGATGTGCGGTGTCCAGCCCGCCGTCATGGGGCTGGCGGCCCTGCGGACGATGGGTGCAACGACCGGGGTGCGCATCGCGGCATCGACTTCGGCCGACGCCGACGGCCCGCGCGACCGGACGGTCGGATACCTCTCTGTCGCCTTCTGGCCGTAGGGCTGCCGTCCCGCGAGGAACGCGATCAGATCGGCGGCCGAATCCAGCCGCCGGACGCGGCCTCGACGACCCGCGCGCCGGCCAGGACGATGTCCTCGCGCCACGGCGGCCCCACGAGCTGGACGCCGATCGGCAGGCCCTCGGGCGACGTGCCGCCGCGGACGACGGCCGCCGGCCAGCCCGTGAGGTTGTGGACGTCGCTGTACGTGTCGCCGAACCAGGCTTTCGAGCTCTCTCCGTGGCGGATCGCGGGCCGGGGCATCGCCGGGCAGACGATGAGGTCGACACCCCCGAGCCAGACCAGGAGGCGGCCCCGGATCGCGTCCGCCCGCTCGATGAGCGCGGTCAGGGCGTCGGCGCGCAACGGCTCGCCGCGTGTCACCCAGTCGCGCGTCTCGTAGGACCCGAAGCCGGGCGTCCCGGCGCCGCTGATCAGCCGCTCCAGCCAGGCGAAGCCATCTGCCCGGATCAGCCCGTCCCAGACTTCCCAAGCCTCCTCGAGGCCCGGCGGGACCTGCTCCTCGACCTCGGCGCCGAGGGCCTCGAAGGCGTGGGCCGCCGCCCGGACGGCCTCGATCGTGGCGGGGGGGGGCCGCCGGATGCCGTTGTCGCCGAAGGTCACGACCCGCAGCCGCTCGACGCGGACCGCCGCCGGATGGGCGAGCTCGACCGGGGCGACGTGGGGGTCCTCGCCGTCCGGCCCGGCGATGATCGGCAGGAGCAGCTCGAGGTCCTCGACCCGGCGGGCCAGGGGTCCGAGCTGGGTGAACGACTGGAACAGGCCCTCGAACCCCGGCCAGTGCCCCGTCCGCGGCACTCGTCCGCTCGTCGGCTTGAGGCCGGCGATCCCGCACACGTGGGCGGGCTGGCGGATGCTGTCACCGGTGTCGCTGCCGATGTCGAAGGGCGATCCGCCCGCCGCCACGATCGCCGCCGCGCCGCCACTGCTCCCGCCGGGCGTCCGCTCCAGGTCCCAGGGGTTCGAGGTCCGACCGTAGACATCGTTGTCGGTCTCGTCCGACCAGGTGAACTCGGGGGTGTTCGTCTTGCCGAGGAGGATCCCGCCGGCGGCCTTCAGGCGGGCGACGACCGTCGCATCGCGGGCCGGGACCCGGTCCCGCCAGCCGACGGTGCCGGCAGTCGTCACGAGACCCGCGGTATCGAGCGAATCCTTGATCGTGAAGGGAACACCGTGGAGCGGGCCGCGGCGCCGGCCGGCGGCGAGCTCCGCGTCCGCCTCGCGAGCGCGATCAACGGCGTCGCCGGCG
>MGOD01000115.1:5574-5873 GCA_001795245.1 Chloroflexi bacterium RBG_16_70_13
TCGATCCTGTCCAGGCACGCCGCGGTGATCTCGGCCGATGACGCTCGGCCGTCGCGGATCGCGGCGGCCATCCAGCTCGCGGACTCGAAGCAGCGCTCGTCGGCCATGCAGGCGAAGTGTGCCCCGTGGCGGGGGGCCGTGCCGGCCTGGACGCGACGGCCGGCGTCGGCGTCGGGCGAATGCGCGTTGCCACGCCCCGGCGCCGGTGTCAGCGAATCCGGCCCGCCCGGAGGGCCTCGATCGACTTCGCGATCCGGCGCTGACGAGTCTCCTCGGTCTTGGCGCCCGTCACCTGGAGG
>MGOD01000115.1:5885-12406 GCA_001795245.1 Chloroflexi bacterium RBG_16_70_13
TTGTTGCTGTACGAGAGCCCCTCGAACGTAGCCCGGGCGGCCGGATCGGCAGCGAGGGCGGCGGCGAGCTCCGGCGGCACCGCGACCTCGCGCGGCGCCGTGTCGAGCTCGAGGTCGATATCGACCACGTCCCCGGCCCGGGCCCCCGAAGCCGTCCGGTGCTCGTTGCTGACCCCGATCATGTACGTCCCACCCATGACCGCGACGGTGTTGCGGTAGGTGTAGCCGTTGATCGTGACCCGGACCGGTGGGCGCCTGCCGGCGCCGAGCGCCTGGACGACCTCCGCCGGCACCTCGAATCCGGCCGCGGTCTTGCCGGCAGCCATGATCGTCGTCCGGAATCGCACCGTGGGCCTCCCTCCAGCTGCCGCGTCAGGCGCCCGTCGCCGGCGGGATGTTCTGGTTGCGGCGGAACAGGTTCGTCGGATCGTAGGTGGCCTTCACGGCGGCCAGGCGATCCCAGGTCGGGCCCGGATACGCGGCGCGGACGCGGGCGCGTCCCTCGTCGTTGAGGAAGTTCACGTAGGCCCCCTGGTCGCCCTGGCGGATTGCCCCGAGAAGCTCGGCCAGCCAGGCCGCCCGACGCTCCCGCTCGTCGGCGGTCTCGTAGAACGTCCCCACGACCGCCAGGATCCGGCTGGCCCGATGGGCAAAGGCGGTGGCGTCCGCCGGAACGCGGGCCATCGCCCCGCCGAGGACGCGGAGCTGGGCGAACCGGAAGGGAGCCTCCGACGCCTGGAGGTGCTCGATGATCGTGGTCGCCACCGGCCGGTCGACCCGGTCGAGGAAGAGCGTGTGGGCAAGCGCGATCGGGTGGTAGGAATCGTCCTCGGGCGGGAACATCTCCGGGTAAGCCATCTCCCGGATGAGGTCGGCGAGAGGAGCCGCGAGGGCACGGAACGGGGCGTAGACGGCCTCGCCTGCCGCCGGATCGCCGGCGTAGGCCATCGTCGCGAGGATGACCATCCGGCCGTGGACGTCCTCCGGCAGGAACGGCATCGGCGGCGCCGGCATGACGTTGGCGATGGTCGAAAGCTCGTCGGGGGCCGCCTCGGCGGCGGCGATGAAGCCGGCGACCGTCTCGGGCGTGGCCGGCAGGACGAGGATCCCGCCGACGATCGATGCGAGCGGGTGGAGCCGGTACTGGAGCCCCGTCACGACACCGAAGTTGCCCCCGCCGCCCCGGAGTGCCCAGAAGAGATCCGGGCTCGTCCCCGCGTCGACCTGGAGGCGGCGCCCGTCGGCCGTGACGATCTCCGCGGCGAGCAGGTTGTCGATCGTCAGGCCGTGCTTTCGGACGAGATAGCCGATCCCGCCGCCGAGCGTGATCCCGCTGATCCCGACCGAGCCGGTGTCGCCGAAGCCCACGGCGAGCCCGTGCTCGGCCGCCGCGGCCGTGACCTCGGAGGCGGTGAGGCCGGCCGCGGCCCAGGCGGTCCGTGCCTCGGCGTCGATCTCCAGGCCCTTCAGGTCCCGGAGGTCGATGACCAGGCCGTCGTCGACGGTGCCGTGGGCCGCCCCGCTGTGGCCGCCCGAGCGGACGGCCAGCTCGAGGCCGAGGTCGCGGGCGACGGCGATCGCCGCGGCGACGTCGTCGGCATCCGCGACGCGGGCGATGACCGCAGGCCGCGGATCGACGCCGCCGATCATGACCGCCCTGAGGGTGTCGTAGTCGGGGTCTCCGGACGTGATCACGCGACCGCGCATCGTGGCGCGGAGCCGGTCGATCGAGGGCTGGATGCTGGGAGCCGCGGGGACGCTCATCGGGGCCTCCGGGATCGATTCTTCGGGCATCAGGGTTGTTGAGGATCGGGTCATGGTGGGGGGACCGCGGAGGGCGGTCGAGCGAGCGCGGAAGCGCTGGCGAGGGCGATGCCCGCGTGACGCGCCGTCCTGGTGGGCTCGCCATTCTCTCAGATGGCGGTCGAATCGGCCGGAAACGGGGCTGCGTCGGGTCGGGTCAGCTGCCGGGCGTGAGCCAGACCGGGTAGTCGGTGATGTTCTCCGGGGCACCGTCCCTGGCCGAGTAGTCGTAGACGCGCAGGATGCCCCACTGGGCGCCCGGGACGTCGTACGGGATCGTCACGTCGAAGGTGCCCCAGCAGCCCGTCCCGCAGGTGGCCATCGCCATGACGTCGGCGAGTACGTCGCCGTCGCCGTCGAGGACCGCGATCCGGAAGGTGGCCTCGAAGACGTTGCTCAGGCCCGTGACGCGGACCGGGTTGCCGGCGGCGGCGCCCCAGGCCGGACGATCGACCCAGATCGCCGGCAGCTGGTCGGTGTAGTCGGCCCGGCCGACCGGATGGTCGAGGATCACGCCCTCGCCGCTGAACACGGTGACGGGCTCGCCGTCAAGCTCGAATCTCACGGCGTCGACCGTCGGGAACTGGGTCAGGGTGTAGACGACCTGGGCGAGGCGGCCGATGACCGAGGCCGTCCCACCGCCGGATTCGAACTCGCGCGAGAGGTCCACGGTGGCGATGCCGTCCTCGATCGTGAGGCCGAGGAACCGGGTGTCCTCCGGGACGGTCGTGTACATCGCCGGCCGGGCGGCCATCTCGGCCTCGGCGGGGCCGGCGAGCAGGGCGTTCATCGCCGCGGCGCCGACCGCCTGGGTCTTCGGGATCTCCCGGAGCACCGGAACGAGCCCGGCGTCGTGGGTGGAGCTGCCGAGGAAGAAGTAGGCCCGGATCGTCGTCGTCCCGGCCGGCGACGCCGAGGGGCTGGGGGCCACCGAACCGTCGGGCGATGTGCTGGGCGTGCCGCCCGGCGTGGCCTCAGGGCTCGGCGCGTCGATCGACGGGGCCGATGTCGGCGGCGGCGGGGCGACCGTGCCGAGGTCGCCGGTGGCGGTGCCGCAGGCGGCGACGACGGCGAGGGCCGCCATCAGGCTGAGCGATCGAAGGAGGGTGGCGGGCTGGCGGATCATGGCTCTGGCCTCGGTGTGGGCTCCGACATGCTCGAAGCCTCCCGCGGGCCGGTATCAGCGTCATCGCCGCCGGGTAACGATCGGGTCACAGGCAGGGTTAGGGTGAAGGCCAGCCCCCCGCGGGGGCGCGCCGTCGCCCGGAGGGTTCCGCCGAGGAGGGCGGCGTGCTCGGCGGCGATGGCGAGCCCCAGGCCAGAGGTCGAGGCGGCCGTCGCGGCGCGCGCGGGATCGACCTTGTAGAAGCGCTCGAAGAGGTGCGGCAGGGCTTCCTCGGCCACGCCCGGGCCATGGTCCGCGATCGTGACCTCCACCTCGGCGACGCCCGCCGTGAGCGTCACCTCCACCGGGGCGCCCGGCGCGTGGATCCGGGCGTTGTCGAGGACGTTGCCGAGGATCCGGTCGAGCCGGCGCACGTCTGATTCGACGACCACGGGTCCATCCGGCAGGCTGACCCGCGCCGCCGAGAGGCGAGCGGCGACGACCCCGGCCACGACCCGCCCGAGGTCGACGGGCTCCAGGCGAAGGGCCTCGGCCTCGGCATCGAAGCGCGACAGCTCCATGAGGTCGTCGACGAGGACCCGGAGCCGGCGGACGTCGCCGACGAGGAGCTCGGCAGCCCGCCGTGCATCGGGCTCCAGTCGGTCCAGGCCCGCCTCGATGATCGAGGCCTCGGCCACGAGCGCGGTGAGGGGCGTCCGGAGCTCGTGGGAGACGTCAGCCACGAAACGACGGTTTTGCTGCTGCGCCACCTGGAGACGCTCGATCGTGGATTCGAGCGCGTCGGCCATCCGGTTGAACTCCGCGGCCCAGGCGGCCAGCTCATCGCGCCCTTCGACCGGCAGCCGGGCGCGGAGATCGCCGGCCGCCATCCGGGCCGCGGCCACGCTGCCGGAGACGATCGGCCGGAGGATCCGGCGGGCGATGAGCCCCGCCGTGGCGAGGGCGACGAGGACGGCGAGGAGCCCGGCAGCGGCCAGCCCGAGCCGGAGCTGGCCCAGGGCGCCCTCCACGGGCGCCGCGTCGATGACCAGGTAGATCGCTGGGCCGTCACCCTGGCGCCCACCGACGATGAGCGCGTTCCCCTCCCCGACCGGCTGCCATGCATACCCCAGTCGGCCTGCGTCGACGGCGTCCCGGAGGCTGGCCGGGAGCTGGGCGAGGACCGGCAGGAGCGACGTGGGCTCGACGAACGGGTCGTCGTCGCCGAAGTCGACGATGAGGCCGGCGTCGCCGCGGAGCCTGAACGCCTCCGGCAGGCCGCTCGCCGCGAAGTCGGAGCTCGTCGCATCCGGCGGGAGCCGTCCCGGCAGCAGCACGGACAGGTTGAACTGGGCCTGGCGGCTCGCCTCGGCCACGAGGCTCTCGCGAAGGCGGGCCTCGACGAAGGCGTACGTCCCGACGCCGATCGCGGTGACCGTGACCGCGACGAGGGCGAGGAGCGTGACGGCGAGCCGGAACCGGATCCCGCGCACCGGCCTCCCCTACTCCAGCGTGCCGCGGGCGGACTTGTAGCCGGCACCCCGGACGGTGAGGATCAGTGCCGGCGCGGCCGGATCCGCCTCGATCTTCGCCCGCAGGCGCCCGATCGCGACGTCCACCAGCCGCGAATCACCCAGGTAGTCGTAGCCCCAGATCAGGTCGAGGAGGAGCTCCCGGGTGAAGACCTGGCCGGGCCTCCGGGCGAGCTCGAGGAGGAGATCGAATTCTGTTCGAGTGAGCGGGACCTCGTGGTTGTCCCGCCCGACGGTCCGCCCTGCGGGGTCGATCGTCAGCGGGCCGAGCCGGAGCGTCTCGCCGGGAGTGCCTCCAGGAGCGCCCCCGGCGTCGTGGCCGTGGCGACGGAGGGCGGCCCGGACGCGGGCCACGAGCTCGGGCATCTCGAAGGGCTTGCGGAGGTAGTCGTCGGCGCCGGACTCGAGGCCCACGACGACGTCGATCGTGTCGCCCCGGGCCGTGAGCATGACGATCGGCGTCGTGGCCTCGCGACGGATCGCCCGGCAGACCTCGAGGCCGTCCAGGCGCGGCAGCATGATGTCGAGGAGGACGAGGTCGGGGTTGCCCGCCCGCCAGCGTTCGAGGGCCTCGACGCCGTCGGCGGCCGTCTCGACCTCGAAGCCCGCCGCCCGCAGGCCGAGCCCCGTCACCTCGCGAATCGAGGAGTCGTCCTCCACGACCAGGATCCGGGCATCCACGCGATCGAGTATGGCAGCGCGCGCGACGCCTCAGGCGTGGAAGGCCTCGAGGGCCTTGCGCTCGGTCTCGACGGCCCGGCGGTCCTCGGCCGTCACGTTCTCGAACCAGTCGACCGCGACGCGGCCATGCCTGACCGACCAGGCGGCGACGACGCGGCCGTCGACGATGACCGTGCCGACCGAGAAGGGGTTCCTGGGGCCGAAGATCCGCGGCCGGTGGGCCTCCGGCACGAGGCCGGTGCGCCGGGCGTGGACGAGGAGAGTGCTGTCCCAGTGGGGCAGGAACCGGACCGGCGCCGGCGTGTCCGGGTCCGGGATCGGCTGACCGGGCAGGTCGACGAGCTCGCTACCGGTCTCGTCGCAGTACCGGACGAGCTCAATGGATTGGCCGGCCAGTTTCGCGTTGCTAGTCGTGATGCCCGCCCACCCGGCGATGTCGCGCCAGGGCGCCGGACCGAACGCCCGGAGGTAGGCCCGGACGAGATGGACGAGGCCCTCGTCCTCGGTCGCATCGACCGGGCCGACCCAGGTTTCCGCCAGCGCCAGCCGATCGGCCCGCCGGCGCTCCCACGTGCCCGACGGCGGCACCCGGACGAGGTCGACGAACAGCCCGAGGTTGCCCACGAACCCGTCGGCCAGCCCGCCGAGCTCTTTCACCGTCCTCGGCCCGTCGGCGAGCGCTGCCCGGAACGCGATCGACGTCGCCTGGAGCTCCGCCTCCGGTGGCAGGAGCCGCAGCCGGGCCGCCCATTCCTGCCTTGCCCGCCGGACGCCCATGGCGTAGCGCCAGTACTCGCGCCGCGAGACCATGTGGATCGTCGTCCGCATGAGCGACGCCTGGATGATCCGACGTTCCTCGAGGGCGGCGGTGAGATCCGGGCGCTGGAAGCGGGCCAGCCTCGTCCAGAGGCCCACGTAGCCCGACGGCGCGTACTGCGTCTGGAGCCCGCCAACCTGCTCGACGACATCCTCGATCGGCGACGTCGCGCGCGCCAGGAGGAGCTGCCGAGCCAGCAGGGACCGGTTCAGGTGGCGGGTCGTGAGGGTCCGTCCGGGCATCCGCCGCCGACTCTACCGGAGAGGCAACGACGGCCGCAGCCGGTCGATCAGCGCAGGGTGGCGAGGAACCGAAATACGGGCATCGCCGCGGCGTACCCGTCCGCCAGCACATCCGGGAGCCCGGGCGAGGTGACGTCGGCGTCGGCGAGGCGACGGCCAAAGACGACATCCTTCCAGCGGAACAGGTCCGCCAGGGGATGGTCCGCGGGCAGTCCCGGCGGGACGCGCTTCAGCTGCTCGTGGCTCCGCGCACCGCCGAACCAGGCAACGAAGGCCCGATCATCGAGCGCGGCTCGGACCCGGTCCGGCGTCGCGAGGATCGCCCGGCGAAAGGCCTCCAG
>MGOD01000115.1:12418-16328 GCA_001795245.1 Chloroflexi bacterium RBG_16_70_13
GGGCATCCACATCCCGCCGCCGATGTACATCTCGCCGGGCTGGAGATTGAAGTAGCCGCCGTTGCCGTGGGGACTGTCGTCGGCGCGGTCCCCTCCCCCGTCATCCTCGATCCATGGGAACGTCGCCGCGTAGTGGGTCTTGTAGGGCGACTTGTCGCGGCTGAAGCGGGTGTCCCGATAGATGCGGAAGGGCGAGCGCTTCGGGTCGGCCAGGAGCGGGATCCCGCGAGCTTCGAAGCGCTCGCCAAGCGCGACGACGAGCTGTTCCATGGGCGTCTTCAGGAGGCGTTCGAAGTCGTCCTTCCGGGGCTGGAACCAGGCGCGGTCGTTATTGACCGCGAGGTCGGCCAGGAATTGGATCGCCTCCGGCGGGAAGCCGGCGAACGTCGAGGACGGGAGAGCGGCAGCGGACATTCGCAACCTCCTGGGCCCGGCGGTCTCCCGTGATGGTCGATGCTGGTCAGGTGCGATCGGCCGAGCCCGGCGGCGGGGCACCCGGGCGACGGACAGTCCGGAGGATCCAGATCGCCGTGAGCAGTCCGGCGGCCACCGCCACCACGGCCACGACGAGGGCGAGCGGTGGAAGACCACCGCCGGTATCCATCTGGGCCAGGGCGCCGATGATCACGGCATAGAATCCCACGAGCAGGCCGAAGGCCACGGCACAGCCCGCGGCGATCCAGCGGCGGGTCGCCGGCCGGCGCGCGGCCAGGACGACGATGACGGCGATCACCAGGGCGGCGAGGGCGGCGGCGATCGGCGGATCGGTCATCGAACGGACCGTAGCGGGTCCGGGTCACCGGGGCAAGCCGTCGTACCTCGCCGGCGCGTCGCCGCTGCGGAAGTCAGACCGCCTGGCCGGCTTGGATCCAACCGCTCACCCTTCGCGCGGTCCGCCGCGCGTGGGCCACAATGCCGGCATGCGCACGATTGCCGTCACTCGCGCCGCGACGGCGACGCCACGCCGGCCCTGAACCGTGGCCGACGAGCTCGATCCGCGCGAGGCCGAGCGCGTCCGCCGCCGCGATCACGACCTCGAGGCCGAGCGGCGCACGCTCATGAATCCGGGGATGGGCAAGGTCTTCAAGCAGATCCAGGATTCGATGGCGAAGGCCGCGGGCGAACCGCTCCCGAAGTCGAAGCGTCGGCGCCGCCCGAAGCCCTGAAGGCCGGCGCCGGCAGACCCATATCAGCCGGGAAGCTCACGCCCGAACTGGCGCGTCGGAGCCGCGGCGTATCCGAGCGCCTCCCAGAAGGCGGCGCCTTCGACGTTGCCCTCGCGGACGATGACGTTGACCTTGCGGCAGCCGAGCGCCTGGAGGCGCGTCTCGACCTGTCGGACGAGCTGCGTCGCGAGGCCGGAGCGGCGCTCGTCCGGCGCGGTGGCGACGTGGTAGATCCAGCCCCGCCGGCCGTCCCAGCCGCCCATCGCCGAGCCCACGACGTGGCCGCCGCGCGTGGCGACCAGGAACATCCCGGGGTTCCGCTGGGCGAGGACGCGGAGGCTCGCGTCGTCATCGCCGATCGACCGGAAGCCGGCAGCCTGCCATAGCACTCGGAGCGGGTCCCCGTCACCGGTCCGGTATTCGCGGATCTCGAGCGGTGGTGGCTCCGGCCGGGCTGGCAGCGTCCTGGCCGACTTCGTGGCGCCGGCCGACTTCGCCGCGCGCTCCCGCTGCGCGGCGATCCGGTCCGTCAGGCTGGAGATCGGAGCGGGCCCGCGACGGGCCTGGTCCATCCCCGCGCGAGCCTCGTCGAGTGTCGCGAAGGGTCCGCGAACGAGCGGCAGGCCGAGCTCGTTCGTCTGCTCGGTGTCGCTCACCATCCAGCCGCCCGACGCCTGTTCGACGATGAAGCGGCCATCGCCGGTCAGGTACCGGCCGGCGGATTCGCGCTTCAGCTTCGCGGGATCAGGCGGGGTCGCCGGAGCACCGGCCTTCGTCGATCGGGACGGCATCGCCAGAGCGTAGCGGACGCGAGGACGGCGAGCCACGAGCCGACTTGACGCGGCCCGCAGCGACGGCGATCGTCGTAGCCGCCCAGCGTTCCCTCGCCACCGGAGCATTGAGACTGACAATGGCAGCCGTCGCCCGGCCGTTCGCGACCCTGCTCGGCGTCGTGACGTCGCTGATGCTGGTAACCGGCTTCCTGCTCTGGGCGCGCTCCGGGTTCGCCACGCCGCCGTACGTCTTCATGCGCGGTCCCTGGCCGCAGGTCGCCTTCTTCGTCACGGGCGTGGCACAGCTCGCATCGGGGCTGGTCGTGGCGATTCGACGACCCGACCTGCCCGTCGGCCGGCTCGGCCTGCTGTTCGCCGCGATCGTGAGCCTCGGCGCGCTCATGAACTCGTATCTCGCCTTTGCCGGGCAGGCGACGTCGGTCCCGCTGCCGTCGGCGTAGGCGGCCTGGCTGCCGTCATGGTTCGCCTTCGCCGGAGCGACGCTCGTGGCCGTCGCCCTCGGGATGGTGTTCCCGGACGGCCACATTCGCAGCCGGATTTGGGCCGCCCTTCTCGTCCTCGCCGCGCTCGGTGCCGCGATGACGGCAGTAGCCCTGGCCTTCATGCCGGGGCCCCCTCGTGCTCTATCCCGCCATCGACAACCCGACCCCGGCGGCCGAATCACTGGCGGGTCCGCTGGTCGGCCTGTCCGTCGTCGGGATCGGACTCCTGACGATCGGGTCGGTCGGTGTCGCCGTGTCGCTCCTCGACCGGTATCGGGACGCCGGGATGGTCGTGCGCCTGCAACTCCGCTGGTACATCGCGTCGGCCGTCGGCATCGTCGCCGGATTCTGTGCCTTCCTTGCCGCGCTGCTCTGGTTGCCGCCAGATTCGCCCCTTGGCGAGGCGATCCTGGTCGCGTTCCTCGTCAGCGCCGCGTTGCCACCGATCGCGCTGTTCGTCTCGATCACCCGGTATCGGCTCTACGACATCGACACCATCTTGAGCCGGGCATTCGTCTTCGGGACGCTGACCGCGATCCTCGCGGGCGTGTACACGGCGTCGATCCGCCTGTTCAACTCGCTCTTCACCGCGCTGACCGGCGAGAACTCCGATGCGGCGCTCGTGATCACGACGCTCGTCATCGCGGCGAGCTTCACCCCGATCAAGCGCCGCCTCGAGGCGTTCGTGGAGCGTCGCTTCCGGGCGCCCGAGTCTTTGGGCCTGGTCACCGACGGCGACGCCCAGCAGCCTGTCGCCGCGGCCGCAGCGACGGAGACCCTCGAAGACGATATCGTCGGGCGGATCGCGGCGGCCGTCATCGCCGACCCGGCGTTCGGTGCGGCGATCGAGAGCCGCCTTCGGCTGGCAATGCCGGCGTCCTCCGCCGTCAAGGGGGCCGAGCCGGCCCAGCCCCCGCCGTTGGAGGAACGGCGCCCCGAGCTTGGCTGACCACGACGCCGCCCTCGACGAGCTCATCGACCGGCTGAAGGTGCGAGCGGCAGATCCGGAGCGGCGGGTCGACGTCATCGTCGATGCCTTCAGCGCCTCGGTTCGGACCATGGACTTCGGCGGCCTCCTCGGCGCGGGACGTTCGATGGCCGGCAGCCTCGACCATCTCCTCGGCGAGATCCGATCAACCGGGATGCCGAGTGCGCAGTCGCGTTCGACGGCTGATGCGGTCGGGATGGCGATGGGCACGCCTGCCCCTTCCACGCTCCCGGTGCCGGCCGCGCCGGCGACGGTCGAGGCCGCGGACCTCGTGCTCGGCGGGCGACTGCCCGACGCCCTTCGGCGGGCCTACCTCGAGGTCGCGGACGGGGCTTCGGACCGGGCACCGGCCTGCTCTCGCTGTCGGCTGCCACGGCGGTCTATCGCGACTACCGCGCCGAATCGCCAAGGCCGCGCCGATCCACCTGGCCGCGTCGCGTGGGGCGGGCTCGGCCTGGACGAGGACGAGCCGGCCGGCGA
>MGOD01000115.1:16352-16578 GCA_001795245.1 Chloroflexi bacterium RBG_16_70_13
GGGATGGCGGCTCGGCGATCGCCGTCAGGGTCTCGCGTCGACCCCCGTCCAACGACGGTCCACGGCGAGCTGGATGACGGTCGGACGGTCGGCCACGAGTGCCTGCCGGATGGCCGGCTCGACGCCGGCGTCGGAATCCACCCGGACGCCGCGGGCGCCGAGGGCACGGGCGGCGGCGGCGAAGTCGACCGGGCCCAGGTCCGTCGCCGCCGTTGAGCCACCTTCG
>MGOD01000115.1:16607-18339 GCA_001795245.1 Chloroflexi bacterium RBG_16_70_13
AGCCCGTACTGCTCGTTGTCGAAGACGAGGACGGTCGTTCGGAGGCCCATCCGGACGGCGGTCTCGAGCTCGGCCAGGGTCATCCCCAGGCCGCCGTCACCGACGAGGGCCACGACGGCTCGATCGCGATGGACGAGGCCGGCCGCGATCGCGGCCGGGAGCCCGTAGCCCATCGCCCCGGAAGTCGGCCCGAGGAACGTCCCCGGCCGCCGGAAGCGGAAGCCCCGCGCCGCCCAGCTGCCGAAGCTGCCGGCGTCCGTGGTCACGATGCCGTCCTCGGGAAGGAGCGAGCGGAGCGTCGTGATCACCTTCCCGGGGTGGACGCCCGGTCCGTCCCAGGGGTGGGCGTCGACGATCGTGGCCGCCTCCCAGGCCGCCCGGTCCTCGACGTTGCGGGCGACCCGGCGATCGGTGGACGCCGCGTCGAGGACGCCGCGTGACTCCAGGCGCGAGACCGCCGCCCTGAGGAACTGCTTGGCGTCGGCCTCGATGGCGAGATCCGGCACCCCGAGGTCCGGTGACGGCCGGCCCGGGGCGATGTCGACGTGCGCCCAGCGGGTGCCCGAGGCCGGGATCGTCCAGCCGTGCGAGGCGATCTCGCCGAGGCGGCAGCCGATGACGAGCATGGCGTCGGCCACCGCGAGGCGCTCGCGGACGACGGCCGGCGAGCCGTAGCCGGTCATCCCGAGATAGAGGGGATGATCGTTCGAGATCACGTCTCCCCGTCGCCAGGCTGCGATGACCGGCACGCGGAGGAGCTCGGCGAGGCGGACGAGCTCGTTGGACGTCCGCGCTCGGAGGATCCCGCCGCCGGCCAGGATCACCGGGCGCTCGGCATCGGCGACGAGGTGCAGGACCGCTCCAATCTCGGCATCGGAAGGGCGGGCGGGGGCGACGCGCGTTGCCATCATGGTCCCGCCTTCGGGGACCAGCTCGTCGAGCAGTTCCTCGGCGAGGGCCAGGAGGACCGGTCCGGGCCGGCCGGTCGTGGCCTGGAACACCGCCGTCTCGATCGCGGTGACCGCCTCGGCGATGTCCCGCGGCTCGGCCGCCCACTTCGCAAGGCCGCCGATGGTGCCGACGAGGTCGACTTCCTGGAACCCCTCGCGGCCGCGTGACGCGCGCTCGACCTGGCCGACGAGGGCGAACATCGGGCTGGAGTCGGCAGTCGCCGTGTGGATCCCGATCGCGAGGTTGGACGCGCCGACGGCGCGCGTCGCGAGACACGCCGCCGGGCGGCCGGTCAGCTGGGCGTGGGCCTCGGCCATGAATGCCGCGGCGCCCTCGTGGCGCGTGGCGACGACATGGATGCCGGCGGCATCGAGGCCGTCGATCAGGCCGAGAAAGCTCTCGCCGGGGACAGTGAACGCCCAGCGGACCCCGGCGCGCCGGAGGGCGTCGGCGATCATCCGGCCGACCGTGACCGGACCGGCCGGGACCTCGGGCGTGGCCCCGAGGGCGGCCTCGGGTTCCTCGTCGGTGACGTCGCCGGCTGCCTCCGGCTCGGACACGGCCGCGGGCGCGGTCTCGACCACGGCCTCGAGTTCGGGCTCCGTTTCCGCTTCGGGCCGGGGTGCTGATTCGGGCTGGGCTTCGAGCTCGGTTTTGGCTTCGGACACGGCTTCGGACACGGCTTCGACAGCCTCCGCTCGTACCGCGGGCTCGAGACCCTGCTCCGCTCCCGGCTGCGCCGCCGGCTCCAGGTCCGACTCAGGTTCCGGCTCGGACACCG
>MGOD01000115.1:18424-20257 GCA_001795245.1 Chloroflexi bacterium RBG_16_70_13
CCGGCGATCGGCCATGGCGTCCGGCTCGGCCGGCGCCGGAATCCCGGGCGTCTCGGGCGACTCGCCCGCCACGGGGACGTTCGACTCGTCCATCACGTGGCCGGGTTCGGCAGGAGCGTCACGAGCATGCTCATGACGACGAAGAGGGCCACAATGGCCATGATGATGCGGCTGAGTCTCGTTCCGGGAAGCATCACCGGTTACCGGTAGTTCTGGAACTGGAGGGGCACGACCTCGTCGAGCTCGCGGAGGCGGGCGATGACCCGCTGGAGGTCGTCCCGGCTCTTGCCCGAGACCCGGATCGCGTCGCCCTGGACCTGCGATTTGACCTTCGGGAACTCGTCCCGGATCAGTTTCGTGAGCTTGCGGGCGAGCTCGTCGGGCAGGCCCTTGCGGAGGCCGATCCGCTGGCGAACCTTGTTGCCCCCGGCCTCATCGACCTTGCCCCAATCGAAGATCTTGAGCGACAGGTTGCGCCGGACGGCTTTCGACTCGATGAGGTCCTTGACGGCCGTAGCGCGGAACTCGTCGTCGGTCAGGAGGGTGAGCTCGTCGGCGCCCTGCTCGAGCTGGACCGTGACGCCCTTGAAGTCGTAGCGCTGGGCGACCTCGCGGCGGACCTGGTCGAGCGCGTTGCGCAGCTCCTGGACGTCGAACTCGCTGACGACATCGAATGACTGGTCGCCGGCCATTCGATCACCTCCTCATCCCGCCGCGGGTTCGCCGCCGACGGTACCTGCCCGGCGCTCGAGGGACCACTCGCGCAGTCGCCCGATCAGGCCGTGGCTCGTGTCCAGGACCATGACCCCGGAAGCGCGGCGCCGAGCGCCGTCTTCGCGAAGGACGTAGCTCAGGTGCCAGATCGCCACGATGGTGTCGCCGCTCACGAGGTGGCGCTCGATCGTGAACTCGACCTGGTCCTGCGTCGCCGCCAACGCCAGCCAGCGCGCCCGAATGGCGTTGTGGCCGACGATCGGTGGACCGAACGGATCCACATGGTACTCGGCGTCGGCGGAAAGGAGCGAAACGAGGAGGTCGCCATCGAAGGTCATGCGTGCCCGGGTTAGGGACGCCAGGAGCTCGCCGCCCTCGGCGTAGCCGATGGTCACGCTACCCGACCGTCACCGTGGGGCGCTTGCCGCGAGCGCGTCCAGGAGCAGCTCCCCGATCCGGTAGCTCCGGCCGCCGCCCATGACGAGGACCACGTCGCCCGAGCGGATCTCGCCGGCCAGCCACTCGGCCGTGGCCTCCACGGAGCCCGTCGCCGCGAGCGGGATGTCGGGGCGGCGGCGGGCGATCGTCTCCGCGAGGGCCTCTGGCGAGGTGATCGAGGTGTCTGGGTCCCGGCCCGCCCAGATATCGGCGATGGCGACCGCATCGGCGGTCGCGAGCGCAGCCGCGAAGTCGTCCAGGAGGGCCGCCGTCCGGTGGTACGTGAGGGGTTCGTAGACCGCCCAGACCCGACGGCCCGGCTCGCGCTGACGGATCGCGCCGATCGTCTCGCGGATCGCCGTCGGATGGTGACCGTAGTCGTCGTAGACGACGACACCCGCGGCCTCGCCCTTGCGCTCGAGGCGCCGCCCGATGCCCGGGAACGTCGAGAGGCCGTGGCGGATCTGATCTGGTCCCAGGCCCAGCACCAGCGCGCCGGCCGCGACGACGGACGCGTTCGCGGCGTTGTGCCAGCCGGCGGTCGGAAGCTCGACGTCGACGAGGTGGTCGTCCTCGCGGTGGTCGAAGAGCCAGAGCAGGCTCGTGCGTCCGGTCAGGCTCACAGCCCCGCTGATGTATCGGTCGACGGAGCTGCCCGGAACTGGACGCGGCGTCGGGTCG
>MGOD01000115.1:20273-24528 GCA_001795245.1 Chloroflexi bacterium RBG_16_70_13
GCGGCTGTGCCCGCGCGGGCCAGCTGGACCCCGACGACCGGGCCTCGGCGATCGGCGAGGCGCCGGACGAGCTCGTCCACGCCGGCGTCGGCCAGGTTGACGACGAGGGACGCGTCGGGTACCTGCCGCAGCCACGCCTCGAACGCGTCGACCACGGCTGCGCGGTCGGCGAATACGTCGGGGTGGTCCCATTCGATCGTGGTGACGAGCACGACGTCGGGCCGGTAGGGGTCGAAGTTGCCGGCGTACTCGTCGGCTTCCACCACGAACGCCTCGCCGCCGCCACGGCGGGCCGTCGCCGCGATCCCGATCCCGGTCAGCCCGGCAGGCAGCAGGGCACCGACGAAGGCCGACGGGTCGGCGCCCGCCTCTGCCAGGAGATGGACGAGCCAGCCTGAGACCGTGGACTTGCCGTGGGTTCCGGCGACCGCCACGAGCCGGCGGCCGGCGGCAGCATCGGCGACGAGCTGCTGCCACGGCTCGAGCGGAATGCCGGCCGCCCTCGCCGCCGTGAGCTCCGGGTGGTCGGGGGCAACGGCAGTGAGCGCTTTCGTGACCGCGAGCCGGGCGGGCGGGTTCGGCCCGCCGACGTGGGCAGGGTCATGGGCTCCTGCGATCGCGATCCCGGCCGCAGCGAGGGCAGGCGTGTAGGGCGACGGCCCCCCGGGGTCGCAGCCGCTGACGTGGGCGCCGGCCCAGGCGGCGTGGAGGGCCGCAGCCGACGCACCCGCGCCGGCTACGCCGACCACGTGGATCCGCTCCCCGACCCGGATCGGCCGCGCGTCGCGGACCGGCGCCAGCCCGGCGCCGACGTCCGCGGCCGTCCGGGTCACGCGCCGCCGGCCTCGGCCCGGGCGATGAGGAGCTCGAGGACCGCGCGGGCGCCCTCCAGGCGGTTCGAGACTCGATCGCCGGACCAGGCGTATCGGTGGACGTCGGGGCTCCCCTCCCCGACCACGCCGACGTACGTCAGACCGACCGGCTTCTCCGTCGTGCCGCCATCGGGCCCGGCGATCCCGGTGACGGACGCGGCGAGCGATGCGCCGAAGCGCGCCCGGGCGCCGCTTGCCATGGCCCGGGCCGTCTGGGCGCTCACGGCGCCGTGGGCCTGCAGCATCGCCGCGGGGACGTCAAGGAGGGCGGTCTTCGCCGCATCGGAGTACGAAACGACGCCACCCAGGAAGTACCCCGAGGAGCCAGGCACCTCGGTGATCGCCGCGGCGATGAGGCCGCCGGTGCACGATTCGGCGACCGCGACGGTCAGGCCCCGACCGAGGCAGATGCCCTGGAGCCGCTCGGCGAGGTCCCGCAGCAGCGCGTCACCCACGACAGCGATTACCGGCGCTGGGTGAGCTGCGGCCCCGCCGGCGGCTGGAACAGCCACGTTTCTGGCACCCCGGACTTGCCGAGGGCCCCCAGCGGGACCCCGTTGAGGGTGAACCGGGTCACGCCCGACGATCCCGTGCGGACCTCGACCGAGGTCGTGCCGGTGAAGACGATCGTCTCGCCCGAGCGGAGCGTCCTGCCGGCCTGGGTCAGCCGCGGGTCGACGACGCCGTCGACCCAGACCTTGAGCCAGGCGTTGCCGCCCTGGATCGTGACGACGAGGTTGACGCCCTTGTAGGCGACGGCCACGGTCCTCGTGAGCGAGGCGGTCTTGCCCTCCGGCGACGTCGCCGTGATCGTGATCGACCAGCGACCCTCGGTGAGCTCCAGCGGTGTCGTGAAGCTGCCATCGGCGGCGACCTCGACGGTCACGCCGTCGGCCTCGTCCGGCGGCGGCGAGGCCGACGGGTCCGGGACAGCGGTCACCGCCGGGGTCGCCGTCGGAGCGGCAGTCGGCGGGACTGAGCCATCGGGCGGTCCGAGCCAGGTGGCCCGCACGACGACCGTCGAGGCGTTCGTCGTCATGCCCTCGACCGGGATCGCGCCATTCTCGTACGTGGTCCCGTCCTGGGGCTGGGTGACGGTGAGCGTCGGCGCCTGGATCACGAGGTACGGGACGTTGATGATCAGCTGCTTCGGCTCGTCGGCATGCTTGCCCGTATCGGGGTCCAGGGCATCGATGTAGAACTGGTTCGTCCCCCGCCGGACGTCGACGCTGACCGTCCACGTCCCGTCGGACAGGGCGGTGACCCGGTACGTGACGGGCTGACCCGCGCCGGCCGAGATCGTGATCGTCGCCCCGGGCGTGGAGGTCCCCTCGATCCGGTACGTCGTCGCCGATTCGGGCACCTCGACGACCGCCGACGCCGGCCTCACGAGCTCGAGCGTCGGGGGCTTGGCGAAGCGCATCAGCTGGGCGGCGAGGTAGATCCCGAAGAAGATGACCGCGACCGTCATGATCGCCGCGACCACGACCGAGGGCGAGAAGGTCAGCGGTCTCGGGGTCTCCAGGATGGCCTTCGGGGCGACCACCACGGGCTCGCTCGGAACCTGGTCGCCGCGTTCGCGACGCCACTGGCGAAGGACGTCCTCCGGGTCGAGGCCGAGGTAGATGGCGTAGTTCCGGAGGAAGCCCTTGGTGTAGACGGCGCCGGGCAGCTCGCGATAGTCGCCCCGCTCGAGCGCGGCCAGGTAGCGGGCCCGGATCTTCGTGTCGCGTTCGGCCCGGAAGAGATCGACGCCCTTCCGCTCCCGCGCCGCCACGAGCCGGTCGGGCAGCGTCGGCCCGATATCCGGCTCGATCGGGACGCGTCCGCCGGCCCGGATCCCCGCGCGGGCCTCGGCCCCGGTCCGCCGCGCCTCGTCGCCGATGGCCATCTCGCTCTAGTCGTCCCCTGCGTCGCCGTCGTCCGGGCCGCCCCCGGGCTCATCTCGCCGGAGGACGACCCGGGCGTTCGACCCGTCGAACGCGCCGATGTAGCCCCGCGCCTCCAGCTGGTCGATGATCCGCGCGGCCCGCGCGTAGCCGATCTTCAGTCGGCGCTGGAGGAGCGACGCCGAGGCGCGATCGTACTCCCGGATGACGTCGCGGGCATCACTGAAGAGCCGATCCACGTCGACATCGTCGAGATCCTCGACCGTGCCGGTCGATTCGTCGTCGCTCTCGACGATCGCCAGGTCGTAGTGGGGATCGTCGATCTGGTCGCGCCAGTGGGTCCCGACCCGGCCGATCTCGACGTCCGAGACGAAGACGCCCTGGAGGCGCATCGGGCGCGGCAGGTCCGACGGCTGGTAGAGCATGTCGCCGCGGCCGATGAGGTCCTCAGCGCCGGGCGCATCGAGGATCGTCCGGGAATCGATCTGGGAGGCCATGGCAAAGGCGATCCGGCTCGGGAAGTTGGCCTTGATGAGCCCCGTTACGACGTTGACCGACGGCCGCTGGGTGGCGAGGACCATGTGGATGCCGGTCGCCCGGGCCTTCTGGGCCAGGCGCACGATCGGGTCCTCGACGTTCTTGCCCTCGCGCATCATCAGGTCGGCGAGCTCGTCGACGACGATGACGATGTAGGGCATCCGGTCGTCGGGATCGACCCGCGTCTCGTTGTAGGCCCGGATGTTCCGCGAGCTCGCCCCGGCGAAGCGGCGGTAGCGGCCTTCCATCTCGTTGACCGCCCACTTCAGGGCGGCCTTGGCGCGCTCCGGCTCGGTGATGACCGGCACGAGCAGGTGAGGCAGGCCGTTGTAGGCCGCCAGCTCGACCCGCTTGAGGTCCATGAGGATCATCCGGACCTCGTCGGGCTTGGCGTTGCAGAGGAGGCTGGTGATGAGGGCGTTGACCATGACGCTCTTGCCCGAGCCGGTCGCCCCGGCGATGAGCAGGTGGGGCATCTTGGCCAGGTCGACGGCCTGGGCCTTCCCGGAGACGTCGCGACCGAGGGCGAAGGTCAGCCTGGATGTGCCGGACCCGCCGAGCTCGACCTCCTCGAGGATCCCGCGCAGGGCGACGATGTTGAAGTCCTTGTTGGGGACCTCGATGCCGACCGCGCTCTTGCCCGGGATGGGTGCCTCGATCCGGAGCGATCGCGCGGCCAGGGCCATGGCCAGGTCGTCGGCGAGGCCCTCGATCCGGCTGACCTTGACGTGGGGCGCGGGCTGGACCTCGTACTGGGTCACGACCGGTCCGGCGTTGCGACCGACGATCTGGGCCTGGATGTCGAAGCTGGCCAGCTTCCTGACGATGATCTCCTCGTTCCGCCGGTGGAGGGCATCCTCGTTGGCGAGGCCGACCGGCTCGATCGCGGCGTCGAGGAGGTCGAGCGGCGGCAGGACGTAGTCGATCCGGTCGCGGGTCGGCGGCGAATCCGAGGCC
>MGOD01000116.1:0-729 GCA_001795245.1 Chloroflexi bacterium RBG_16_70_13
GTTGACCCAGTGGCCCTTCCACACGCACGTGGTCGCGGCGGAGGTGATCGTGATGCCGCGCTCGCGCTCCTGGACCATCCAGTCCATCTGCGCGGTGCCCTCGTGTACCTCGCCGATCTTGTAGGCCTTGCCCGTGTAGTAGAGGATCCGCTCGGTCGTCGTGGTCTTGCCCGCGTCGATGTGGGCCATGATCCCGATGTTCCGGGTCCTGGCCAGCGGGTACTCGCGGATGACCAGGTCCTTGCGGGACCCGACCCGCCGCCCCTCGACCTTCTCGACCGTCTCTGCCACGTCGATCTTCTCCGCGGGGATCGCCATCAGCTGCGACCCCCCTCATGGGACGCCGGGCCCGAGGGCCCGGCCACGAAGTGCTCGTCGATCACCATCGGTAATGCGCGAACGCCTTGTTCGCCTCCGCCATCTTGTGCATGTCCTCGCGTCGCTTCACGGACACTCCCTGCCCGTTGGCGGCGTCCATGATCTCGCCCACGAGCCGCTCGGACATGGAGTGCTCCTTGCGGGCGCGAGAGTTGTTCACCAGCCACCGAAGGGCGAGCGTGGTGCCGCGCCCCGGACGGACCTCGACGGGCACCTGGTAGTTCGCGCCGCCGACGCGCCGCGAACGCACCTCGAGCAGCGGACGCACGTTCTCGACGGCCTTCTTGAGCGAGATGACGGGATCGTTGGCCGTCCGCTCGCTGATCACCTCGAGCGCCTTGTAGACGGTTC
>MGOD01000116.1:744-4904 GCA_001795245.1 Chloroflexi bacterium RBG_16_70_13
GGTTCTCTCCGCGAGCGTCTTCTTCCCGTCCAGCAGGACCTTGTTGATCAGCTGTGTGACCAGGACGTTCTGGTACACGGGGTCCGGCTGGATCTCGCGGCGTACGGCAGGGCCCTTGCGCGGCATGGTGCTACTCGCCGCCCTTCTTCGAGCCGTACCGCGAGCGAGCCTTCTTGCGGTCCTTCACACCCGCGGTGTCGAGGGTGCCGCGGATCACCTTGTAGCGGACCCCGGGCAGGTCGCGCACGCGCCCGGCGCGCACGAGCACGATCGAGTGCTCCTGGAGGTTGTGACCGACGCCTGGGATGTAGCAGGTGACTTCGACCTGCGAGGTCAGGCGGACGCGGGCGACCTTGCGCAGGGCCGAGTTCGGCTTCTTGGGCGTCATCGTGTAGACGCGGGTGCAGACGCCACGACGCTGCGGCGACCCCTTCAGGGCCGGGCTCTTGGTCTTGGCCTTGCGGGCCTTGCGGCCCTGGCGCACGAGCTGCTGGATCGTGGGCATGGTCTTCCCGTCTGCACTCTCGACTTGTCACCGAACCGGTGGTCCCGCTTCCTCATGGAAGAAGCCGGACCGCGGGCCCGGCTTCCAGGTGGTACCTCTGTGGGCGAAAGACGTCCCTCGGGAAACCCCCTGGAAGCGCACGCGTTGCCGGGCCCGCCCGCCGAGCCCAGCGCGAGCAATAACGCTACTAGGCACGGAGCACGGGTGTCAACGGCGGCATCTTCCCTGGTCGCGAGGCCGGTTCGGGTTCGTGTCGTTCGGGGTCGAACGACCCATCGGAGCGGGCGCGGTCGCGATGGGTCGAGCGGCCCTCCGCAGGCACGGGGGATTCGGAGGCTCCCGGCTGATAGCGTGCCCGCGAAGTGACGGAGGACCCGACGCTCGCGCGCCTGCTGGGACTTGCCGAGACGGCCGCTCGCGCCGGCGGGCGCTTGGTGCTCGCCGGGGCCGGCCGAGCGGTCCCGGAGACGAAGTCTGCCGGCGACTACGTGACCGAGGTCGACCGCGCGAGCGAGCGAGAGATCGGTTCGGTCCTCCGCGCATCGGCCCCGGAGATCCCGATCCACGGGGAGGAATCCGGCGGCGGGGGCCACGAGCGCGCCTGGATCGTGGATCCCCTGGACGGCACGACGAACTTCCTCCACGGGTTCCCTGCCGTCGGGGTCTCGGTGGCCCTCGTGGATGCCGGGCGGCCCCTCGTCGGGGTGGTCCACGCGCCGTTCCTCGGCCGCACGTACGTGGGCGCCCGCGGGCTCGGGGCGCGGGTCATCCTGGATGACGGCTGGCAGCGGTCGCTCGCGGTCTCCTGCCTTCCGCCGGAGCGAGCCCTCGTGGGCACGGGGTTCCCCTTCCGTCGCAAGGATCTGCTCCCGCGCTACCTGGACGTCATGGCCCGCTGCCTCGAGCGGTTCGAGGATCTCCGCAGGCCGGGCGCCGCGGCGCTCGATCTGGCCTGGGTCGCGGAGGGCGTCTTCGAGGGGTTCTTCGAGCTCGCCCTGTCCCCCTGGGACGTCGCCGCAGGGGCCCTGCTGGTCGAGGAGGCGGGCGGCGCGGTGACCGACTGGGAGGGCGGAGCCGGCTACCTGGCGGGCGACGTCCTTGCCGGCTCGCCCGCCGTCCACGCCGAACTGCTCGAGCTCGCGACCGCCTAGGAGGCCGCCGAGCCCCCTCCCAGGTCGCCCGTCTGCTACTCCTCTGGGGAGAAGGCCCCGCCGAGCATCTGCTCCGCCTCCTCCCGGGTGAGCCCGGCAAGGACCGGTTCGCCGGCTTCCTGGGCCTCGGCGATCTCGCGCTGGCGTGCGAGCCAGTACTCGGGGATCGCCTCGGGCTTGACCCGCACCTGCACGTTCCGGTAGCGGCCCATGCCTGTACCGGCCGGGATCAGCTTGCCGATGATCACGTTCTCCTTCAGGCCGAGCAGCCCGTCGGACTTCGCGGCGATCGCGGCCTCGGTCAGCACCCGCGTCGTCTCCTGGAAGGAGGCGGCCGACAGCCACGAGTCCGTGGCGAGCGAGGCCTTCGTGATACCGAGCAGCTGAGGCCGCGCGGTGGCCGGGCTTCCGCCGTTCTCCACGGTCTCGCGGTTCTGGGCCTCGAAACGGCGCCGATCGACCAGGTCGCCGGGCAGGAACTCCGTGTCACCCGGCTCGATGATCTGCACCTTGCGGAGCATCTGCCGCACGATCAGCTCGATGTGCTTGTCGTGGATCGTCACGCCCTGGCTCCGGTACACCTGCTGAACCTCTTCGACGAGGTGGTGTTGGAGCGCCTGGATGCCCTCGATCTTCAGCTTCTCGTGCGGGTTGACCGAGCCCTCGGTGAGCTGCTGGCCCACGTCGACGGTATCGCCGTCGCCGACCAGCAGGCGCGCCCGGAACGACATCTTGTACTGGACCTGTTCCCCGTCCTCGGACGTGACCGTGAGGCGGCGCTCCTTCTTCTCCTCGTCGTCCTCGATCTCGACCGTGCCGGGCAGCTCCGTGATGAGCGCCTCGCCCTTCGGGCGCCGGGCCTCGAACAGCTCCACGACCCGGGGCAGGCCGTGCGTGATGTCCTCGCCCGCGACGCCGCCGGTGTGGAACGTCCGCATCGTGAGCTGCGTGCCCGGCTCGCCGATCGACTGGGCGGCCACGATACCGACCGACTCGCCGATGTCGACGAGCCGCCCGGCCGCGAGCGACCACCCGTAGCAGAGGCGGCACACGCCGTACTCGGCCTCGCACGTGTTCGCCGAGCGGACCCGGACGACATCCACGCCGGCGTCGATGAGCCGTTGGACGGACACGTCGTCCAGCTCGTCGCCCTTGGAAGCGACCTTCTTCCGCTCGACCTTCACGTCCTCGGCGAGGACCCGCCCGAACAGCGATGTGTCCACGTGAGCGTTCGGCTCGCGCACGCCCTTCGGCGTCTCCACAACCACCCACGCCGGGATGCTACGGTCGGTGCCACAGTCCTCTTCGCGGACGATGAGCTCCTGCGCGACATCGACCAGACGACGGGTGAGGTACCCGGAGTCTGCCGTCCGCAGCGCCGTGTCGGCCAGGCCCTTGCGGGCGCCGTGGGTGGAGATGAAGTACTCCAGCACCGAGAGCCCCTCGCGGAAGTTCGACTTGATCGGCCGCGGGATGATCTCGCCCTTCGGGTTGGCCACCAGGCCGCGCATGCCGGCGATCTGACGGATCTGCATGATGTTCCCTCGGGCGCCAGAGTTCGCCATCATGTAGATGGGGTTCGTCCGGCCGAACTGGGCCTCCATCGCGTCCTTGACCACGTCGGTCGCCTGGGTCCAGATCGTGATGAGTTCCTGGCGGCGCTCGTCGTCGGTGATGATCCCCTTGCGGTACTGGGTCTCGATCTTGGATGCCTCCTTCTCGTGGCGGTCCAAGATCTTGGCCTTGTCGGGCGGCGTCGTTACGTCCTGGACACCGAGCGTCACGCCGGCCCGGGTCGCGTAGTGGAACCCGACGTTCTTCAGGTTGTCGAGGATCTGCTCCACCTGTGCCCGGTCGTATCGATGGACGCACGAGTCGACGAGTCGCCCGACGTCGCCCTTCATGAGCGGTCGGTTCACGTACTCCTCGGTGTCCGGGAAGCATTGGTTGAAGATCAACCGTCCGATCGTGGTCTCGACCACCGGGACCCGCGTGCCGTTGGACGCGGTGTCGACCTGCACGGTCTCCGGCAGCATCTCGGGCGGCAGGGCCTTGCCCGGCATGCGGACCTTCACCACCGAGTGCAGCCGCACCTTCCGGTGGTCCAGGGCCATGAGCGCCTCGTCCACCGAGGAGAACGCGGGGAGGTCCTCGCCTTCCTCCGGGCGCTCGGGCTCGAGCGTGAGGTAGTAGATCCCGAGCACCATGTCCTGCGTCGGCACGGCGATCGGACGACCGTGCGCCGGGGACAGGATGTTGTTCGTCGACAGCATCAGGACCCGAGCCTCGGCTTGCGCCTCGGCCGACAGCGGCACGTGGACCGCCATCTGGTCGCCGTCGAAGTCCGCGTTGAACGCCGTGCAGACCAGCGGGTGGATCTGGATCGCCTTGCCCTCGACCAGCACGGGCTCGAAGGCCTGGATCCCCAGGCGGTGGAGCGTCGGCGCTCGGTTCAGCAGCACCGGGTGCTCCTTGATGCCCTCCTCGAGAACGTCCCACACGTT
>MGOD01000117.1:0-2801 GCA_001795245.1 Chloroflexi bacterium RBG_16_70_13
CCGGAACTGCCGCTCCCACCAGAATCGCAGCGAGAGCGATAGTCACCAATCGAGGCCCCACGGTTACCCCTCCTCGCTCGCGCCCAAACCATGCCGAGGGACTCCGGCGCGGCCTGGGCCGCTTCTCTTGCGCGCCAAGGCGCATCGATCAGGAGGGGACAGGGTGCTCAAGTTGCGCGTGACAACAGACCATCACCCCACCCAGGGCGGGCTCCTGGTCTCCACGCGCAGGAGACCGTCGGAGCGTACGAGTGACGGTCGGGCCCGGGCCAGTGCCAAAGGGACTTGTAGGGGCAGGAACGATGGCCCGGCAATTGACTAGGCGAGGTCGCGCGAGACGCTGATGACGTCCTTGAGCTGCTCGATCCGGCCGAGGACGCGGGCGAGCTGGCTGACCGACGCAACCTGGAGGGTCGCCCGCACGACGGCCACGTGGTCCGGCCCGACGGTGACATCCGCGGCGAGGATGTTGACCTTGGCCTCGGCCACGACCTGGGTGATGTCGCTGAGCAGGCCCGTCCGGTCGTAGGCCTCGACCCGGATCGCGATCGGGTAGGTCTGGGCCGGCGCTGCCTCCCACTCGACCTCGATGAGGCGGCTGACCTCGCGCTCGTTGATGACCGTCGGACACGAGCGGAGGTGGACGGTCACGCCCTTGCCCCGGGTGATGAATCCCTGGATCGGGTCGCCCGGGATCGGATGGCAGCAGCGTGCAAATCGGACGAGGAGGTCCCCCACCCCCTTGACCCGGACCCCGCCGGCCTTGGCCGGCTGGATCTGGGGCGCGACCGTCGGCAGGGCCAGCTGGGCGTCGTCGACGACGCCGAGGCGCATCACGACCGACTGGGCGGAGATCGCGCCGTAGCCGATCGCGGCCAGGAAGTCGTCGAGCGAATCGTGGTTCAGCTGCCGGGCGACCTCCATGATCCGGTCCTGGCCCAGGGCCGCCATCGACGTCCGGGCCAGGCGGCGAAGCTCGCGGTCCAGCGATTCGCGCCCATGGACGATGTTCTCGTCCCGCTCCTGGCGCTTGAACCACTGCCGGATCTTCTCCCGGGCGTGGCTCGTCCGGACGAGGTTCAGCCAGTCGCGCGAGGGGCCGTGCTCGGCCTTCGTCGTGACGATCTCGACGATGTCGCCGTTCTTGAGCCGGTAGTCGAGGGGCACGAGGCGGTTGTTGACCTTGGCCCCGATCGTCCGGTGCCCGACGTCGGTGTGGATGCGATAGGCGAAGTCGAGCGGGGTCGAGTTGGCCGGGAGGTCCTTGATCTCGCCCTTCGGGGTGAAGACGAAGACCTGGTCCTGGAAGATGTCGAGCTTGATGCCCTCGACGAACTCGGTCGCGTCGCTGACCTCGCGCTGCCAGTCCATGAGCTGGCGCAGCCAGGCCAGCTTGGCGTCGTAGTCGCGGTCCGACTTCGTGCCTTCCTTGTAGCGCCAGTGGGCGGCGATGCCCACCTCCGAGACCGCGTGCATCGCCTGGGTCCGGATCTGGATCTCGAGGGGCTTGCCCTCGATCGCGATGACCGCCGTGTGCAGCGACTGGTAGAGGTTGTTCTTGGGAACGGCGATGTAGTCGTCGAACTGGCCGGGTATCGGGCGCCACAGGGCATGGACGATACCAAGGGCCGCGTAGCAGTCCTTGACCTCGTCGACGAGGATCCGGATGGCGTAGACGTCGTAGATCTCGCCGAACTCGGCTGCCTTGCGCTGCATCTTCTTCCAGATGCTGAAGATGTGCTTCGGGCGGCCCTGGAGGTCAGCGACGACGCCGGCGTCGCGAAGGCGGGGCTCGAGCTCGGCGATGGCCCGCTCGATGTAGCCCTCGCGGCCCTTGCGCCGGGTGTCGAGGAGCTTGGCCAGCTCCCGGAAGCGCTCCGGCTCGAGCGTCTTGAAGGCCAGGTCCTCGAGCTCCCACTTGACCTGCCAGATCCCGAGCCGCTCGGCCAGGGGGGCGTAGATCTCGAGCGTCTGGCGCGCGATCCGGAGCTGCTTCTCGGTCGGCAGGGCCGCCAGGGTCCGCATGTTGTGGAGGCGGTCGGCGAGCTTGATGAGGACGACCCGGATGTCCTCGGCCATCGCCAGGAACATCTTCCGGATGTTTTCGGCCTGCTGCTGCTCGTGGGACAGGGTGCTGAACTTGCCCAGCTTCGTGACGCCGTCGACGAGGCGGGCGACCTCACCGCCGAAGCGCTCCTCGATGTCGGACAGGGCGTACTCGGTGTCCTCGGGGACGTCGTGGAGGACGGCCGCCTCGATGGCCACGGGGTCGATGCCGAGCTCTGCGAGGATCTCCGCGGCGGCGATCGGGTGGGTCACGTACGGCTCGCCCGAGGCCCGGCGCTGCTGGCCGTGGGCCTCGGCCGCCATGGCCACGGCCCGCTCGACCCCCGAGAGGTCGGCCTGGGGGTAATGGACCCGGATCGCCGCCAGGAGCCGGGCGGTCAGGACGTCGAGGGAGGCCGCCTGGCGCGAGGTCGCGGCCCGGGTGAGGGCGCGACTCGCCGGCCGTCGGCCGCGGACCGGGGTGGTCGGCGGGGCGTCGGCGGCGGCGTCGGCGCGCATTCGAGGGGCAACCATCGTGCGCGGAAGTCTAGCAGCGGGCTCCGGCCGCCCCGAACGGACGCCCCGACCAAACGGAAAGTGGTGCATCCGGGAAACCATCATTCGACGTATCGGAAATACGATGGCACCTCGGCGGCATCCCGGGCCGCCCATGCCCCAGCATCGGAGGACGTTGGATGCGCAGATTCCTCGCGGTCACGACCGCGCTTCTCGTGCTCGCGCTCACGGCGGCGCCC
>MGOD01000117.1:2875-6181 GCA_001795245.1 Chloroflexi bacterium RBG_16_70_13
TACGTTCCGGACGTGCCAACCAGCCTGTACCCGGATCCGGGCGGCTGGTTCAGCTGCTCCGGCACGCTCCTCAGCTCGACGGTCGTCCTGACCGCCGGGCACTGCACCTTTGCGATCGGGCTCGACAGCGTCTCGACGACCACCGAGGACGACCGCTTCACCGCCGCGGACGGCAACGGCTCCGGCGGCAACGATGTCTGGTTCAGCCTCACCGAGGACGGCAGCCAGTGGGATGGCTGGCCGGCGACCTTCGACGCGGCGGGCAACCTCGCCTTCCCGACCCAGGCCGCCCGCTACGCCGCCCGGAGCGCCTTCCTCAACGGCGATTCCGACTGGGTCCGGGCGACGTCCTTCCCGCACCCCGAGTACAACGACCTGGCCTTCTACTTCCATGACGCGGGCGTCATCGTTCTCGACGAGGCGCAGGCCGGGCCATTTGCCTCGGTGGCCGGCGAGGACTACCTCGAGCAGTACGCCGGGCGGCGCAACGAGCACCGCTTCGAGGTCGTCGGCTACGGCCTCGAGAAGGTCCTGCCGTTCGCCGACTTCGGCGGCGACACCCGGATGAAGGCCGAGCCGCGGCTGCTCAACCTCGTGAGCAATCCGCGGGACACCTACATCCAGCTGTCGAACAACCCATCGACCGGCGGCACGTGCTTCGGAGATTCGGGCGGCCCGACATTCGACTCTACGAGCTCGATGCTCGTCGTCGCGGTGACCTCGTTTGGCTACAGCCCGAACTGCACCGGAGTCGGTGGCGCGTACCGCATCGACCAGCCCGACGACCTGGCGTTCCTGGCGGGCTTCGGGATCACTCCCTAGCGACCCGAGCGTTCCGGCCGAGGCCCCGTTCGCCGTCCGGCGGGCGGGGCCTCAGCTCGTCCCAGGCTCGGCGCCGTAGCCGAGCTCGCCGAGCGCGGAGAGGGCCTCGGCCCGCTCGTCCCAGGGCAGGGCGTGGTCGGCGTACAGGATCGTCGTCTCGTGGCCCTTCCCGGCGAGGAGGACGATGTCGCCCGGCTTCGCTCGCTCGAAGGCGGCCCGGATGGCAGCCCGCCGGTCCGGGATCAAAAGGAGGTCCCGGCCCCGCTGCTTGCCGGCCGCGGTCACGCCTGCCGCGATCTCGGCGAGGATCGCGTCGCGGTCCTCGCCCCGGGGGTCCTCGTCGGTCAGGACGACAAGGCGGCAACGTGATGCGGCGATCTTGCCCATGTCAGGTCGTTTCTGGGTGTCGCGCTCCCCTGCCGAGCCGAAGACGGCGATGAGCCCGCCACCCGTGATCCGGGCGTGATGCCTGAGCTCCGCGAGGACCCCGCCGAGGGACGCCGGCGTGTGAGCGTAGTCGACGATGACCTCGAACGGCTGGCCGGCGATGACCCGTTCCATCCTGCCCGGGATGCGCTCGACGGATTCGAGGCCGGCGCGGGCCGCCTCGGGGTCGAGGCCGAGGGCTTCGCCGAGCGCCAGGACCGCGAGGAGGTTGTTGACGTTGAAGCCGCCGATCAGCGGCGAGCGGAGCCTGCCCTGCCCGGACGGCGCCTCGTAGTCGAGGCGCAGTCCCCCACCGAGCTCAAAGGGCATGATGACCGTGCTCGACACCTCGACGTCGGCGTGGTGACGCGCCGGGTTCGCCGAGTACGTGACGACCCGGGCGCCGGCGCGCCGGGTTGCCTCGATGAAGACCTCGGCCGAGGGGTCGTCGGCGTTCACGATGCCCGTCCGCGGCCAGCCGGGGTCGGGCTTCGCCGGGTTCGCCGGCCCGACCGCGAGCCGGTCGAAGAGCGAGCGCTTGGCGTCGCGGTAGGCCTCCCACGTCCCGTGGAGCTCGAGGTGCTCGTGGGTGACATTCGTGAGGATCGCGACGTCGTAGCGAACCCCGGCGACCCGTTCGAGGGCGAGGCCGTGCGACGTCGTCTCGACGACGGCCGCCCGGTCGCCGGCCGCAACCATCGCCCGGAGGATGGCCTGGAGCCGCGGCGCCTCGGGGGTCGTGGCGTGCTCGGGGTTGGCCTCCCGGACGTCGCCGATCTCGAGGGCCGCCGTGCCGAGCATCCCCGTCGGGAGGCCGGCGGCCTCGAGGGCCGCCGTGGCGAGATAGCTCGTCGTCGTCTTGCCGTCCGTGCCGGTGATCCCGACGACCCCGAGCTCGACCGATGGATCGCCGTACCACCACGCGGCGGCGGTCGAGAGGGCGGCCCGCGAGCGATCGACGACAAGCTGCGGCAGCGGCGCCTCGACGACGTGCTCGACGATCGCGGCGGCGGCGCCAGCGGCGGCGGCCGCGGCCACGAAGTCGTGGCCGTCGGCGTGCTCGCCCGGAACGGCGACGAACAGCGTGCCCGGCCGAACCACGCGGGAGTCATGGGCCAGGCCACCGATGAGCGTGCCGGCGGCGACCGCCGAGGTCGCTCCTGACCGGAGCCGGCCCTCGGCATCGAGGCGCTCGACGAGCCCCACCAGCTGACGGGGCCGGCGCGGCTCCGCCGCGGCGAGGAGCTCCGCGATCGTCGTCATCCGGCAACCTCGCGAACCTGCGCGACCGGGACCATCATCGTCTCCGGGGCGCTCGCCACGTCCGAAGTCCGGGAAGACGACGCCGGAGCCGGTCCGCCTCCACGATGCACCGGCCCCGGAGGCCCCGGCCGATCACCGCGCTCTCCATCGTGCGCGGGGTCGCGTGCCAGAAGGACTCCTTGTAGCTGCCCGCCCACAGGAGGTCGTACGTCCGGCAGCCGCGCTCGATCGCGGTGCCGATGGACCGGAAGAAGAGCTGCTTCCCGAGCGACATCCGCAGCGTGTCCGGCTCCCGGCTGACGCCGATGATGAGCGCGACGGCCCGTCGATTCAGGAACATCGTCGCGAGACAGGCCCGGATCCCGTGCCCGTCGCGCGCGAGATCGAGGATGGCCGAGCCGTTTACGAGCATCGCCTCAAGAGCTTCGACGAGGAACGGCTCGAAGGCGGGATCGCGCGCAAAGTCGAGCTCGGCGTCGGACCACCGCTCGCGCATCAGGCGTCGGATCGCGGCAACCGCTTCGACCGCCGCCGCCGGGTCGGAGGTCTCCTCGAACCGTCCCCCGGCACGCTCGAAGCGCCGCGCCTCGGTCCGCAGGTTGTGCCGGGCCTTCGGGCCGAGCGAGGCGCCCCGGCCCTCCTCGGTCTCCGGGAGATCGAGGACGTAGGCCGTCGAGCGAACGACGCCGGTAAGGCTTGCGGCGCTCCAGCCGGCGCCGTCTGCCACGCGGCGCACCCGTTCGACGAGGTCGGATCCGGGTGGCAGCCGGAGCACGTTGAGGAGGTCCCATCGCC
>MGOD01000117.1:6198-9678 GCA_001795245.1 Chloroflexi bacterium RBG_16_70_13
AGGCCGTCCACGACAGCGTCCCGATGCTCCTCGGTCGCGACGACATCGGCCATCCCCCGGACCGCCGGGCCACGGCTCCCCCACAGGCCAAGCTCGGTCCGCCGGACGAACCCGCCGGCCCTCCAGGCGACGAGCGGCGCGACGCCGACGACGCGCCCATCGTCATGCCACACGAGCAGGCGCGGCCGGGCGTCGTTGGCGTAGTGGCGGTACCACGGACGGAGCCAGTCCGGCGAGTCGAACGGAGAGTTCGCGTGCCCGGCCGCGAACCGGCGCCACGTCGGCTCGAACGCCGCGATCGCCGCCTCATCGACGAGCACCTCCGGCGCGCCCAACGCCCCGCTCACCGACGTACCCGCCCGAGGAGGCGGGCCCCACCCGAGAGCAGCCGTCCGAGCGCGTAGCGGCGCGGCCGGACGGCCCATTCGTGAGCCCCGGTGAGCTCGACCCAGCTGGCCCCGAACGATCGCTTGTGCTCGTAGAGGCCATACATCGGCTCGCCCTCGACCGGTGGGCGGCGCGCGCCCGGGACGTCAACCCCACCGAGGTCCATCTCGGCGCAACCCTCGCGGATGGCGAGCTGGATGGCCCGCCAGCGCAGCAGGTGCAGGGCGCCCGGGTGATCGCGCCGGGAAGGGGCGTGGTCACCCGAATGGACGGTGCTGAGGCGCCCGCCGTGCCGGTAGAGCAGCAGGCCGGCGAGGGGCTCCCCCTCGGCGGTCCGCGCCGCGAGCAGGACGAGCCAACCCGCCGCGAGCGCCGCCCGCCACCAGGCGACGAACGCCGCCCGGGGCCCGAAGGCGAAGTGCCGCCGTTCGCCGGTCTCGAGGAGGAGGTCGTAGAACCGGTCGATGGCGAGGCCCGAGTCCTCGCCCGGCGCCGCGAAGCCCTCGCCCGGCCCCGATTCCGCCCCGCGTGATCGGTCGTGGCGGGTGACGACCGTTCCCGCCCGCTCGGCGGCCCGGATCCGCTGCCGGGTGGCCTTCGAGATCCCGGCCAGGACGGCAGGCTCGTCCGCCCCGTGCCCGAGGGCAATGGCCAGCTTGTGGCGCGACGGCTGGATCTCCTCGATCGGGTGGAAGCCGGCGGCGTCGATGAGGCCCGGGTAGCCGCTCACGGCCTCGACTTCGGCGTCGCTGGCGATGACGTCGATGCCATGCCCGGCCAGCCAGCCGCTGAAGGATTCGAGGCGGCGAGCCATCGCCGGCGCGTCGCCGGCCGGGATCGGGCCCCGCGGCAGATAGGCGCTGCCGCCGCCGACAAGGGGCCAGCGGCGCTCGAGGGCCAGGACTGCAGAGCCGTCGACGGCCACGAGATGGTGGGGACGCCAGCCGGTCGCGGCCCGGTGGCGAGCCCACGCCATCGACTGGTAGACGTGCCCACCGCCGGGGGTCACGACGAGATCGTCCCAGACCTCGAGCTCGCGGGGGTTGGCCGGCCGGACCTCCATCACTCGGCGTTCCCGTCGTTCCCGTCGCCGCCCGTCCCGGGTGCCGTGGCCGTCCCCCGTCCGAGGCCGTGACGCCGGCGCTCGACCCAGACCCGGCCACGATGGGCGACGCCGTAGATCGATCGCCCGAACCGGTCGAGGACGAGGTCCCACGCCCCGATGTAGCCGACCTCGCGCCCCCCGAAGCCGGCCTTGAAGTGGGCGATCCCCGGGTGGGCCAACCCCCACAGGTCGTAGGTCGCCGCACCCTGCTCTCGCGAGGTGCGGATCGCCTCCCACTTCAGGAGGTAGTTGGCCCGCGACTCGGCGCCGGCAGCCGTCATGCCGCCGTACGGCTCCACGACCCGGTCGCCACAGCGGATGAGGAAGAGGGCCGCCGCCGGCTCGCCACCGGGGTGACGGGCGACGAGGAGCCGGGCCAGGCCGAGCGGCCGGAAGGCCTCCCAGATGTCGCGATACGACGCTTCGGTCCGGATGAGGAATCCGGCCCGGGCCGCCGTCTCACGATAGATCGCGTGGAACGTCCCGAGCGCCTCGTCGCCGGCGTCTTCGACCGTCACCCCGCCCGTCCTTGCCCGGGTCACGTACTGCCGCCACTTCTTGCGGAGGTCGCTCCAGAGGGCCGCCTCGTCGGCCCGGAGATCGATGAGCCGCGTCGAGGCCGGCTGGATCGGCGGGGCGGGCCGCCAGCCGGCGGCCCGGAGGGCGTCCCGGAGCGAGCCCGCGGGGTCGAGGGGGCCGTCGAGCTCGATCTCGGGGTCAATCCTGAGGTGCGAGACGCGGCCGGCCGACCGGAGGGCATCGCGGCTGCCTTCCGTGAAGGGCTCGATCGACCCGGGACCCCAGCTCGCCGAGACCGGGCCGCGCGGCGCGTAGGCGAACGCCCAGGGCATGGGTCCGGGCCGGCGGAGGAGGACTTGCGCACCGATCGCGCCCCCCGGCGCATCGGCCACGAATCGGGTCGCCGTCCAGCCGTTGGCGCGCTTGACCCGGGCCCAGGCGGCCAGCTGGAGGTACGAGGCCGGCTGCGACGCCTGGACGAACTCGTCCCAGGCTGCCTCGTCGCTGGGTCCCAAGGTGACGCTCACGACCCGCGCCGGCGCCGGATCTGGTCGGTCACGAGCCCGACGATAGAAGGCAGCTCGGGGATCCGCAAGGCGATCGCGACGGCCACGTAGGTCGCGCCGCCGGCGAGCGTCGCCATGGTGGTCCCGGCGAGGATGGATGCCTTGGGGGCGCCCGGCTCCAGGAGTAAGCCGAGGGCGCTCGCGGTGAGCGCGGCGACGAATGCGGCCGCGGCTGCTCCGACGGCCGATTCGGCGAGGACCCGGCCGATCGCGGGTAGCTCGAACGTCGGGACGCGCCGGCCCAGGGCCACGAGGAGCACGCCGGCCTCGATCCAGGCGGCGCTGGCGATCGCGAGCGCCAGGCCGGGCAGCCCGAGCGGGCCGACAAAGGTGATGCCGAGGGCCGTGTTGACCGCGACCGCCAGGACCGCCGCGGCGACCGGCGTGCGAGTGTCCTGCCGGGCGTAGAACGCCCGCGCCAGGATGGCGATCGAGGCATGGGCCGGCAGGCCGAGGAGGAACAGGGCGAACGTGGCGGCCGTCCGCTCGATCGACGCCGCGTCGAACTTGCCGTAGCCGAAGAGCAGCTCCACGACCGGGCTGCGGAGGGCGATCCCGAGCGCCGCGATCGGGACCATCACGAAGATGAGCAGGCGGACCGAGCGGGTCACCATCCCGACGTAGGCCGCGGTCGCCCCGAGGGCGTGCTCGCGGGAGATCGAGGGGAAGATGACGACGCCGAGGGGCACGCCGATGACCCCGACCGGGATCGTGAGCAGGGCGAACGCGATCGTGTAGCTCGAGATGGCGCCCTCGCCCTGGGACGAGGCCAGGGCCGTCATGACGATGAACGTCAGCTGGCTCGCGCCGAGGCCGAGAGCGCGCGGTGCCAGCAGGGCCAGGACGCGGCGCGCTGCCCGATCGGCGAGGTCGAACCCGATCGCCGGCCGGAAGCCGAGGCCG
>MGOD01000117.1:9698-10824 GCA_001795245.1 Chloroflexi bacterium RBG_16_70_13
GCTGGACCAGGAGATGACCCGCGGCGCCGGCGACGACGCCGTAGGCCAGCGCGGTCACGCCGATGGACGGGCCGAAGACCGCGGCCGACGCGATGATCGCCAGGTTGTAGACGATCGGCGCCATGGCCGCGATCGTGAACCGGCCCTCGGCGTTGAGCGTCGCCGTGGCGATCGCCCCGAGCGACATCAGGACCGGCGCGATGAGCATGATCCGGGTGAGGTCCGTGGTCCTCGCGAGGCCCGCCTCGTCGAAGCCCGGCGCGAGCGCCCGGACGAGCAGCGGCGCCCCGACGAAGGCGGCCACCGCCAGCACTGACATCGCCACCAGGAGGAGGTTGGCCAGCGTCCCCACGACCCGCCAGGCGTGGGCCCGCTCGCCCCTGGCCAGGAGGCCGGCGAGGACGGGGATGAGCGCGGAGCCCATGGCGCCGGCGGCGACGAGCTGGAAGATGAGGTCCGGGACCCGGAAGGCTGCGAAGAACGCATCGAGCTCGGCGCCCGTCCCGAACGTCGCTCCGAGGACGACCGTCCGGAGATAGCCGAGCGCCCGCGAGACGAGAAACGTCGCCGACAGGATGACGCCGGCGCGGACCAGGCCGGAGCGTGCCGCGCTTCGTCCCGGCTCGGAGTCCGTGGGCAGCCGGGTGTCGAGGTCGGGTGGCACGCCGGGTCGTCCGTCGTCCGCGGTCACGCCGGCTCCGATGCCGGATCCGGCGCCGCGTCGTCCGGCGCCGAACCCGACCGCCGGGCGCGCGGGTGGGCCGAGCGGTAGGCCGACCGGAGCCGCGTCGGCGAGACGTGGGTGTAGACCTGGGTTGTGGCCAGGCTCTCGTGGCCCAGCAGCTCCTGGACGACGCGCAGGTCGGCGCCGCCGTCGAGGAGATGCGTCGCGAACGAGTGACGGAGGGTGTGGGGCGACACGCCGCGTGGCAGCCCGGCGGCCCGGCACAGCCGGTCGATCCGGTAGCGGAGACCCCTGACCCCGAGGCCGACGCCGTGATGGTTGAGGAAGACGACCGCGGGATCCGGTCCCGACGATGTCCGGAGCGCGAGCAGGACCGGCCGGGCCTCGTCCAGGTAGGTCGTCAGCGCCCGGATTGCCGGCCGGCCCAGGAGCCCGATCCGC
>MGOD01000117.1:10845-11199 GCA_001795245.1 Chloroflexi bacterium RBG_16_70_13
ACCCGGATCTCACCCCGGCGGAGGTCGAGCACCCCGAGCTCGGCCGCCGCGAGCTCGCTGATCCGAAGGCCTGCCGCGTAGGCGGTCTCGATGATCGCCCGGTCCCGCAGCGCGATCGCGGTCGCGGAACCCGACGCCGCGCCACGAGCTCCCCGCCGGGCGTCGGCCGACGTCGCCGCGACGAGCTCCGCATCGACCGCCGCAAGGAGCCGGTCAACCTGGTCCAGTTCGAGCACCCGGGGCAGGCGGCGCGGCAGGCGCGGCGTCGAGATGGCACCCCACGGATCGCCGGCGGCGAGGCCGGAACGGGCGGCGAAGCGATGGAAGGCGCGGATGGCCGCGAGACGCTGGGCG
>MGOD01000118.1:0-5685 GCA_001795245.1 Chloroflexi bacterium RBG_16_70_13
GCTCGGGCGTGGGCTCCGGAGTGGGGAGCGGCAGCGTCGCCGCGTCCACGTGGTAGTTGTCGTTCTTCCTGGTCCTGCCCTGGGTCACGTCGACCGAGTAGACGCCCCAGTCATCATTGGCGACGACGTAGGCCTCGAGGCAGAAAGCCCCGATCCCGTCCGTCGTCGACGATCCGGACGCCACGACGAGGTTCGGATCGCCGCTGCCGCCTCCGGGTGCTCCGGTGATCGCCCAGGTGATCCCCGCGACCGCGGCGAAGTTGTCGCCTCGAACGTAGACCGTGTCACCGGCCCCGTATTCGTTCGTGTTCTGGGCCGCCTGGTCCGAGCAGGGATCGTTGGTCGTCCAGATCGAGCCACTGGCGCCGGCAGCGAGCGTCGAGCCCACTCCGACGCTGAGCGCCGAGAGGGCGAGAAGTGACGACGCCGCGACGCGGATGGCGCGAGCGCTCGTCCGATCCGTGCGGTAGCGACTGTTCATTGTGGTCCCCGAGTACTGATGATTGCGTGGTACCGGAACCCGGAAGATCCGGGGCCCTTGCCTAGGGGGCTCCGCCATCGTGGGGGACCTTCCGCAGGCCCGTCCAGTACCAGCGGGTCCTATCGATTCGCACTCGAGTCCACCAGACCACACCACCGCGTCAGATCCCGGTGCGCTCGGGCAACGCACGGTCCCATGACGGCCGGCTACGGCCAGTGGTACGACGGTCGGCGCCCGACACCGGACCCGTCGGCCGTACGCCGGTGCGGAGGGCACGACGGGTGTCGATCTCGAGAGCTCGTCGAAAAAGGGCGGACGGGACGCACTCAGGCCTGTGCGTCCCGTCCGGGTCTCGGGGACCCTATGGTTGGCCGGCCGCACGGGCCGGTGGGTGGCGCTGCTCGACGCCACTGCTCAGGGAGATCCTACCCGCGGCGGCCGGGCCTGTGCCGGCCCACCGAGCACGAAGGCCGGAGCGGTGGTCGCTCCGGCCTCCTATCGTGCTGGGTCTTCCCGGTTGGGCTGGCTAGCGTCGGCGGCTGGTCGCGCGCGCCGGGGTCAACACGAGGACGCTCGCGAGGAGCGCGGCCAGCGCGATGAGGGCGAGGCGCCAGGTGCCGTCGGCCGGGCCGGACGGGCCATTGATGACGTCGGTCGGCGGGAGCGTGACGCTCGGCGTCCCGGTCTCGGCGCCCACCGACTGGACGAACGTCGGGGTCGGGGCGACCGTCGGGGTCGGGGCGAGCGTCGGCGGGGCCGTCGGCTCGTCCGTCGGCGGGGCCGTCGGCGGCAGGACCGTCACGTCGGCCGTGGCGTCGTCGGTCACCTCGTTCTCGCCGTCCCAGCCGTGGGCGATCGCCACGTTGGTCGTGTCCTCGGTGATGAGCATGGTGCAGGTGAAGATCCAGATCTCATCGAGGTCGAGGAGGTCGTTGGTATTGTCGTCGCCGCTGACGTAGTCGACGGGCGAGCAGGTGTCGTCCTCGACCGTGACATCCGACAGGGCCGTGTCACCCACGTTCGAGACGGTGTACGTGTAGGTCACGTCGGCGCCGTCCGCCGGAACCTCGGTCGGATCGGCGACCTTGTCGAGCGAGATCGCCGGGTCGGCGAAGCGGACCTTGTAGTTGTCGTTCTTCGTCGGCGCGCTGCAATCGAGGATGTTGAACGTCGCGGAATCGGCGTCGAAGCCGTCGCACGCCTCGACGTCAGCGACGGGACCCATGTCGACGCTGTACTCGCCGCCGTTGTTCGGCGTGGTCGCGTAGGGCATGAGCTGGACGGGCAGGCCGCCGTTGCAGCCGCCGGCGCCCTCGATGTGGTTGCCGTCACCGGACACGCCGGTGATGACACCGTTGATCACGGCGACCTGGCGGAACTTGATGGCGTCCTGCGACAGGAGCACCGAGCCGCTGGGATCGGTCACCTGGAAGTAGTAGTCGCCGTCCGGCAGGCCCTGTCCGCCACCGCAGTTCTGCGGCCCACCGTTGAGGTAGACGTCACTCTTGTCGGCGTAGATGTTCGCGTTGACGGCCGTGCCGTCGGAGAGCGACGTCCAGATCGCGCCGTTGAACGACGCAGCGGACGAGGTCGCCGGCGCGAGAAGCGCCAGGGCGAGCATCGAAGCGACCGTCAGCCAGCCGACCCTGCGGGCGGTGCTGACGCGCTTCGCGGTGAGCGAGCGTTCCATCGATTGGTCCCCTCCCCTGGGAGATTCACTCCGAATGGCCTGATGTGAACCACGTCCGCCGGCCCCAGACCTCTCGTCGGGGTCGAGCGGGCAGCCAGAATGACCGAAAGGTCCTGGGTCGTCCAGTACCTCGGAACCCCTATTCCCGCACGCTAACCCCACCGGACCGCCCAGCACCGCTCAATCCTTCGGTGCTCGGGCACACCGGAGTACCAGGACCATCGTCCGGGGTAGCAGCCGCGGCGGAGCTCGGGGCCGCGAGCGGATCCGGAAAAGGAGCGGACGGGGCGCACTAGGCGGTGCGCCCCGTCCGGGTCTCGGGGACCCTGCGTCGGGTCCGGGTGGTGGCCCCTGCCCTAGCGGCGGCGGACCACCTCCCGGCGGGTCCGGCCGGGCGTCGGGGTGAGGTACCCCGCCACGAGGCCGACCCCGGCGAGGACGAGCAGGGCGAGCATCAGGCCGAAGCCCGGGCTGCTCGGAGCCTGATCGCCGTTGTCGATGCTGTCGGTCGGCGGAAGCGTCGGCGGAGAGGTCTCCTCGAGCACTTCCTGGACGAGGACGTCGTCCTCGGCGTCATCCTCTGGCGTCTCGTTGCTGTCGATCGTGGCGACGTTGACGAGCGGCTGCGGGAGATCGAACGAGTCTTCGTCCACGGTGACCTGGTAGGTCACGGTCCCGTCCTCGGTCACCTCGTCGGCGTGCCACGTCAGCGTCCGGGTCGCGTCGTCGTAGTCGACGAACGTGAACTCAGCGTTGTTCGTGGCCGAGCCGTCGACGTAGGTCAGGCCGACCGGAAGGGTGTCCGTGATGACGCCGTTGTGGACCGGCCCGCCGGTAAGGTCGTAGGCCAGGGTGTAGGTGAGGGTGTCACCGACCTTCGCGATGCCAACGCCGTTGATGGCCGTGCCACCGGTGTTGCCTGCGTAGCTCTTGTCGATGACCAGGGCCGGGACCTCGACAGTTGAATCGTCGTTGTCGCACGGCACGCCGGGCTCGTCGACGCAGACCTCGGCCTCGTTCGTCAGGGCGCCGAGTGCGTCGCCGTCGATCGTGACGTCATAGCTGATCGTCGCGGCCGGGTCGCCGGTCGGCAGGCTGGCGAAGGTCCAGGTGAGCGTGGTTCCGTCCGGGCTCACCGCGAAGGTCGAGGCCGGGTTGGAGGACTGGCTGCCGTTGACGTACGTCTGGCCGTCGGGCAGGACGTCGGTGACGACGGCGTTCGTGAGCGGGCCCTCGGTCACGTTCACGAGGATCGTGAACGTCACGGTCTGGCCCTGGCCGACGATGCCGTCGGCGTCGTCGTTGGACTTGTCGATCTCGACGCCGGGGACGCGGACCTCGGCATCGTCCTCGTCGGACACGTCGGTGCCCTGCTCGGACTCGCCGGTGGCCGTCGCGACGTTGACGCGGCTCTCGTTGACCGTCAAGGTCGCCGAGCACTCCATCGAGGCGCCGGCGGCGAGCGTCGTCGCCGGGCAGTCCGCCTGGAAGTCATCGCCGGGGTCGGCTGTGCCGTTGTCGTCCCAGACCTGGATGTTTTCGAGGGCGATCGGGCCGGTGTTGGTAACGAGGTAGGTGTAGGTGACCTCGCCGGGGCCCTGGACCAGGACGTCGCCGTCGGCGGCGTCACCGGCCGTCTTGACGATCGAGATCGAGGGCCTGGAGTTGACGTAGGTGCAGGTGATCGAGCCGCCGGCGGCCATCGTCAGATTCGCCGTCGCGCCGTCGATCTGGGCCGAGGACCCGCCGATGACGACGCAGTCGAGGTCGGTCAGATCCCAGCCGACCACAGCGCCCTCGGTGACCGAGTAGTCGCCGGGCGGGACGTTCTCGAACGATTGCATGTTCAAGAGCGTTCCGTTGGCGTCATCGTCGAGCTCGAAGTGGATCGGGCCGTCGAAGCCGCTGACGTCATAGCCGAAGTCCTGGGCGTCGTTCGGCTGGGCGTCCTTGATGATCGTGATCGTCCCGCGCTGGACGTTCGTGAAGGTGCAGGTGACCGTCTCGCCCGGGTCGAGCTCGAAGGTCGCCGTCCGCGCCCCGAGGTCGCCGGACGAGTTGGTGTCGTCACAGATGATTGACGTCAGGTCGAAGTCCGGCGTCGGATCAGCCTCGGTCGACGTGTAGGTGCCGGGCTGGAGGTTCGAGACGACGATCGTGCCGTTGTCGCCGATCGTCCCCTCGGCGTCGCCGCTGAAGTCGAATTCACCCTCGGCGCCGTCGGGGCTTGTCTGCTTCTCGACGATGATCGTGCCGCGCTTGGTGTTCGTGAAGGTGCAGGTGACGGTCTCACCGGGCTCGACGTCCAGGCTCGCGGGCGTCTCGCCCTGGTCGCACGTCGCGCTCGTCAAGTCCCAACCAGCCGGGACGCTCTCGCTGACCGAGTAGGCGCCCGGGACGACCTCCTGGTTGTTCGGGGCGGCCGCATCAGTCAGGCTGAAGCTCTCGTAGCCAGCACCGCCGGCGACGAAGCTGAAGCTCTGCGGGTCGCCGGACGGGTCCGTGACCTTGTCGACGACGATATGGCCGCGCTTCGTGTTGGTGAACGTGCAGGTGACGGTCTCGCCGGGCCCGACGGTGATGTCGGCGATCGTCTCGCCCTGGTCACACGTCGCGCCGGTTAGATCCCAGCCGGCCGGAACCGACTCGCTGACCGAGTAGGTGCCGGGCAGGACTTCCTGGTCGTTGGGGGCTGCGGCGTCGGTCAGGCTGAAGCCGACGTAGCCGGTGCCGCCGGTCGTGAACGAGAAGCTCTGCGGATCGCCACCCGGGAGGGTGACCTTGTCGACCACGATGTGGCCGCGCTGGGTGTTGGTGAAGGTGCAGGTGACGACCTCGCCGGCCCCGAGGGTGATGTCGGCGATCGTCTCGCCCTGGTCACACGTCGCGCCAGTGAGGTCCCAGCCCGCCGGGATGTTGACCTCGGCTACCGAGTAGGTGCCCGGGTCGAGGTTGCCGGAGTTGTTGGACTGGCCATCGGTCAGGAAGAAGTTCGCGGCCCAACTGGAGTCGAACTCGAAGCTCTGGTTCGAGCCGTCGGGAAGGGTCTGCTTGACCACGACGATCTGGCCGTCCTGGCGGTTGTTGAACGTGCAGGTGACGACCTCGCCGGCGCCGAGGTCGATCGCGTTGACCGCGCTGCCGTCGGAGCAGGTCGCCGAGGTCAGGTCCCAGCCGGCTGGGGTCAGCTCGGCCACCGAATAGGTGCCCGGGTCGAGGTTGCCGGAGTTGTTCGACTGGCCGTCGGTCAGGAAGAAGTTCCCGCCCCAGCTGGGATCGAACTCGAAGCTCTGGGGCGAGCCATCCGGCGTCGTCTGCTTGACGACGACGATCTGGCCGTCCTGGCGGTTGTTGAAGGTACAGGTGACGGTCTCACCGGCCCCCAGGTTGATGGCCGTGTTGGCCGATCCATCGGAGCAGGAGACCGACGAGAGGTCCCAGCCGTCCGGGGGCAACTCGACGACCGAGTACGTGCCCGGGTCGAGGAAGCCGGAGTCATTGGGCGCCGCGGCAT
>MGOD01000118.1:5865-10539 GCA_001795245.1 Chloroflexi bacterium RBG_16_70_13
GAGAGGTCCCAGCCGTCCGGGGTCAGCTCGACGACCGAGTACGTGCCCGGGTCGAGGAAGCCGGAGTCATTGGGCGCCGCGGCATCGGTCAGGAAGAAGTTCGAACCATAGCTCGGGTCGAACTCGAACTGCTGGCTCGAGCCGCTCGGGTCGGTGACCTTGTCGACGATGATCTTGCCGTCCTGCCGGTCGTTGAACGTGCAGGTCACGGTCTCGTTGAGGGCCAGGTTGATCGCGTTGACCGGGCTGCCGTCGGAGCAGGTCGCGCTGGTGAGATCCCAACCAGCCGGGATGTTGACCTCGGCCACCGAGTAGGTGCCGGGGGCGAGGAAGCCGGAGTCGTTCGGCGCCGCCGCGTCGGTCAGGAAGAAGTTGGAGCCGTAGCTCGGGTCGAACTCGAACTGCTGCGAGGAGCCGCTCGGGTTCGTGACCTTGTCGACGATGATCTTGCCGTAGCGGGTGTTGGTGAACGTACAGGTGACGTGCTCGCCGGGCCCGAGGTTGACCGTGGCCGTCCGGGTGCCCAGATCGACGGACCCGTTGGCGTCGTTGCAGACGAGGTTCGTGAGCTCCCAGTCTGCGACCGCGCCCTCGGTGACCGTGTAGGCGCCGGCCTCGAGGCCGCTGAAGACCTTCGTGTTCGAGAGCGTGGCGTCCGAGTCGTCATCGAGGCTGAAGCTCGAGAGGCCAGCGCCGGTGGTCGTGAAGGCGAAGTCACGAGGACTGTTCGGGACCGCATCCTTGACGATCGTCAGGGAGCCACAGGTATCGAGGTTGCCGAGGGCGAAGTCCTTGAGCTGCGCCTCGACCTCCTGGGACGACCGCGTCTCGGCAAGGAAGCCGGAGAAGCAGGGTGGGTCCCCACCGAAGAGTTGGTCGAGGTTGATGCCACCCTCGAAGAACTGACCGACACCGAAGTCGGTGGCGCCGTCCTTGTTGACGAATGGCCAGGGAGCGTCCTCGACGCCGGCGTTGACGATCGCGCAGACGTTGAAGGAGCCGTCCGGTCCGCTGACGTCGCACTCGGCGCCGGCCGCGGCCAGGGTCAGGTTGTCGCCAAGGTCGCAATCGGTGACGTCCGGGACGCCGGCGGCGATGTCATCACCCGGCGGGTTCCATTCGTAGACACAGATCAGGTCGACGCTACCGCCGTTGGTGAAGTCGCTCAAGACGAGGACGTCACCCACGGTGTGGACGCCATTGAACAAGCCATTCGCGCCGAGCGAGACGGCGCCCTGGAAGAACCAGAAGCCGATCTGGGCGTCGCCCGAGTCGTCGAACTTGTCGGCACCGAAGTAGACGGTAGTGCCGTCCGCGGTGTCGTAGGCCGCGGCGAAGACGTCGATCAGCTCGTCCTTGTCGGGAGCGACGTCGGTGGCCGAGTGGTGCCACTCATCGATGTCGTGGTGGTCCTTCGAACCACCCTGCGCGAAGTACGTCGTATCGACGCCGTCCTTCTCGACGGAGCCCGGGATGAAGAGACTATCCGCCGCACCGGGCGTGCCGTTCTCCCAGTCGTCACCGTCCGCGGCCTGATCGACCGCGTTGCCATCGAGCTCGAAGACGCCGTCGTCGTGCACGGCCAGGGCCGTGTTCGGCGAGGCCAGGGAGCCGTACTGCATCAGGATCGAAAGCACGAAAAGGACCAGCCACGACAGGGTCAACCCCCGCCGCGCCCGGTCGCTCATCGACCACGCGAATCCCCGAGACTTCATCTGATCGTTCCTTTCCCCCTGTTGAGCGGCGATGCGCTGCCCTCGTTCGATGCCGGGGCGGGGGAACAGACTTCGAGGCCCCCGCCGTCGAGTGGGGGCGGCACTGAGGCCGCCCGCGCCAGGTGCGTCCTCCTGAACTGGGACGCTCCATGAGTGCAACGGGGAAAGTACCCCCCGCAGGACCGCCAACGGTACTGCCCTGCAGTTCCCCTGACTAGACCCAATCCATCAACGCCCAACCGGACCCGCCCTCGATTCCGTTGTCGAGGAGCACCGGCGTACCAGGACCTGGGTACCGGGCGCTGTGCGGGTACGATGGCCGCTCCAGATCCGCCCCTCGGAGCCCGAACAGCCCGTGCCCGCCAACCAAGGCCACGATCCCGCGACGACCGTGCCGACGCCGGCGCCCAGCCCCGGCGCGACGACGACGACGCTCCGGGCGATGGCCCGGGACGCGGTCGAGGCGGCCTGGCATCGGGCCACGGCGTCAGGCGCCCTGCCGCCGCTCCCGGAGGGGACCGCCCTGGACGTCGCGATCGAGCGGCCAGCCAACGTCGAGCACGGCGATCTCGCCACGAGCCTCGCCCTGCGGCTCGCCCGCCCGCTGCGGCGGCCGCCGGCCGCGATCGCGGGGGCCCTGGCCGACGCGATCACGGTCGGGTCCGGGGAGCCGATCGTCGAGGCCGCGGTCGCCGGGCCGGGCTTCGTGAACCTGCGCCTCGCCGATGCGGCGATCGAGGCGTTCCTCGATACCGCCCGCGCGGAGCCCGCTGCCTGGGGTCGCGTCGATGGCCCGCGGTCCGGCCGGCGGGTCAACGTCGAGTTCGTGTCGGCCAATCCGACGGGGCCGCTGACGGTGGGGAACGCCCGCGGCGCCTTCGTTGGCGACCTCCTGTGCCGCGTCCTCGAGGCCGGTGGCCAGCAGGTGACCCGCGAGTACTACTTCAACGACTCCGGGGCACAGGTCCGGAACCTCGGCGCATCCGTCCTCGCCGTCCGGGCCGGCGACCCCGTTCCCGAGGACGGCTATCACGGGGACTACGTGGCCGACCTGGCGAGCGAGTTGCCGGCCGGGATCGCGGCCGGTGCCGAAGGATCACCGGAAGCCGCAACGTGGGAGACCGGCCGCTGGGCCTCGGAGCGGATCCGGGCGGGCATCGAGGCGACGCTCGACTCGCTCGGCGTCCATTTCGACGTCTGGAAGACCGAGGGCAGCCTCCACGCCGAGGGTTGGGTGGATCGGGCGGTCGAACGGCTGCGGGCCGGCGGCCACCTCTACGAGCAGGACGGCGCCCTGTGGTTCCGGTCCACGGCTTTCGGCGACGACAAGGACCGTGTCGTCATCCGTTCGAACGGCGAGCCGACCTACTTCGCCTCGGACATCGGCTACGTGACCGAGAAGCTCAGCCGGGGCTTCGACCACCTCATCTACATCTGGGGCGCCGACCACCACGGCACGGTCGCCCGGGTCCAGAACGCGGCGCAGGCGATGGGCTACGACCGGGCCGCGGTCGAGATCCTCCTCACCGGCTGGGTCAGCTTCGTCCGTGGCGGCGTCGAGGTCTCGATGTCAAAGCGGGCCGGCACGTTCGTCTCGCTCGACGAGCTCCTCGCCGAGATCGGCCCGGACGCGGCCCGCTGGTTCTTCGCCAGCCGCGGTGCGAACGTCAACATCGACTTCGACATCGAGCTGGCCAAGAAGCAGTCGAACGAGAACCCCGTCTACTACGTCCAGTACGCCCATGCCCGGATCGCCTCCATCCTGCGCAAGGCGGCCGAGGCCGGCCTGGCGGCCGCACCGTCACTCCGGGGGAGCCTCGCTGGTCCCGAGGAGGCGACCCTTGCCCGGATCGTCACCCGCTTCCCCGAGGTCGTCGAGGACGCGGCCGAGGCGCAGGAGACGCAGGGCGTCACGACGTACGCGACGGAGCTGGCGACCGCGTTCCATGCCTTCTACCGCGACGCCAAGGTCGTCGACGCGGCCAACGCCGGGCGGTCGGCGGCCCGGCTCGCCCTCGTCGACGTCACTCGGATCACCCTGGCCAACGCGCTCGGCCTGCTCGGGATCTCCGCCCCCGAGGCGATGTAGGGTCAGCCGGCGACGAGCTGGTCGAGGAGCGTCCCCGCGAAGCGACCCGGCAGCCCGCCGCCGATCAGGATCGCCACGTTCCGCCCGGATCGCTTCGACAGGACGTCCAGGCCAAGGCCGAGCGCGGCATCGTCGGCCGCGGTCCGGAACTCGACCGCGTCGTCCTCCGTGTCCCAGGTCGTCGCGAGCACCACGGTGTCGGCGTCTGGACCCCCCAGGAGCCCCACCCGGTCGCCGCCCCAGCCCTCGACGGCGAGGCGGGCCAGATCGCCCCGGATGCCGCCCTCGCGGAGCCAGACCCGGAGCTGCAGCTCACCGAGGGTGTCCTGGGCGTCGAGGCTCCAGCCCGTCCCGAACCTCGAAGCGATGTCGTCGGGGAGCTCGACGTCGATGGGGGCCTCGCCGGCGTCGTACTTGTCCGGGTGGAGGACCTGCTCGGTCGATTCGGGCAGCCGCTCGAAGGCCGCGTTGACGGCGTCGTAGCCACCCTGCCCCAGGAGCCCGCTCACGAAGGTCGCCCCGGCCTGGTACGGGAAGAACGACGTCTCGAGGAGGATCGCCGGCGTCCGGGCGAGGACCTCCAGCATCTCTGGCTCGGAGCCCTCGGCGGCGACCGCGCCGAGCTCGGCGGGCGTCAGGTTCTCCAGCATCCACGTCGTCTGCGCGCTGACCGCGTCGCCCTCGACGAGCCCGAGGACGGCGAGCGCCCGGTCGCCCTCGTCGAAGGCTTCGTCCAGGCCCAGGGATTCGAGGTCGAACGCCCGGTCCTGGAGCTCGTGGGTGAACTCGTGGGCGTACGTCACCCGCTCGATGGGCCCGAGACCGCCCGATCGACTGACGATGAAGAGCTCGTCGACCGCGGGGTCGTAG
>MGOD01000118.1:10547-12637 GCA_001795245.1 Chloroflexi bacterium RBG_16_70_13
TGACCTGGCTGCCCTGGAGATCGAGGTAGATGTCCTTGAGGGAGGCGTCCTCCGGGAGCAGGCCGAGGGCCTTGTAGACGCGCTCGCCGAGGAGGATCTGGGCGTCCGGGTTGGAGGTCTCGAAGTCGGCCTCCAGGTTGGCCCGGAGCTGGTCGGCGTCGATGACCTTCGGCTCGATCCGATCGGGGGCGTCGAGGCCGCGGATCTCGACGATGTCGGCGGCGATCGCCCGGTAGACCTCGATCGAGTCGGCGGCCGCGGTCTGGCTCGGCGCGGCGGTCGCGCTGCCCGACGGCAAGGTGCTCGAGGTCGCGTCGCCGTTCGTGCAGCCGCCCAGGAAGGTCGCGGCCGCGAGGAGGGCGGCGAGGCGGCGCGCTGGTCGGGTCGGCACGAGACGCCGATCCTACACCGACCCGGATCGCGCCCCGAGCCGCGCCGCGTCGCGGGTCGCTCGGCCGCGACATGGGTCCTCGGCAGTCCCCTGCCGGAGCCCGAGCGGATGTCCGTTTCTTAACCGACTCGGGCCTCGCGTCTGAACGCGAGGCCCGTAGCCTTCATCTCGGACCGAACCCTCGAGGTTCCATCCTCCCTCCCTCCGACCGGAGGCGCCGATTGGGCAGGCGTCTCCGGTCCTCCCTTTTTCGGAGGGCCTCACCCGGGTCGGCGAGATGATCGCCCGTGAACGCGGCGCCAATCGGCGTGTGTCAGAATCGGGGCGATGGAGATCACCTGGTACGGGCGGACGTGCATCCGCCTGCGCGGCCGCGACGCGGTCGTCGTCGCCGACGCCTACCCGGCGATCGTTGGGCCCACCGGGCGCGGAATCACCGGCGACATCGCGACCTTCAGCCACTCCGACGACGAGCCATTGCCAAAGGCGAAGGGCCGCCGCACGCGCGACGGCGGGACGGTCATCCCGACGAGCCTCGAGGACGCCTTCGCCCTCGACGGACCCGGGGAGTACGAGGTCAAGGAGGTCCTCGTGACCGGTATCCGGACGTGGCGGGACGACCAGAAGGGCGCCATCCGCGGACGGCAGACGGCCTTCGTGGTCGAGCTCGACGGGCTCCACACGATCCATCTCGGGGACGTCGGCCATCTCCTGACCGAGGAGAAGCTTGGCGACATCGGCAGCATCGACATCGCCTGCGTCCCCGTCGGCGGCGCCCTCACCGCGACGAAGGCCGCCGAGCTCGTCGCCCAGCTCGACCCGAAGATCGTCGTCGCCATGCCGGTCTGCCCCGAGGAGGCCGACTGCGCCGACGCGCTCGCCCGGTTCTTCCACGAGATGGGCGGCACGCCGGCGCCGCAGCCAAAGCTCTCGGTCTCGATCTCGACGCTCCCCGACGAGGTCACGACGGTCGTCCTGGAGTCCCGCAGCAAGGTCTGACGCGGGACGCCCGGCAACGGCGCGAGCGGCGGTGCGACGACGCGAGCGGGCGACGGTTCGAGGGAGGCGACGGTTCGGGCAGGCGCCCGTCCGGATCAGGCCGGCGCGCGGTCCAGGACCACCCGGCCGGCCTTGACCACCGTCCGGACGAGGTCGGCAGCCGGCCAGTACGGGATCTGGCGGTGGGTCGGGACACGCCAGACGACGAGGTCAGCGGCCTTGCCCGGCTCGATGGAGCCGATGTCGTCGCCCCGGCCCAGGGCGTGGGCGGCGTTGATCGTGACCGCCGCGAGCGCCTCGGACGGCGTCAGCTTGAGCTCGAGGCAGGCCACCGACATGACGAACGGGAGGCTCGGTGTCGGGGAGGTGCCCGGATTGAAGTCGGTCGCCAGCGCGACCGGCACGCCGCGCTCGATCAACGTCCGGGCCGGGGCGTAGTCGTCATGCATCAGGAACCAGGTCGTCGCCGGCAGGAGCGTCGCGACGACGGGATGCTCGCCCTCGGCCGCCCGGGCCAGGGCGTCGATCCCGGCCTCGGACGGCGCCGCGAGGTGGTCGGCGCTCAGCGCGCCGAGCTCGGCGGCGAGCTCCGCGCCACCGCTCGGGGCGAGCTCGTCGGCGTGGAGACGTGACTGGAGCCCGAGCCGTGCAGCCGCCTCGAGGATTCGCCGGGACTGGTCCGCGGTGAAGACGCCGGCCT
>MGOD01000118.1:12760-13173 GCA_001795245.1 Chloroflexi bacterium RBG_16_70_13
GGACGGCGTGGGCGCCGAGCCAGGTCGGGAGGACGTCGATCGGTCCGCTGGCCCCCAGCCGGTGGGCGACGTCGAGGAGCCGGAGCTCGGTCGCGAGGTCGAGGCCGTAGCCGGACTTGGCCTCGATCGTCGTTGTCCCGTGGCCGAGCATCTCGCCGAGCCACCGCCGGCCATGCTCCTCGAGCGCCTCGACCGTTGCCGCGCGGGTCGCGGCGACGGTTGAGAGGATGCCGCCACCCGCCTCGAGGATCTCGAGGTACGCGGCCCCCCGCTGGCGCATGACGAGCTCGTCCTCGCGGGAGCCGGCGAACAGGAGATGGGTGTGCGGATCGACCAGGCCCGGCGTGACCGTGCCTCCCTGGGCGTCGAGACGGGCGAACCGGGGGATCGGGTAGCCGCCACCCTCGAGCGCC
>MGOD01000118.1:13192-20398 GCA_001795245.1 Chloroflexi bacterium RBG_16_70_13
CGGGCCGACGGCCAGGATTCGACCCTCCCAGCAGGCGATGACCTGGCCGCCATCGGCCGTGGCCTCGTCGGCACCCGGCGCGCCGGCGAGTGCGGGATCGTCCTGGGCGGAGCCCCGCCGGAGCCCGCCGGCCAGCGTGGCGATCTCGGCGGCTCCCTCGACGAGGAGGCCGGGCAGGCCTTCCGCGGCCCGGCCGCCCTGGATGAGGCGGAGAGAGCTCACGAGCCTGCCGCCCGGGCCTCGCCCGCCGCCCTGGCCGCCTCGAGGCGGAGCTCGAGGGCCATCATCGGGTCCGCGTCCCGCAGCCGGATCGCCGTCGCGGCGGCGGCGAAGCGATCCTCGATGGCCGCCTCAACAGATACCCCGGCGTGATTCGCAACGGCCATGAACGCGGCCAGCGGAGCGAGCCCGATGAGCTCGGATTCGCGCAGCCCGACCCCGTCCTCGGCCGCGACCGCGCTGACCTCCTCCCAGACGCGCCACAGCGGCGTCGTCTCGAAGTCGAGGAGGTTCATCGAGACCTGGGCGCAGTCGAGCTCGTCGATCATGAAGCCGTTCGCCTGGACGGCCGGCAGTCCGCCGCCCGACTCGCGGACCCGCCGGGCGATCCGCCTGGCGAGGTCGACGTCGTCCGCTTCGAGGTTGATGTTCCAGGCGATGAGGAACGGGCGGGCCCCGACGGCCATGGCGCCGGCCCGCGGGTGCGTCCGCGCCGGCCCGTAATCCGGGCCCCGTCCGCTCGTCGCGATCTCGTCGCGAAGGCCCTCGTAGCCGCCGCGCCGGACGTCGGCCAGGCGGATGCGGTCGGGCCGCGTGGCGGCCTTCGCGTAGAGGAAGACCGGGATCCCGAACCGCTCCGCCATGGCTCGCCCGAACATCCGGGCCTGGGCGATCGCCTGGTCCATCGTCGTCTCGCCCAGGGGCACGAACGGCACGACGTCGACGGCCCCGATCCTGGGGTGTTCGCCAGTGTGCTGCTCCATGTCGATCTCGCGGATCGCCATCGCGATCGTCGCTTCGAGGGCCCGGGACACCGCCTCGGCCTCGCCGGCGATGGTCAGGACGGACCGGTTGTGGGACGCGTCCGAGGTCCGGTCGAGGAGGTGGACGCCGGGGGTCGTGGTGACGGCCTCCGCGATCGCGTCCACGACCTCGGGGCGGCGACCCTCCGAGTAGTTCGGGACGGACTCGATGAGCATCGTGCACATCGTGCCACCGGCGCCGGTCGGGTACTCGGCGTCCAGGCCCGCCCCCCCGCCCTGCTCCCGGATGGGCTAGACGGGATCGTCCAGCATCGGGATGATGACCGCGCGCTCCCGCGCGACCTCGATCGCCCGCTCGTAGCCGGCGTCGACGTGGCGCAGGACGCCCATCGCCGGATCCGTCGTGAGGACCCGTTCGAGCTTCCGGGCCGCGAGGTCCGTCCCGTCGGCGACGACGACCATCCCGGCGTGCTGCGAGTAGCCGATCCCGACGCCGCCGCCGTGGTGGATGCTGACCCACGTCGCCCCGGCGGCCGTGTTCACGAGGGCGTTGAGGAGCGGCCAGTCGGCGACGGCGTCCGTGCCATCGAGCATCGCCTCGGTTTCGCGGTTCGGCGAGGCGACGGACCCTGAGTCGAGGTGATCGCGGCCGATGACGATCGGGGCCGCGACCTCGCCGGTCCGGACGAGCTCGTTGAAGGCGAGGCCGGCCTTCGCCCGCTCGCCGTAGCCGAGCCAGCAGATCCGGGCCGGCAGGCCCTGGAAGGGGACCTTGGCCTCGGCCATCTCGATCCAGCGACGCAGCCCCTCGTCGTCGGGGAAGAGCTCGAGGATCGCCCGGTCGGTGCGCAGGATGTCGGCCGGGTCACCGCTCAGCGCAGCCCACCGGAACGGCCCGCGGCCCTCGCAGAACTGCGGCCGGATGAAGGCCGGCACGAAGCCCGGGTAGTCGAAGGCGTTCTCGACACCGGCCTCGGCGGCCATCGCTCGGAGGTTGTTGCCGTAGTCGAAGACGACGGCGCCGTCGCGGAGGAAGGACAGCATCGCCCGGACGTGGTCGCCCATCGAGCGGATCGAGCGGCGGATGTACTCGTCCGGCTGCGAGGCCCGGAGGATGATCGCGTCGCCGAGGGCGATCTCGGCGGGCACGTAACCGTCGAGTGGGTCGTGGGCCGAGGTCTGGTCGGTGACGACGTCGAAGCGCTCTCCCGCCTTCGCCCAGGCGGGCTCGATCTCGGCGGCGTTGCCGACGAGGGCGATGCTCCGGGCCTGGCCCGCGGCCGCCCAGGCCCGGGCCTGCGCCAAGGCCTCCCCCGCATCGGCGGTGAGGGCGTCGACGTAGCCGATGTCGAGGCGCCGTCGAGCGCGCCCCTCGTCGACCTCGATGGCCAGGCAGACCCCCTCGTTCATCGTCACGGCCAGGGGCTGGGCCCCGCCCATCCCGCCGAGGCCGGCGGTCAGCGTCACCCGCCCCCGGAGCGTCCCCCCGAAGTGCTGGCGGGCGAGCTCGGCGAACGTCTCGTAGGTGCCCTGGAGGATCCCCTGGGTCCCGATGTAGATCCAGGACCCGGCGGTCATCTGGCCGTACATCATCAGGCCGCGCCGCTCGAGGTCGCGGAAGTGGTCCCAGGTCGCCCACTTCCCCACGAGGTTGGAATTGGCGATGAGGACCCGCGGCGCCCACTCGTTCGTGCGGAGCACGCCGACGGGCTTACCGCTCTGGATGAGGAGCGTCTCGTCGTCGGCGAGTCGGCGGAGCGCCCGGACGATCGCGTCGAAGGCGGCCCAGCTGCGGGCAGCCCGGCCCGTGCCGCCGTAGACGACGAGGTTGTCGGGGTCCTCGGCGACCTCCGGGTCGAGGTTGTTCATGAGCATCCGGAGGACCGCCTCCTGCTGCCAGCCGCGGCAGGAGATCCGGGTGCCGCGCGGGGCACGGACCGGCCGCGCGCCTGGCAGAACCGAACGAGCGGCTTCGGTCATGGCCCCATCGTAGGCCGCGGTGGCAGGCCTCGGGCGGTCCACGGGGCCTCGCGGTCGCGGCGACGCGGCGCGATCGCGGGCAGCCTCGGCGTCCGGGGGCTCAGCTCCCGCGGCGGGCCGAGACGAGCGACGCCGCCGCGACGATGACGACGATGAGGGCCACCGCTCCGCCGCTGGCGACGACGATCCACGGCAGGGCGAAGCCGCCACCGCCGTTCTCCGGAGCGCCCGGCCCCGCGGCGTCATCCGGTGGCGTTCCCTCGCCGAAGGCCTCGATCGTCTCGTCACGGAGCTGCTGGCCCCCCGGCGTGGAGAGATCGGCCCAGGGCGAGCAGATGTTGGGCTGGAGGAAGCCGTCGGCCACGAAAGCCACCATCACGAGCTCCTGGCCGACGGTCAGCGGGATCCCGCAGTTGGCGCCGTCGCCGCTCATGATCGGGATGTCGGAGACCTCGCTCGAGCCCTGGTACCAGCGCTCGACGTGGAAGGTCCCGCGTTGCGTCGTGGCATCCATGGCGACGACGGCGCCGGTCAGGACCATCGTGTCGGGCTGGCCGACATACGTCGCGATCGGCTGCGGCTCCATGCACGAGCAGGCGTATGCGCAGCCCGGATACGCGAGCCCGAGGAGGCTGAAGCCGCCCGCGAGGACGGCCACCGCGAGGGTGATCCGAAGGTGGCGCACGTGGACCCTCCCTAGGGGCGGAGGTTTTCGACGAGGTGCTCGCCCAGGCGCCGCTCGCCGGCGGCCGAGACCGAGATGAGCACCTGGCGCGTCTCGAGCCAGACGTGGTAGGTGCGAAGACCACCGACACACGTCCCGATGTAGACGGTGAAACCCCCGATTTCGGTTTCCGCGTGGCCCTGGACGCCGTCCGCCTGTGAGCAGGCGCCCTCGTCGAAGGAGTCGCGCCAGTCGCGGAAGGCAGCCCCGTCGAGCGAGCCGGGCAGCAGCCGCACGACGATCGCATAGGCAAACTCGCCGGTCGCAGGATCGACCGCAATCCCGGCGGCGATCGAGGCCGCAACGGCCTCCAGCTGCGGGTCACCGAGCGCGGCGGCCTCGGCGTCGGGGCTTTCGACGAGGTCCAGCCCGTCGACCGACTCCGGCAGGATCTCGAGGAGCGTCGAATCGATGACGACGCCCGAGGTCGGGACGAGCGTCGCCGGCGGACCGGGCGTGGCCGGCGCCGTCGGCGGGATCGTCTCGCCGATCGACGGCGGCGGCGAGGTCGCCACCGGGGCGCAGGCCGCCGCGACGCATGCCGCCACGACGATCACCGCCGACAGCAGGGACCCCGCTCGGACCCTCACAGGTCCCGCCGGAGGACCGGGTAGCGCTCGTCGTCGACGGCGATTGCGAAGCCGCAGGCGATCCAGAACTCGGGCGTCGCGGCGCTCGTCGAGTCCGGCCGCGTTCCGCGTTCCGGGTACGCCTCGACGGCGGCAAAGCCGCGGCCGGCGAGGTCGTCGCAGACGGCGGCCACGAGGCGCCGGGCGTGGCCGGCGCCGCGGGCCTCGGGCGTGGTCGCGATGCAGGTGATGACCGCCGGGAGGGGCGTCGCCGGAAGGCGCGGATAGAGATCTCGCAGGCGTTGCGCGCGGGGGTAGGCCGAGAGTGGCCCGAACTGGACGTAGGCGACGGACCGACCATCGACCTCGAGGACCTTGGCGTACGTGCCGAAGACGGCCAGGCCGCGGCCGAGGAGCTGGAGCTTCCGTGGCTGGTCGGCGCCGATCGTCGGCCGCGCCTCGCGACGCGGCGCGAACGGGTTGTCCGCGGGCTCGTCATCGTCGTCGCCGAACGGGTTGAAGGACGGCCGCGCCCCGGCCGGGGCGAAGGGATTGAAGGCGGGCCCGCCGGAGGCGGGGGCGAACGGGTTGGCGGCAGCCGGCTTCGGGGCCGGCGTCGGCGCGGCAGTGGGGTCCCACCACGACAGCCGGGCGGCCTTCGATCCCCGCTCGGCGTCCTCCCAGTAGTCGCAGCTCCGGTGGTCGAAACCGGGGTCGGCGCAGGGCGGAAGCCGGGCGAACCCGTCCGCATCGCGGACGTCGAGAATTCGAACGCCGGCCATGCCGGCTCAGGCCTGCGCGCGCGGGCCCGCGCCCGCGCCCGCCAGGGTCGCCAGGGTCGCCAGGGCACCGTCGCGGACGAGCACGGTAGCGGCCGCGAGATCCGGGCCGAGCTCGCGGTCGGCGTCGAGGTGACGGGCCACAGCTCGGACCCGGGCGTGGGCGGCGCGGACGCCGGCGCCCGGCACGACGCCGGGGAGCGACGCGAGCCGGAGATCGAGGGCCTGGGCCGCGCAGAGCGCCTCGATGGCCACGATCCGCTCGACGTGATCCAGGACCTGGCGGGCGTGGCGGCCGGCGATCGGGCCCATCGAGACATGGTCCTCCTGGTTCGCGCTCGTGGGGATCGAGTCGACGGATGCCGGATGGGCAAGGACCTTGTTCTCGGATGCAAGGGCGGCGGCCGTGTACTGGAGGAGCATCAAGCCGGAGTCGAGGCCCGACGCCGGTGCCAGGAAGGCCGGCAGCCCGCCGTTGAGGTGCGGGTCGAGGAGCAGGGCGGTCCGGCGCTCGCTGATCGCGCCGAGCTCGGCGAGGGCGAGCTTGGCGAAATCGAGGGCGAGGGCGACCGGCTCGCCGTGGAAGTTGCCGCCCGAGATGACGAGGCCGCCGCCGGTCGCGAGGGCGCTCGCGTCGGTCGCGCCACCACCCGGAAAGACGAGCGGGTTGTCGGTGGCCGAGTTGAGCTCGATGTCGAGGACCCGCCGGAGGTGGTCGAGCGCATCCCGGACGGCGCCGTGGACCTGGGGGATGCAGCGGAGCGAGTAGGGGTCCTGGACCTTGTGCGACGACCCGTGATGGGACGCCTGGAGACCGGACTCGACGAGGAGCCCGCGGAGCTCGGCGGCGACCTCGACCTGCCCGGGGTGCGGCCGGGCGAGCTGGTAGGCCGCGGAGAACGCGACGTCGGTCCCGAGGAGCGCCTCCACGCTCATCGCGGCGACGGTGCTCGCCGTGCGCACGAGGCGGTCGGCGTCGGCCAGGAGGAGCGCCCCGAGGGCCGACATCAGCTGGGTCCCGTTGAGGAGGGCGAGGCCCTCCTTCGGCCCCAGGGCCAGCGGCTCCAGGCCGACCTCGCGAAGGGCGACGAGGGCCGGCACGATCTGCCCGTTGAGCTCCGCGGTACCCCGGCCGATGAGCGGCAGGGCGAGATGGGCGAGCGGCGCGAGGTCGCCTGACGCGCCCACGGATCCCTGGGCCGGCACGACCGGGTGGACGTCGAGCCGCAGGAAGTCGAGAAGCCGATCGACGACGAGCGGTCGCACCCCGGAATGGCCCAGGGCCAGCGTGTTGGCTCGCAGCAGGAGCATTGCCCGCACGACGTCCCGCGGCAATGGCTCGCCGACGCCCACGGCATGGCTGACGAGGAGGTTCTCCTGGAGCCGCTCGACGTCGGCCGCGTCGATCGAGCGATCGGCCAGCGCCCCGAAGCCGGTCGTGACCCCGTACACCACGGCGCCCTCGGCGACGAGCCGCTCGATGACCTCGCGGGCCTCCTGCATCCGCGCCCGGGCGTGGACGTCGAGCGCGGCAGCGGCCCCGTGGCGAGCGACGGCCTCGACATCGAGGATCGTCAGGTCCGCGCCGGTGAGGACGATCGTGCCGTCCCCTGCCGGCACCGGCGACCGCTGGGGCACGAAGTGGGGGTCGGTCACGCCCGCAGGATAGTCGGCTATGCTCCCCCGCGTCCCTGTCGCAACCGTCCGCGACTCCCCCGAACCCCCGCCCCGAGGAGGCCCGTTGCTCGCGTTCATCGACGAGATCGTCATCCCCTTCCTGAATGGGCTGTACGGGGCCGTCGGCTACCTCGGGGTGGGGGTCGCGATGGCGATCGAGTCGGCGATGGTTCCGCTGCCCTCGGAGCTGATCCTCCCGTACGCCGGCTTCCTCGTCTCCGACCCGAGCGCCATCGAGCCGCTGACCCGCGGGACCTGGAGCTTCTGGATCGTCGTCACGGTCGCGACGATCGGCAACACGATCGGCTCGCTCGTGGCGTACGCGATCGGCGCCTGGGGCGGCCGGCCGTTCCTCGAGCGCTGGGGCAAGTACTTCCTGATCCGGCCCCACGAGATCGAGCTCGCCGAGCGGTTCTTCGAGAAGTACGGGCCGGCGACCGCCTTCTTCAGCCGCCTCCTGCCGGTCGTCAGGACCTTCATCTCGTTCCCGGCCG
>MGOD01000118.1:20486-20769 GCA_001795245.1 Chloroflexi bacterium RBG_16_70_13
GCAACTCGGCGAGAACTGGGTCGACATCCGCCACGCCCTCCAGCCGTTCGACCTCGCGATCGCGCTCGGGGTCGTGGCCCTTGTCGCCCTCTTCGTCTGGTGGCGGCTCGGTATGCCCGGCCGGCCACGGCGCTCGGCTGGCTGACCCGGTCACGACCCTCCCGCCGAACGGCGCTCCTCCGGCGCCGGGTAGGCCCGGAAGGCGGCCCACAACGCGAGGTCGTAGACGATCTTCAGGCCGCCCGCGAAGAAGAACGGCAGGCCGGCCAGGGCCGCCGTCGCT
>MGOD01000118.1:20884-28752 GCA_001795245.1 Chloroflexi bacterium RBG_16_70_13
GGGTGGGCACGTCCATCTGGCTGAGGCTGAAGCGGAGGAGCAGCACTGTGACCGCCAGCGGCAGCGTCGGCATGAGCGGCACGAGGATCAGCAGCAGGTTGGACGGCAGGTGGGTGAAGACCATCGTGTTCACGAGCCCGATCCGGGCCGCGATCCGCGACGCGGACAGCGACGACACCGCCGCCAGGAGGTTCGCCCCAAAGAAGATCCCGCCGAGGACCGCGGGCTCGACGCCGAACTTGAGGTGGAACCAGTAGGCCATCAGGCTCTGGGGGATGAAGCCGCCGGCGAAGCTGTCGATCGCGAAGAGCGCCGAGAGTCGGGCCACGATCCCCTTCGAGCGCCCGAGGCCGAGGCGGCGCGCGATCCCATCATCGGCCGCCTGTGCCGGCGGCGCCTCGACGCCGGGGCCGACCCGGCTGAAGGCGGCGACCATCGCCAGCCCCACGACCGCGTAGCCCACGACGATCGCCCGGTAGGCGTCCACCGGTGCGAGGCCGGCCCCCAGCAGCGCCTGGCCGAGCGTGCCCGCGCCGAGCGCTCCGAACGCGGTCGCGACGTACCCCGCGAGGTTGTACCAGGCGAAGGTCGGCGTCCGGCGCGCATCGGGCGTCGTCTGGCTGAGGGCCGCCTGCTCGACGGCAAGGAACGGCCCCACCTCGTTGCCGGTCGGGCTGATGACCCCGATCGTCGCGGCCAGGATCAGCAGCGGGACCCAGCTCGTGGCGGCGAAGACGACCCCCGCCACGACCATGAGGACCGCGCCGGCGACGAGGACCCGCCGCCGCCCGATGCGGTCGGCCTGCGTCGTGAGCCAGAGCGAGATCAGGGTGTCGCCGACGAGCGTCAGGGTCAGGATCGTTCCGATCGTCAGGGCATCGAGGCCGAGGGCGTCGAGGTACAGGACGAGGACGACCGCCAGGAAGCCGTAGCCGAACATCCGGAGGACCCGGGTCAGGAACAGGAGCCGCCCGTCACGGTCGAGGCCGCGAAGGCTGGCGACCAGCCCCGTGTCGATCGATGGCCGGCGGTCGGTCGGCTGCACGAGTTGAGTCTACGGGCGCGGCGTGTACGATCCGGGCCGGAGGTAGCCGACCCCGATGACCAGCACCAGCCACGATTCCCACGCCAGCGATGCCATGGCCGGCCCGCACGGCGCGGGCGACCACGGCGAGGACCACGGCCACGATGACCACGCCCACGGGGACGGCGAGCCGCTCGGCCCGGTTGACGCCCTTGCCTGGGGCGCCGGGACCCTGGGCATCGGCGCCGGGCTCGTCGTCGCGCTCGTGATGGCGGCCAGCACGGGCTGGCTCGGCTGACGGCTCGCCTGACCGCCGCTCAGGCTCGCGTCGCCGGCCGGATTCTCGCCAGCTCGACGTAGGCCCGGGCGACCCACTCGTCGATCCGCCGCGGCACCGGCACGACGCAGGAGTCGCGCCCGACCTCGCCGTTGGCGACAGCCTCGAGACAGCGGGCCTGGAGGCTGAAGCCGAGGTCCATCGATTCGATCGAGTTGCCGAGCGGCCGCGGGCCGGCAAGGTTGACCATGTGGCCGTCGGTCAAGAGGTGGATCGCGCGCCCGTCGCGCATCCGGAAGGTCGAGATGCCCGCGTCGGTCGGCCCGAAGGTGGCCACCGAGCGATCGGCCGCCATCCCGGGCACGTCGATCTCGACCGGCAGGTGCCCGGCATTGATGAGGATCGCCCCGTCCGGGAGGATCGCCAGGTCGCGGGCGGTCACGACGTCGCGCGCCGCCGTGACCGTGATGACGATGTCGGCCGCCGACAGCGCCTCGTCGCGATCCGGGACCATGAAGCCGTCCCACATCGCCTCCATGCGGAGGACGGGATCGACCTCGATCACGCTCACGAAGGCGTGAGCGCGCTGGAAGCTGAGGGCGACGCCCTTGCCGACGCTGCCGTAGCCGAAGACGACGACCCGGCGCCCGTTCGTCGCCATGTTCGTGATCCGCAGGAACGACTCGACCGTGCTCTGGCCGACGGCGTGACGGTTCTCCGCGAACTGCTTGATCGGGCTGTCGTTGATGACGAGGATCGGGAGGTCGAGGCGCTCGCGCAACGGCGTGAGCCGGATCCGGCCGCTCGTGGTCTCCTCGGTGCCGCCCCGGAGCCGCGCGTCCGGCCGCTCCAGCCAGCGGGCGTACATGTCGCCACCGTTGTCGAGGATGAGGTCCGGGGCGGCGTCGAGGATCGCGTCGATGTGGCCGTTCCGGACCGCCTCGTCCTGGGTCGGCCCGCCGATCGCCTCCACCCCGTGGGCGTTGAGGTAGGCGACCGACTCGGGCTGGGTCGTGTTGAGGTTGCCGGTCGAGAGGACCCTCGCGCCGCCGCGGCGCAGCGTCAGGAGCAGGGCCACGGTCTTGGGCTCGAGGTGGATCCCGGTTCCGATCGTGAGGCCGGCGAACGGTCGCGTCCGGTCGAACTCCTCCGCGATCGTGGCCAGGAGGCGGCACTGGCCGCCGACCCATTCGATGCGGGACGTCACGTCGGGGATCTCGAGCCGGGCACTAGAACAGGCCGACGATCTCGCCGCTGGCGTCGATGTCGATGTTCTCGCCGCCCGGCCGGGAGGGCAGGCCCGGCATCGTCCGCATCTCGCCCGCGAGCGGGGTGATGAAGCCGGCGCCGGCCGACAGCCGGATCTCCCGAATCGGCAGCCGGAAGCCACTCGGCCGGCCCTTCAGCGAGGCGTCGTGGCTCAGCGAGTACTGGGTCTTTGCCATGCAGATCGGGAGGTGCCCGAACCCGAGCGCCTCGTACTGCCGGAGCGCCTTCGCCGCGGCGGGCAGGTAGTCCACCCCATTCGCCCCGTAGACCTTCGTCGCGATGGCCTCGATCTTTTCGGTCAGCGGTGCGTCATCCGGGTAGAGGAGCTGGAAGTTCGGCGCGCCCTCTTCGGCCGCCGCCCAGACCGCGGCCGCGAGGTCCGTCGCCCCGGCCCCGCCCTCGGCCCAGTGGTTGGCCAGGACGGCGTCCCGGGCGCCGGCCTCGGTCGCCACCCGCCGGACGGCCTCGACCTCGGCTTTCGTGTCCGTCGGGAAGGCGTTGATGGCCACGACGACCGGCACGTTGAAGAGGCTGACGTTCTCGATCTGCTTGGCGAGGTTCTGCGCACCGCGCGCGACGGCCTCGACGTTCTCCTGTTGGAGAGCCGGATCAAGGGGCTTGCCGGCAACGATCCGGCCGACCCCGCCGTGCATCTTCAAGGCCCGGATCGTGGCCACCACGACCGCCGCGTCCGGCCGGAGCCCCGAGGCCCGGCACTTGATGTCGAAGAACTTCTCGGCGCCCATGTCGGCCCCGAAGCCGGCCTCCGTGCAGACGATCTCGTTCGTCGCCAGGGCGATCCGGTCGGCCAGGACGGAGTTGTTGCCGTGGGCGATGTTGGCGAAGGGCCCGCAGTGGACGAAGGCCGGGCCGCCCTCGAGCGTCTGGAGGAGGTTCGGCTTGATCGCATCGGTCAAGAGGGCCGTCATCGCCCCGGCGACCTTGAGGTCCTCGGCGGTGATCGCCGCGCCGTCGCGGGTCGTGGCCAGGACGACCCGCCCGAGCCGGACTCGCAGGTCCCCGAGGTCGCTCGCCAGGGCCAGCACGGCCATGACCTCGGACGCGACGGTGATCACGAACTCGGTCTCGCGCGGGTAACCGTTCTCGCGGCCGCCGAGGCCCACGACGACCTTCCGGAGGGCCCGATCGCTGATGTCGACCGCGCGCGGCCAGAGGACGTTGAGGGCATCGATGCCCAGGGTGTTGCCGTGGTGGATGTGGTTGTCGACGAACGCCGCGGCGAGGTTGTGGGCCGCTCCGATGGCGTGGACGTCGCCCGTCAGGTGGAGGTTGAAGTCCTCCATCGGGATGACCTGGGAGTAGCCGCCCCCGGCGGCGCCGCCCTTGATCCCGAAGACCGGGCCGAGGCTCGGCTGGCGGATGCAGACCGCCGCATCGTGCCCGATCCGGTTCAGGCCCTGGGCGAGCCCCACGGTCGTCGTGCTCTTGCCCTCGCCAAGCGGGGTCGGGGTGATGGCGGTGACGACGACGTACCTGCCCCGAGGACGCTCGGCCTCCAGTCGCTCGATCGCGGCGAGGCCGATCTTCGCCTTCGTGAAGCCATACGGTTCGACTTCATCGTCGCGCAGGCCGAGGTCGCGGGCGACCTCGAGGATTGGCCGGGGGGTGGCCGCGCGGGCGATCTCCAGGTCTGATGGCAGGCTCATCGGGGTCCTCGGGCGGTGATGGGTTTGCGACGGCGCCGGCTACGAGGCGCCGCCGACGCCGGGAGCTGCGGTGCGCTCGACGGCCTGGCGCTGAGCGGCCCGGACGACGTGGGCGAGGAGGAGGGCGTTGGTCAGCGGCCCGACGCCGCCGGGGACGGGCGTGATCGCGGCCGCGACCTCGCGGGCCGACTCGAAGTCGACGTCACCGACGATGCGACCGTCGACGACATTGATCCCGACGTCGATGACGACGGCTCCGGGCTTGAGCATGGCGCCGGTGATCAGGCCGGGTCGGCCGGCCGCCGCGATGACGATGTCCGCCCGCCGGGTGTGGGCGGCGAGATCGCGGGTCTTCGTGTGGCAGACCGTGACCGTCGCGCCGCCCTTCACGAGCATGAAGGCCACGGGCATCCCCACGACCGGGGATCGGCCGATGACCACGGCCTCGGCGCCGGGGATGGTGACGCCGGAATGCTCGAGCATCTCGAGCGCCGCGTGGGCGGTGGCCGGGACAAAGCCCTCGTAGCCGAGTCGCAGGAGGCCGGCATTGAGCGGGTGGATCCCGTCGATGTCCTTCAACGGGTCGATGGCATCGACGACGACGCGAAGGCCGATCCCCGGGGGGAGCGGCATCTGGACGATGATCCCGGAGACGGACGAATCTGCATTGAGGCGGTGGAGCGCCGCGGTCAGCTGTGCCGACTGGGCGGCGGAATCGTCGCCGGGCACGTCGACGAACTGGCTCTCGATCCCGACCGCGGCGCAGGCCTTCAGGATCCGCTCGAGATAGACCATCGACGGGGCGCTCCGGCCGCAGACGACCACGGCCAGTCCGGGCGGCCGGCCGTGGGCCCCCGCGAACTCGGCGACGTCCGACGCGACCCGAGCGCGGATCTCCGCGGCGATCGGGGCGCCTTCGAGGAGCCGGGCGCTGGGGCTGGCCTGCACCGTCACGCGACCGGCACGACCGGAGGCCGGGACTCGCCGCTCGCGACCACGTCGTGGGTCGTGGAACACAACCCGCTGATCTGGCCGAGGAGCTCATCGAGGCGTGCGCTCGTCGCCTCGGCCCAGGTCGGGTCGCCGATCGCGGGCAGATTGACTCGAACGTTCGCCGCGGCTCCCTCGGCGGCGGCTTCGGCAAGGAGAGCGGCGACGTGCAGATCCGATGAGGCGTTGACGTTGCAGCGTGCGGCCAGCAGCTCCGCCGCGGTGACGACGTCGAGGCATGCCTCGACACATCGCAACGGGACCTCGGCCGCGACCCGGGCCGCGTCGCGGATTGCCGCGGCGCGCATCTCCTGCTCTTCCCCCGTGTCGCGGGGCAGCTTCATCGCTGCGGAGAAGGCGCCGTACGCCGCCGCATCCTCGTCGGCGATGCGCAGGAGGCGATCCGTGAGCTCGATCCCGGCGGCCTTCGCCCGCGCGTGGACCTCCGCGTGCATGGCGTACCTCGGCCGACCCTCGGACAGCGAGGCGACCATCGCCACGAGCCCGGCCGCCAGGCTGGCCGCGACGGCCGAGGCGCTGCCGCCCCCTGGGACGGGGGCCGCGGAGGCGAGCCGATCAACGAATGCGCCGAGGGTCAGGTCCCGGAATCTGGTGGGATCGTCCTGCACGTCGTCGATTGTAGGCGCGCGAACCGGTGCGGCGGGTGGGCCGGATGACCCGGGCCGATGCGGAAACCGGCCCTCGATGTGCGGGGCTGCCATCGGGGCCCGGGCCTGGATGGTCGGCGGGGTGGGCGCGGTACCGGCCGCAACCCACCCCGCCTCCATCACGTTCCGGCGAGGGGAGGAGCCATCGCCGGTGGGCACCGCCCGACCCGGCGGGAAAGTCCGGGACCGGGCCTGGAAATTCGGTCAGTCGGCCTCAGGCGGCCGTGTGATGGTCCATCCCTTCGATGGACCAGCGACGGGCGCGATGCCGGTACGAGAGCGTCAACCTGGCGATCGGAGTATCGACCTCGAAGATCGTCCGCGGACCCACCACGACCGGGTACGCCGATGTCTCGTCGCGGACGCCGAGGACCTGGGTGACGGGCACACGCTGGGCGTGCCACGTGATCTCACGGGGCCGGCCGTCGAACCAGTCGGCCCGGACCCGGACCTGGACCGGATCGACTCGGATCATGGCCACGGATGGCTCCTTTCCGGGGGCGGAAGGTGCTGCGCTCGCTCCTGCGGCCGGGCACTGGTCGCCAGAACGGGTGTTCGATATGGTCGAAGCCTAGACCGAACACCTGTTCGATGTCAAGCGGGTTCGGCTCCGATGAGCGAACCTTCGGGCCGCGCCGTGCCAGCTAGCCTGTCACGGGCTCTCGGGGCGCTCCAGCGCCTCCTCGGGCTCGGGCTGGCCGGCCCGAACGTCGATGTCGACGTCGGGGTCCGGCACCGGCGGCAGCTCCGCCTTCGGTCGCTTCCGGCCGGTCCGCTCGACGTCCGCCGCCAGCTCGCCCCGCCGCTCCGTCGCCGTCCCGAAGTCGCGCTCGAAGGGGGCCGGCAGACCGGCCCGGAGCAGTCGGGCGCGAGTGACGGCGCGCGGCCCGAATCGCCGGCGAACTTCGTCCGCGGCCTCGACCGCCAGGCGCCGTCGAGGATCGAGCGTCTCGAACAGGCCGAGCTGCTCGCGCTCGCCGAGATGCGAGGCGGTGACCCCGAGGAGCCGGATCTTCTTCCCCCGGGTCTCGGGCCTGGCCAGCTCGACGGCGGCCCGCCAGATCGGCTCGGTCAGGTCGGTCGGCTCCGGCAGCGTCCGCTGGCGGGTGACCGTGTTGAAGCCGGAGTCTCGGACCTTGACCGTCACGGTCCCGGCCTTGACACCGGCCGATCGGAGGCGGCCGGAAACGCCTTCCGAGAGGGCCAGCAGCGTCCGCTCGAGAACGTCGGGGTCGGAGGTGTCCAGGTCGAACGTCGTCTCGTGGCCGATCGTCTTGGCCGCGTCGGGGTCGTCGACCGGGTCGCCGTCGAGCCCGTGGGCCCGATCGACGAGCGTCGCGCCGTGCTTCCCGAACCGCCGGACCAGCGCTGCGCGGTCCATCGCGGCGAGGTCGCCGATCGTGGCCACCCCGAAGTCGCGCAGGGCGGCCGCGGTCTGCGGCCCGACGCCCCACAGGCGCGAGATCGGCAACGGCGCCAGGAAGGCCGCCTCCTCGCCCGGTGGGACGACGACCAGCCCGTCCGGCTTGCGGAGGTCCGAGCCGATCTTGGCCACGAGCTTCGTCGCGGCGACGCCGACCGACGCCGTCAGCCGGACCTCGTCGCGGATCGCGTCCTTGATCCGGCGGGCGATCGTCGCCCCGTCCCCGAAGAGCGCCCGCGACGCCGTCACGTCGAGGAAGGCCTCGTCGATCGAGATTGGCTCGACGAGCGGCGTGAACCGCCGCAGGATCGCCATGACCTCGCGGCTCACGCGCTGGTAGAGGGCCCCGTTCACCGGCACGAAGATGCAATCGGGACAGAGTCGCTTCGCGGTCCGGATCGGCATCGCCGAATGGACGCCGAACTTCCTGGCCTCGTACGAGGCCGCGCTCACGACGCCGCGATCGCCCGTCCCGCCCATGCCCACGGCGACAGGCTTGCCGCGGAGCTCCGGGTGGTCGCGTTGCTCGACGGCGGCGAAGAAGGCATCG
>MGOD01000118.1:28860-38071 GCA_001795245.1 Chloroflexi bacterium RBG_16_70_13
TCTCGCCTCGGGTCAACCGGTGCGACCGCGGGCATCGCGCGCCGCGGCAGCCCGCTGGCGGTGTGCGCAGGATCCGTTTCTCAGACGGTCACCGGAGGACCGTTGGACGCGCCCGGCGGATCCGGGACAAGCACACCGGTGCCAACCCCCCGACGTTCGAGCGAGGCCGGGCGGCCGTCCTGATCCGGAGTGCCCGCCACGTGGCCCGGGCCCGATCCAACGTTCCCCTCAGGACCGTCTGAGAACGAAGGCCAGGCAGTCCCCGATGGCCGGGCCGAATCGCGGCGGCCTAGCCCTTGGGCTCGACCACCACCGTGACCTCGGGCGTCATGCCCGAGAGGACCTTGATCGCGACCTTGTACGTCCCGAGCGACTTGAGCGGCTCGTCGAGCTCGATCTTGTGGCGGTCGACCTCGATGCCCCGGCGACCCAGCGCGTCGGCGATGTCCTTGGCCGTGATGGAGCCGTAGAGCTTGCCGCCGTCGCCGACCTTGACGCCCATCGTGAGGGTTGTCGAGGCGATCCGGGTGGCCGCGATCTCGGCCTCGGCTCGCTCGCGATTCCGCTTTTCTTCGCGCGACGCGATGTCGTGCTGCCAGGCCCGGTAGGCGCCACCGGCCGCGGGGACGGCGAGGCGCTGGGGGATGAGGTAGTTGGTGGCGAAGCCGTCGGCCACCGACTTCATCTCGCCCGACTTGCCGAGCTTGGCCACGTCCTGCGTCAGGATGACCTTCACGCGATCGAACCCTCCTTGGCGACAGGTCCCCTGTCACTCGTGATCCAGGCCCGAAGTCTGGGGCCGAGCCCGGAATGCTGCAACGCCTCGCCGGCTGCGGCGATGAGTCCCGGCAGGCGGCGCATCGTGCGCCGGATTGGACCCGGCAGGAACCGCCGGATCCGGGCGACATCCTCCTCGAAGGCCGCTCGGTCGATGCCCAGGGCCTCGAGCTTCTCGTCGAGGACGTCGGGATCGATGCCGTCGAGGAAGACGTCGAGGGCGATGGCCACGACGACGAGGTCGTCGAGGCCGCCGAGGAGCGGGATGTCGTCGGGGACAAGGTCGCGCCCGAGAAGCACGTAGCCGAGCCCGCCGGCGAGCATCGCCTTGCGCGAGGCCGGCGTCCGCTCGTCCAGGACCAGCGCCCACACGAGGCGGGCGTAGAGCGGCGCCCGGCTCGCGAGCGGGAGCAGCGCCAGCAGCCCCAGGGCGCGACGAACGCCGCCGCCGGTGCTGCGCCCGCGCGACCGCCGGCCTCTGCGGGAGGTGTCGTCGCGATCCTTGCGAGCCATGGGCGGGGGGCCTCCGACGCCGCTGCCGCGGCAAGCGCTCCGGCTGCGCCGGGATCCGCGGGACGCGGAGTCTACCAGCCACGCCAGGCGGGGCCCGATGTCGGCGGCCCGCTGCCGCCGTGCCGGAGCCGGCGTCACGGCCCCCTTGACATCGAACGTCCGTTCGGTATCATGCGGGCAGTCGCCTCAGGAGGCCCGAGTGACCAGGCACGATGCCGATCGCAAGCTGAAGATCCTCCACCACATCGCCGGCACGCTCCGGGCGCGGGGCTACCCACCGTCGGTCCGGGAGATCGCCCTGGCCGTGGGCCTCAACTCGACGTCGGCCGTCCATCACCATCTCCAGGTCCTCGAGCGGGACGGCTACCTCGAGCGGGGCGCGGCCCAGTCGCGGGCCATCAGGCTGACCCCCACGGCCGCCCTCTCGCTCGGCCTCTCGAGCGAGCTCGTGCCGCAGTCGGCCGCGGCCGAGGCCCACGTCGTGCCGATCGTCGGCGAGATCGCCGCCGGCGGCCCCATCGAGGCCTACCAGGACGCGTCGGAGACGATGGCCATCCCGGAGATCCTCGCCCCCAGCGGCGACGCGTACGTCCTCCGGGTCCGCGGCGATTCGATGATCGACGCCCACATCGCCGACGGCGACTTCGTCCTCATCCGGCCCCAGAACACCGCCCGTAACGGCGACATCGTCGTGGCCCAGGTCGAGGAGAACGCCGTGACCCTGAAGACGTTCTTCAAGGAGAAGGACCGGGTCCGGCTGCAGCCCGCGAACTCGGCGTATCCGGCCCAGTACTACCCCGATGTCCGCATCCAGGGCAAGTTGATCGGCGTCATCCGCCGCCTCGACTAGCCGGCGCTGGCACGGCCGATGCGTGCGTCGTCGCCTGCGCGCCTTCGCTCACGCATGTGGAGTGCGCTCGCTCAGGTGCTCAGCTCCGCCTTCGCCTCGGCTCGCGCGAGCGCCGGCTGACTTTCCACAGCTGATCCACACCGCCGCACGGGCCGGTCCACCGGAATTCCGTGAGATCGCGAATCGCCCGGGGATAAGGCACTACCCGGAACTGCAGAGGCCCCCGACAGTGAGAGCGCGCGCTTCCCAGCGCGTCCAAGAGCCGATGCCGGAGCCCGCCGTGATTGATCGCCTGCCGCCCCAGAGCCTCGAGGCCGAGCAATCCGTGCTCGGCGCGATCCTCATCGACCGGGAGACGATCATCGAGGTCGCCGAATTCCTCCGCCCCGAGGACTTCTACCGTCAGGCCCACGGCACGATCTACCGGGCGATGCTCGACCTCTTCGAGCGGCGTGAGCCGGTGGACATCGTCACCACCGCGGAGACCCTGGAGCGCAAGGGCGAGCTCGAGGGAATCGGCGGGCGGAGCTACCTGTCCACTCTCTCGAACCAGACGCCCACGGCCGTCCATGCCACCCAGTACGCCCGGATCGTCGAGCGAAAGGCGGTCCTCCGGAACCTCATCGGCGCGGCCGGCAAGATCGCCGGCATCGGCTACGAGGACCCGGCCGAGATCCAGGAGGCGATCGACCGCGCGGAGTCGGAGCTGTTCCAGGTCTCGAACCGGCGGATCACGGCCGGGTTCGCCCAGCTCAAGGACCTCCTCCACGCCGCCTACGACCGCCTCGACTACCTCCACGCCCACCGCGGCGAGCTGAGCGGCATCACCTCGGGCTTCCCGGACCTCGATGCCCTGACGACCGGCTTCCAGAAGAGCGATCTGATCGTCGTCGCCGCCCGCCCGTCCGTCGGCAAGTCGAGCTTCGCCCTCAACGTCGCCGAGTACGCCGCCGTTCGCGAGCGGAAGAGCGTCGGCCTCTTCAGCCTCGAGATGAGCAAGGAGCAGCTCGTGCTACGGCTCCTGTCGAGCGTCGCCAACATCGATTCCAAACGCCTCCGGACGGGCTTTCTCGAGGAGATGGACTTCGCCCGGATCGCACCGGCGATGAACGACCTGTCCGAGGCCCCTGTCTACATCGACGACACCCCGAACATCACGTCGATGGAGCTCCGGACCAAGGCCCGGCGCCTCCAGGCGGAGGCCGGCCTGGACCTCGTGATCGTCGACTACCTCCAGCTCATGCAGGCGACCACCCAGAACCGCGACAGCAATCGGGTCCAGGAGGTCAGCGAGATCTCCCGGGGCCTCAAGGCCCTCGCTCGGGAGCTGTCCGTGCCGGTCATCGCCCTGTCGCAGCTGTCACGACAGCCGGAGATGCGCGAGTCCAAGGAGCCCCGCCTCTCGGACCTTCGTGAGTCGGGCGCCATCGAACAGGACGCGGACCTCGTCATCTTCCTGTGGCGCGAGAGGGAGAAGGCGGGCGAGGAGCAGGACGCGGACGGCGAGGTCGTCAACATCAAGCTCGCCAAGCACCGCAATGGCCCCACCGGCGACATCCAGCTCTGGTTCAAGAAGAGCCAGACGCGGTTCCAGAGCTACGCCGGCCAGCGCTACGCCGAAGCGTGACGCGATTCGCTGATCGGCCCTACGCGCCCGCGCGCGCCGGTGGCGGGGTGATCAGGCCCGCGCGAACCTTGTCGAAGCAGGTGCTGCAGTAGACAGGTCGGTCGGCGCGGGGCGCGAACGGCACCATCGCCTGGTTGCCACACGCCCCGCAGACCGCGGCGTGGTACTGCCGTGGCCCGCCACCGGCTCTGGCCTGCTTCGCTGCGGCCCGGCAGTCGAGGCAGCGCTGCGGCTCATTGGTGAGTCCCTTTTCCGCGAAGAAGCGCTGTTCCCCCGCCGAGAAGATGAACGCCTCGCCGCAGTCGCGGCAGGTCAGCGTACGGTCCTCGTACACGCTCTCCGTATCCTCCATCTCGGACGCGCGACCGAGATCGGGACCGGGGCGCAGGCGGGCAGAGATCCGGGCGGACGGACGTCCGCCGGTGGAGCTGCTCGCGCGCGCTCGGTTCCGCCCGGGCGTAGATGCCCGGGAAAAATCCTGTTCGCGAGGATACGCGCCCGGTCAAGCGGTTGTGCCCGATTCCCGCGACGTACAGGGGCGGGGGACGGCGAACCTCGAATCAGTCACGCGGGCAATTGTGCGGGGAACCCTCAAGGGCCCGCCCGCGTCGAGGCCCCCATGGACGTGTCCCTCGTCCCCGGTTCGACGCGCCCGGAAACCCGTGCTCGCGCTCGCCGGGCTCAGGGTCCGGTCGTGGTCGTCGCCCTCGCCGCTGCAGCCCTGGCCGCCTGTTCGGGCGCTGCCGGCCCGAGCCTCTCGATGGGGCCGGACGGCTCCCCGGCTGACAGCGCCGGCCGCGGCCCGACGGGCACGCCGGCGATCGGTGAGATCGACCATGCGACGGGTGCCGCCGATGTCGTCTTCCGGTTCGAGGAGGGCGGCGGCTTCGTGCCGATGGGCTTCTTCGCCACCGAGGCACCGATCTTCACCCTCTACGGCGACGGCACCGTCATCTTCAGGGACGCGACCGCATCGCCTCCCCCGGACCGGGACGGGATCGGCAGGATGCCCCCGTTTCGGACGGTCAAGTTGAGCGAGGACGAGATCCAGGCCCTCCTCGGCTACGCCGTCGCCGATGGCGGGCTCGGGGTCGCCCGCGCCCAGTACACCGGACCCGGAGCCGACCTGCCCACGGCAACGTTCACGATCAGCGCCGCGGGCCAGACAAAGACGGTGAGCGTCATGGCCCTCGGGATGGAGCGTGAAGCGGGCCCCGATACGCCCGTCCTCGAGGCCCTCGCCAGGCTCGGCGAGAAGGTCCGGAGCTTCGGCCACGAGGTCGACGACGAGGTTGCCTGGATTCCCGATCGGTGGCGCGGCGTGCTCACCCCCGACGCGTTCAATCCGCCCCGCGACTGGCCCTGGCCGGGTGTCGTGGCCGCCGACTTCGTCCAGCGCGCGGAGCCCGGCGCGCCGCAGTTCCCGGTCCGGACGATGACGCCCGCCGAGATCGATGCCCTGGGGCTCGACGAGATCGAGGGCGGCTTCAGCGGCCTGAGCCTGACCGGACCGGATGGCAAGGTCTACCTCTTCGCTCTCCGGCCGCTCTTCCCAGACGAGGCCCACTGAGCGGCGCCAACCCTCAGCCCCGACGGGCCGCGTGGCGGGACGATGTCTCCGCCGTAGACTGGTCGCGATCGAAGGCCGAACTGTTTGCTGGAGGAGGACACGCGTGGGCGTCATGATCATTCGCGAGATGGTCGGGACGAGCCCCACGTCGTGGAGCGACGCGGCCCGCCAGGCCGTCTCGACGGCATCGCGGACCGTTCGCAACATCCGGACGGTCGAGGTCGTGAAGTCGTCGGCCAAGGTCGAGGACGGCGAGATCGTGGAGTACCACGTCGAGGTCAAGATCGGCTTCGAGTACGAGGGCTGACGGCCAAGCCGGGGCCGCGGCACGAGCCCGGATCTCGGCAGCGCTCAGCGGATGAGCGCCTGAGGGGTCGCAGCTAATCGCCGGGTGAGCGCTACCCGCCACCATGCGGGAATGCCCAGCCCTCGACCGGCCGCGGTCGCGCGCCACGTCCCGGCTCCTTCCTCGGAGACCAGCGCCGAGGGCTCTCGGCGCGTCGATCCCGGTGGACGACGCGTTGACACCGCCGGACGCGCGTCCGTATCGTTCGCGCCGCCCGAGCCGCCGATGCGCGTGCCGGACCCGATGCGGCCCGCCCGGCCTGCCAGGCGGTCCGGGGTCCCGGTCGGACCGGGCCGACCGGCGATCGTCGCGCCCCAGAAGGGTTCCGGAGGCCCGCTCGGCACGATGTCCGAGTACCCGGTCCAGATCGGCAAGGTCCAGGCGCCGCCGCTGCGCGACGAGACGCTCGAGCGAACGCGCCTGCTCGATTGGCTCCACGTCAAGATCCATCGCCGGGTCGTCCTCGTCCTGGCCGAGGCCGGCTACGGCAAGACGACGCTCCTCGCCGACTTCAGCCGGCGGACACGTGTTCGGCCGTTGTGGTTCCGACTCGACCGTGGCGATCGTGATTGGGTCGGCTTCCTGGCCTATCTCGTTGCCGCCGTCCGCGTCCACCTGCCGAGCTTTGCGCCCGTCACCCAGTCCCTCCTGCACGAGACGGGAGGGACCCTGCCACCGCGTGACACGGTCGTCGACACGTTCATCCGCGAGCTGGGCGAGCTGCCTGCCGACCCCACGGCGCTGATCCTCGACGACCTCCATGCGGTGGACGACTCGATCGATGTTCGGACGATCCTCCGCGAGCTCCTGGCGCGCGCGCCCGAGCGCCTGACCTTCGTCCTGATCAGCCGGAAGGTGCCGCCGATCCCCCTGGCCCGCCTCCGGGCCCTCGGGGAGGTGGCCGAGCTCCGGACCTCGGAGCTCCGTTTCGATCCGACCGAGACCGACCAGCTCTTCCGCTTGACGTACGCGCTCGCGCTCGAGCCGTCGGTCGTCGCCGAGCTCTCCCGCCGCACCGAGGGCTGGGCCGCCTCGCTCCAGCTCGTCCGAACCGCCATCCGGGACCGATCTCCCAGCGAGATCCGCTCGTTCGTGAGCTCGTTGAGCGGCGCCGAGGGCGAGCTCTACGACTACCTGGCCGAGGAGGTCGTGGGCGAGCTCTCACAGGAGCTCCAGCAGTTCCTCATGCGGACCTCCCTGCTCGACATCGTCGAGCCGGTCCTCGCCAGCGTCGCCGCCGAGATCCAAATCGACGGGACGCGCGCCGCCATCGCCGAGGGCGAGCTCATCGGCCTCTTCAGCCGAATCGGACCCCAGATCCGCGACCGTGTTCGCGCGCACCCGCTCGTCCGCGACTTCCTCTACGCCCGGCTCGTCCGGTCCGTGGGCTCGGACATCGTCCAGGGCATCCACCGCGCCGTGGCCATCGCTGCGGAGCCACTCGACTGGCGGATCGCCGGCCACCACTACGTCGCCGCCGGCGACATCGACGAGGCGCGTCGAGTCCTCGCGGGCGCGATCGAATCGATCCTGGCAAGTGGCGCCTACGCGGCCGCAGAGGGTCTCGCGATCGCGCTCCCGCAGGCCGACGCGCCAGACGCCAATGTGCTCGTGGTGCTCTCTCGGATGGCCCAACAGCGCGGGCAAACCCCCGAGTCGCTTGAGCTCGCGGAAGCGGCCCACGCTGCGGATCCTTCGAAACCAGCGGTTGTGCTCAACCTAGTGACCGCACGCATGCACGCTGGCGATATCACAGGTGCTCTCGAGGTCGTCAAGGTGCTTGAGGAGGCGCCCCGTCGGAGCATCGTGGCGATGATTGCTAAGGCGTTTCGCCTCCTAATCGACTCCTCGGTAAGCGGTGACCTAGTCGCGGCGTCTGACGCGCTGGAGGCTCTCATCGGGTCCCTCCGCACGCGTGCTGAGTCCCACTTCCTAGGGGTTGCCCTGAGTGACTTAGCGTACGTCCGAAAGGCGCAGGGTCGCCCGCGAGACTGCTTGGACGTGGCGTCCGAAGCGATCGGCCTTCTCGAGAGCACGTCGGCCGGGATCGAACTCGTATCTGCGCGCCTGGCTCGCGCTTGGGCACTGGCTCACCTCGGCGACCTAATGGCGGCTCGACGTGAGATCGCGGAGGCCGCAGTCGCCGCACCGCGAGTCCAGGGCATCGAGGTCGCGTGGGAGGCCGCCGAGATCGAGCTGCTTTACGGTGATCCAGCGCAGGCTCACATGTGGACTGAGCCGTATTCCGAGAGCAATGCGGACAGCGACCATGGCGAGCAGATGGCACTGGTGGACATCCACGCCGACCTCTTGCTAGGTCGAGTTGAAGAAGCATCTGGCAGATTGCACGTTCTCAGGCACGGGACACTCCGATCTGCGTGCTCGTTCGAGGTCCGCCGCCTTCTCCTCGAGGCTCAAACTGCTTTGCTGACGGCGCAGCCGGACGCCCCCGCACGCGCAACAGCCGCTCATGCCTTGGCGATAGCGCAGCACGCTGACCTCTGGGCCGACGTCGCGTCGATCCAGATGTCGATCGCAGAGCCGAGTGCGCTCAACGCAGCGCTTGGGAGGGTCTCCCCGCGCGACCCGGGGATCCTCTCGATCTGCGCCGACGCAATCGCTGCCCGCTTGGACGTGCTTACCGACCAGGTTCGTGATGCTGTGTATGAAGAGGCAGGGCGCAGGCGCGAGCGATGGAGACCGGCACTTAGGCGGGCACTCGAGACTGGCAGGGAGTCTGCGCAGTTCGCCGCAGCGTTGCTGCTTGACCTGGTCGGTGCGGAGAAGGACGTGGCCCCTTTGAGGCGAGCGGCGCGCTCGCTTCGCGCCCACCCTGGATCCTCAGCTCTCGGCCGGGGACTTGCCAGGCAACTCGCGCCGCGGGTCCGCATCGACGACCTGGGCCGCGTTCGAGTCGAGATCGGCGACCGCGTTGTCGAGGGCTCGTCAATGCGTCGTAAGGTGCTTGCTCTTCTCTGCTTCCTCATCACGCGCCCTGCGCAGAGCGCCACACGGGAGGAGGTCCTCGAGGCGCTGTGGCCGGAGTTGGCACCAGCGACGGCGCTGAACTCGCTGAATCAGACGGTGTACTTCCTTCGGCGGGTGTTCGAACCAAGGTTCACCGAGGACCTCACGGCCGGTTACCTGGGGCAGGATGGTGAGACCGTGTGGCTCGATCGAGAACTGATCAGTACAACCAGCCAAGCCTGCCGGGAAATGATCCGGCGGATGCCTGGTGTCCCGACACCCGCGGATGTCCTCGACTTGGCACGTCGATACACCGGCCGGTTCGCCCTCGACTTCATGTACGAAGAGTGGGCGGGGGCATACCGGGACTCACTCCACGCGGCGTACCTACGGGTGGTGGAAGTGGCGCTTCGACTCGACGCGGATTCCGGACACTACGCGAGGGGCATCGAGATCGCCGAGCTTGCCGCGCAGGTGGAGCCCGAATCCGAAGAGCTCCAGGTGGCGCTCTTGCGGCTGTATCGGCTGGCAGGGTCCTTTGCGGCTGCTGCGGAACAGTAC
>MGOD01000118.1:38111-39243 GCA_001795245.1 Chloroflexi bacterium RBG_16_70_13
CACGTCCGTACGGCGATCTGTGAGCGGAAGTGGCCTTGGGATAGGTACACATGCGTATTGACCGGTTTAGTTGGGGGTCCCTATAGTCCGGCCACTTCGTAGTACTCCGGTACTAGGAAGACAAGTCAAGAACGCTCGGACGCGCTGATGCCCCACCTGAAATGGGCACTTAGGGTGGGGTTGAGCGAGTAGTGCAACCGACCGACCATGTGTCAGGTCGGTTTTCGTGTCTTCGGGACGCGAAGGCCGCAAGGAGGAACGAGCGTGCAGCCGGATAGCACCCTCAAGGGCTTCTAGGTCGAGGAGATCGACATGAAGGCCCGTTTCATGCGGCTGGCGATCACACTCAGCGCCATTGCCGCGACCGCCCTCGCTGGAGGAGCAACCCTCAAGGGCTTCTAGTACGTCTGGACCATTCGGTCCCCCGAGCAAGGGGGGTAGAGTGTCGGATCGAAGGTCGAGTCGTGCGAGGGGCAGATGAGCAAGTCGCTCAGGATCTACATCACTGGGCTCGTGGGAGCAGCAGCGGTCGCGCTGTTGGCCACGGGCCTTGTGATTCCCGTTGGCGACGACATCGCCATCCCGTTCGACGGCGATCCGGCCGCGGCGCCAGTTGAAGTCCTCGCCGGCATCGCGTTCTGGACTGTCGTAACACTCTTCGCGTCCGCGCTTCCCGTGAGACTCACGGATGGTGTCCAGGTAGCAGTCTCCTTGGCTCCCCTGATGGCGGCGACGGCATTAGGAGGGCCAACGGCCGGGGCACTGGTCGCCCTTTTCGGAACCACCGACACGCGCGAAGTCAGAGGCAAGGTCGTCTGGTACGGGACTCTCACGAACCACGCCGCCATCGTGCTGCCAGTGATCCTGGGCGGACTGGTTTTCTGGCTGTTCCGGGGTCAATCGGAAGACCTCGTCTTCGAACTTGGATTGACCTTGGCCGCGTCAGTTCTCTACTTCGGCTTCAACCTCGTCTTCGTGTCGATGATCGTTGTCCTTCGAGGAGGGCGGACAATCCGCGAGTTTCTGACGCGCGCGGAGACGGCAAACATCTGGGTCAACCTGATCACGCTCGCCCCGCTCGCATGGCTGATGGCCCGCATGTTCGAGACGGGCTGGTGGACGACGCTGCTGT
>MGOD01000119.1:0-6113 GCA_001795245.1 Chloroflexi bacterium RBG_16_70_13
GGATCGAGCTCGAACCACCCCGCGGCCACCTCGACAGCCCCTGGACCGCCCACCTCGTTCATGATGTCGACCTTCGGCGTTCCGCCCGGGTCGCGCCCGCACGACGTCGCGCCCGCCGCCGACGGCGGGATCTGGTACACGGCCCAGGGTTCCGGGGAGCTGGGGTGGCTCGACCCGGGCAGCGGCGAGATCGTCGAGGTCGACCTCGGGAACGGATCGGCACCGCACGGCGTCATCGTGGGGCCGGACGGCGCCGCGTGGGTCACCGACAGCGGCCTGAACGCGATCGTCAGGGTCGACGGCACGACCCACGCGATCGAGACTTTCCCAGTCGACAGCCGGGGGGCCAACCTGAATACGGCCACGTTCGATGGCGACGGGATCCTCTGGTTCACCGGCCAGGGCGGTGTCTACGGCCGGCTGGATCCCGCCGCCGGTCGGGTGGAGACGTTCGTTGCACCCCGGGGGCGGGGACCCTACGGCATCGCGACGACACCCGACGGCGAGGTCTACCTCGCCTCGCTCGCCGGGAGCTACCTCGGCGCGGTTGATCGGGCGTCGGGTGCCTTGACGGTCATCGATACCCTGACCGCGGGCGGCGGCGCCCGGCGGGTGTGGTCCGATTCGACCGGCGGTCTCTGGATCACCGAGTGGTCCGCCGGCAAGCTCGCCCGCTACGACCCGTCGGCGTCTGAATGGGAGGAGTGGGACGTGCCGGGCGACGCCCAGCCGTATGCCGTCTATGTCGACGAGGCGGACGGCGTCTGGGTCACCGATTTCGGCGCGAACGCCATCCACCGCTTCGACCTTCCGACCGGGACGTTCCTGACCCTCGCCCACGATCGCAGCCCGGCCAACGTCCGCCAGCTCCTCGGCCGGCGCGGCGAGGTCTGGGGTGCGGAATCGGCGACCGATCGCCTGGTCGTCGTCCGATTCGGGAGCTGATCGTGCCGCTTGGCCGGGGTGGCACAATCCGGGCATGACCGAGGTGACGTCCCCCCTGACCTCAACGCCTGCGGATCCGCTCCAGGCCGGTCGGGCCGCGCTGGCCAGCCACGACTGGGCGTCGGCGTTCGAGCACCTGACGACCGCCGACGCGGCGGGCGTCCTGCATGGTGCCGATCTCGAGGATCTCGCAACGGCGGCTTTTTTCACCGCCCAGGCCGAGGCCGGCATCGCCGCAAAGGAGCGGGCCTTCAAGGCGTGGCTCGACGAGGGCGACCCGGCGCGCGCGGCGTACCTGGCTCTCGACATCGCCCGCGAGTACGCCTACCTGGGCAAGTCCTCGATCGCGACGAGCTGGATACGTCGGGCCGAGCGGATGCTCGGCGAAGGCGACAGCTACGCCCACGGCTATCTCGCCCTGACCCGGGCCGAGGCGGCGGCTGGCTCCGGCAACCCGGACCTGGCGCTCGAAGAGGCGATGCGGGCGGTCGAGATCGGCGAGCGGACGACCGACGGGGACCTCCTCGCCTTCGCGCAGGGGACGCTCGGCCAGCTGAAGATCGCCGCCGGTGAGGTCGACGACGGCTTCGCGCTCCTCGAGGAGGCCGCGCTGGCAGCCGTGAGTGGCGAGCTGTCGCCCTTCGCCAGCGGGGTGACGGCGTGCCGCATGATCGGGACCTGCCGCGATCTCACCGACTACCGCCGGGCGAGCGAGTGGATCGAGGCGACCGAGCGCTACTGCGCCAAGCAGGCCGTGTCCGGCTTTCCCGGAGTGTGCCGGGTCCACCGCGCCGAGGTCGTCGCGGTCAGCGGCGCCTGGGACAAGGCCGAGCTCGATCTCGAACGGGCGACCGCCGAGCTCGGCGCGTACAACGCGACGCCGGTCCAGGCCGACGGCTACTACGCGATCGGCGAGGTTCGTCGACTGAAGGGCGATCTCGCCGGCGCCGAGGCGGCCCTCCGCGACGCCCACGCCCGCGGCAAGTCGCCCCAGCCGGCCCTTGCGTTGATCAGGCTGGCCGAGGGCAAGGTGAAGGCTGCGTCCTCGGCCATCGATTCGGCCCTGGCCGAGACCTGGGATCGCTGGGCGCGAGCCCGGCTCCTGCCGGCCCAGGTCGAGATCGCGATCGCCGCCGGAGACGTCGAGCGAGCCCGGGCGGCGGCTGCCGAGCATGCCGAGATCATCGCGGCCCGCCCAGCGCCGGCGCTGCGAGCGGCCCAGGCCATGGCGGTGGGCCGAATTCTCCTGGCAGACGGGGACGCGGCAGGGGCAGCGCGGGAGCTCCGAACTGCCGTCCGCGAGTGGCGGGAGGTCGGCTCGCCGTACGAGATCGCCCGGACGCGGGCCCTCCTTGCGCGAGCCCTGCGCGCCCTCGATGACGAGGAGGACGCCGACCTGGAGCTGCGGGCCGCGCTGGACGAGTTCCGGCGCCTCGGCGCCCCAGGCGACGCCGACGCCGCCGAGCGCGAGCTCCGGGCCGCCGAGGAACGTCGGAGCGGGCCGGTCCAGGTCCGGATGACCTTCATGTTCACCGACGTCGTCGGTTCAACGAACCTCTCTGAGGCCCTCGGGGACCAGGCCTGGGAACGGCTCCTGCGCTGGCACGACGATACGCTCAGGGCGCTCATCGCCGCCGGCGGCGGCGAGGTCGTGAAGACGACCGGCGACGGCTTCTTCGTGGCCTTCGACTCCGCCCGGCGCAGCCTCGACTGCGCGATCTCCATCCAGCGGGCGCTGCGCGATCATCGAGCCGCGACCGGCTTCGCCATCTCGGTCCGGATCGGCATTCACACCGCTGAGGCGAACCGCCGCGAGACGGATTACAGCGGGATGGGCGTTCATGTCGCAGCCCGCGTCGCCGCGCTCGCCGGGGGCGAGGAGATCCTCGCCACGGCCGAGACGCTGGCCGAGGCCGGGGTGACCAGCGCCGCGGCCGCTCGCGAGACCACCGTCAAGGGCGTCAGCGCCCCGGTGCGGGTCGCCAGCGTTCCGTGGGCCTGACCGCCCGCCTCGACGCAGGGCCCGGGTCACACGGCATCGGGGGCGGCTGTCCGTCACGATCCAGACACGGACCTCCGCCAGGATTCGGGGCATGACAGACGCGAAGCCAACTCCGATCACGAAGACCGACGCCGAGTGGCGATCCGAGCTGACCCCGGAGCAGTACCGGGTCCTTCGCCAGAAGGGCACCGAGCGCGCCTTCACCGGCCACCTCTGGGACGAGCACCGGGCCGGAACCTACCGCTGTGCCGGCTGCGGCGCCCCGCTCTTCCAGTCGCAGACGAAGTTCGAGTCCGGCACTGGCTGGCCGAGCTTCTACGCCCCCGCCAATCCCGACGCGGTGGCGACGGAGACCGACCGCTCCTGGTTCATGAGCAGGACCGAGGCGAACTGCGCGGCATGCGGTGGTCACCTCGGCCACGTCTTCGAGGACGGCCCCGCTCCGACCGGCCTCCGCTACTGCATCAACTCGGCGGCCCTCGAGCTCGACCCGGAGGGCTGAGCCGGGAGGGCTTGCCTGGCGTCGTTCCACGCCGGCCGTCCGACACCCGCCCAGGTGGATCAACGGCCGCGATCGGCCAGCTCGATGAGGTCGTCGAGGACGTCGCCGATCGAGGCGACGCAGAGCGAGAGGTGGCCGTGGCCCGGGAGGAGGCGTGCCCGAACGTTCGGCAGCACGCCTGACAGCCAGACCCCGTGTGCGAACGGCACCATCCGGTCGTCCTCGCCCTGCCACAGGGCGATCGGGACGGTGATCGTCGCGAGGTCGAAGCCCCAGTCGCCGACGAAAGCAAGGTCGTCGTCGAACCAGCCGAGGTGGCCCGGCTCGAGGCCGACGCGGATGTCCTCGGCGAACGTCTCGGCGTAGGCGCCGGTGAGGGCGGCGCGATCGACCGGGGGCACGAGATCGCCGAGCGCATCGGCGACCTGCCGGCCTGTAACCGTGCGGAGGTCTTCGGTGAATCGCTCCAGGAATGGACCGAGCGCCTGGGGACCCTCGACCGCGGCCCCGAACTCCTCGATGTTCTCCTGGCCCATGCCGGCCAGGAAGTCGACTCCCTCGGCATCGAACGGCGCGACGCAGCCGACGGTCCCGGCCGCCGCCACCCGATCCGGGATGGCCGCCGCGCACGCCAGGGCATCCGGACCGCCACCCGAGAAGCCGAGCGTCAGGCACCGGTCCGCGCCGAGGGCGTCCAGGACCATCGCCGCGTCGCTCGCGACATCCACCACTCGACGCCCAGCCCGCCGGCTGGTGCCGGCATATCCGGGACGCACCAGGGCGACGTATCGCAGGCCGCGCGAGGTGGTCGCGGCGACCATCTCGGCCGACGGCAACCCCGCGCCCGGCGTGCCGTGGTGGAACAGGAGAACCCGACCCTCGGGATCGCCCTCGAGCAGGACCTCGGTGACGCCCCCGTCGGGCCGGAGGATGAGGCGACGTTCCAGCATGCCGCCAGCATGCACGATCGACCGTCGGGCTCGCCCGGCGTGCGGTGGTCACGTCGACCGGCCGTCCGGCCGGCAGCGACTGGCGCTCAGGACGCGGCGGCGGCCTCGGCCTCGCGCACGAGGGGGCTCTGCTGGACCGCCCAGCCGTTGCCGTCCGGATCGTCGAAGAAGAGGAACGAGTTGTAGTCGCCGCCGGGGCCGTCGACGAAGCCGGTCCCGTCGTGGTGCTGAACGCTGCTGACGGGTACCCCGCGCGACGCCAGGTCCGCGTGGGCGGCCTCGATGTCGGCGACGCTCAGCTGGATGCCGGTCAGGGAGCCGGCCTCCATCTGCGCCATGCCCGTGCCGATGGTCACCGAGCAGCCCGAGCCGTTCGGCGTCATCTGGACGACCCGGAACTCGTCGTTGGGCTGGTGGTCAACGTCGAGGGCGAAGCCGACCTGGTCGACGTAGAAGGCCTTGGCACGATCGACGTCGGAGACGGGCACGACGACGACTTCGAGCTTGTACTGCACGGTGATGCCTCGATGCCGTCCTGGGATCGGTGGTCAGCGGCCGGCGCCGGCGCCGGCAGGCTCCTGCGCAGCGAGCCGTTCGAGGAGCTCGTCGAGGCGGTCGAAGCCGTCGTTCATGCCCTCCTCCATGCCCGACTCGATCATGGCGTTGCGGGCCTCGATCGACTGGTACACGGAGTGGTTCTTCACGAGCGTCCGGCCGTCGCGCTCGATGAACTCGAGGGCCTCGAGCGAGACATGGCCCGGCGCGCCCTCGAACTCGAAGGTCTGGAGCATCCGCTCCTCGGTCTGCGGGCCGTGGAAGACGCCGTGGAAGCCGTAGGCGTGCTCGCTGTCGCGGTGGATGAACCGCCAACGGCCGCCGTCACGCGGCTCCCAGACCTCGACCTCCATGACGTACTTGCGGGGCCCGAGCCACTGCTTGAGGAGCTCGGGGTCGACGTACGCCCGATAGACCAGCGCTCGCGGCGCGGCGAACTCGCGCTCGATGTCGATGAACGGCATGCCTTCGGGGGCGGTGATCCGGGTGGTTCCCATCGGGGGACGCTCCTTTCCGTGGATGGCGGTGACCTTCAGCGCTCGAGCTGACGGGTGAGGGAGGCGAGCAGGGCGTCGAGCCGCTCGTGGCTCTCGTCCCAGAACGCCTGGTAGCGGGCCAGCCACTCGGTTGCCGTCCGGAGCGGCTCAGCCTCGAGATGGCTGAGGCGGGCCGTGGCCCGACGGTTGCGCGACACGAGGCCGGCTCGCTCGAGGACCTTGAGATGCCGCGAGATCGCCGGCTGAGAGACCTCGAACGGCGCCGTCAGCTCGCCGACCGTCCGGTCGCCGTCGGCGAGGCGGGCGAGGATCGCCCGGCGAGTCGGGTCGGCGAGGGCTCCGAAGACCGCGTCGAGCTGGTCGATCATTCTTCATAACCACTCTGTTATGGAGTGAGGGCGCCATTGAACACGTTGGGGGCGGGGATGTCAAGCCCTGCAACCCCGCCCGGTCCACCGTCCGGCGCGACATCAGGGCACCCCCGCCTGGTGTGACCCTCAGTCAACACCCGACGCGCGACCGGCTTGCGCCGCTTCGAGGCCGGCGGTATCCTCGGGGCCTCCGCGCCCACCCGCGCGCAACCCCGCTCCGGCGCCCACGCAGCCGGCTCGATGGGGCAAAGGGGACTCCGGTTCTCGGGGAATCGGTCACCGGACCTTCCG
>MGOD01000119.1:6247-16864 GCA_001795245.1 Chloroflexi bacterium RBG_16_70_13
CGCCAGGTCCTGGCCAAGGTTCACGGGGAGTCGCCGGACGCCGCGTCGGAGACCCCGGCGAACGCCGGGCCGACACCGGCCACCTATTCGACCTCGACCGAGGCTGTGGTCAAGGCCACCGGCAGGACGCACGAGGAGTGGTTCGCCCTCCTCGATGCCTGGGGTGCCATGTCGCATACGCACACCCAGATCGCGGCCTGGCTGGCCGACACCCACGACGCCCCGCCGTGGTGGCGCCAGAGCATCACCGTGGACTACGAGCGAGCCCGTGGCGTGCGCGGCCGCCACCAGATGGCCGACGGCTTCAGCGTCAGCGTCACGCGGACCGTCGCGGCCCCGCCCGATCGAGCCCTCGGCGCCTTCACCGACGACGCGATCCTGCGGCGCTGGCTCCCCGACGCGCCGATGCAACCCCGCCCGACGCGAGCGAAGCTCACGGCCCGCTTCGACTGGTCGGAGCCGCCGTCCCGGGTCATCGTCAACGTCGCCCCCAAGGGCACCGACCGCGCGGTCGTGGCCGTGACCCACGAGCGGCTGTCGGATGGCGCCGTCGCCGAGCGGCTCAAGGCGACGTGGCGCGACCGACTCGGCGATCTGAAGGCGTTCCTCGAGTCCGAATGACGCGTCCCCTCACCCGCCTGCGGCGCTCGCCGCGAGGCGTCGTGATCCGAGCATCGACGAACGGAGGCAATGACATGTCCGGCACGCACACGCCCACCATCCAGATCACCGACATCCATACGATCGGCATTCCGGTCGGCAACGTCGACCGGGCGATCGAGTTCTACGTGGGCCAGCTCGGCCTCGAGCTTCGCATGGACGCCGCGTACGGCGAGGGCGAGCGATGGGTCGAGGTCGCGCCACTTGGCGCCTCGACCACGATCGCCCTCGTCAGAAGCGGACCCGGCATCCCGACTGGGATCGACACGCAGATCCGGCTCGCGAGCAGCGACGCGGTCGCCGATCACGGCGCCCTGCGGGCCCGGGGCGTCGACGTCGACGCTGACATCATTCCGTATCCCGTCCCGATGTTCGCGTTTCGGGATCCCGACGGCAATCGGCTCATCGTGGTGGAGCGGCCGCAGGACTGACCCCACCTCCGGACGGCGGCCCGGGAGCGCGATCGATCGTCCCGGGCCGGCCGCGCTCAGCGCCGGCTGAGCCCCTCGCGGCGGCGAAGCTCCGCGTTCAGCGCCTCGGCGCGGGTCCGGGCCGGCGAGTCCGGCGTCGGCGCACCGGCGGCCTCGGCGTTCTCCGGGGCTCGATGCCAGCGCAACGGCCGGGACGACTCCCGGACGATGATCGCCTTCGCCTCGAGGTCCAGCTGGACGGCCTTCGACCACCAGCCCGCGCGCTCGCCGCCGGGGAATAGATCCTCGGGCAGCTTCCGCAGGACGGCCTGGCGCATCTGGGACTCCGTCATCCCGGGTGCGCCGTCCGGCAGGACCGCCAGGAGCGCCTCGCGCATGGCGTTGTACAGGCCGGCGTCCACGGCCGTGCTCGAACCCGGGTGGTTGACGTTCTCGATCCGGACGCGACCGGGCTTCGGGGTGGTTGCCTTGGCCATCGGAACCTCCGGGACCGAGGGTACTACGGCCGCGACGAAGATTGAGTCCCCGCGCGACCCGCACAGCCCCTCCCAGTTCGGAGGCCTGCCAGGTGATCGGCACCTGGGACGTGGAGCAGCAGAACTCCCAGGCGCCGAGCATCTCGCCGTCGAGGGTGAAGCCGCGCGACTGGAGCGTGCCGTCGACTCGCCGTCGTGGGCGATGGCCGGGACGGCTCCGATGCCTTGGCCATGGGCAGGCTATCGCGTCAGGTAGCGTCGCAGGGCGATGAGGGTCCAGACGGCCTCGACGACCCCGAACGGCCACGCCCCGGAGACGAACCCGTAGACGCTGGACAGCGCGCAGCCGGCCGCAAACGCGAGGATGAACGCCCGCCCACGCGATTCGAGCGCGTACATGAGCATCATGAACGTCAGCGCTCCCACGCCGAAGGCCGTCAGGGCGTCCATCGCCGCACTCCAGCGGGCCCATCGCTCGGTACCCTGAGCCCGTACACGCGACCATGCTTCAGGGCGAGGTCTTCCAGGTCCGTGGTCGTGCGGACCTCGTAGACGGCGAGCTCGATGAGCTCATCGGTCGGGAGATGGGCTCGACCTGGATCGCCGACGAGGACATCGATGCCCTGCTCGCGGGCCCGCCGCAACCAGGGCTGGACGCGACCGGCGAGGCCGGACTCGTACCAGCAGTCGCCGGCCAGCACGATCTCGACGTCAGGCGGGTCCTCGTCGAGGATGTCGCGCCGGATGACGGCGATCCGGCGCCCGTTGGCGCGGGCGTTGAGATCGATTGCCGCGGCCGCACGGACATCGACCTCGACGGCCGTCACCGACGCCGCCCCGGCCTGCAGGGCAGCGATGGCGCAGAGTCCCGACCCGGAGGCGAAGTCCAGCACCCGTCGGCCGGCGACGGTGCCTGGATGCTCCCGCAGGTACCGCGCGATCGCGAGTCCGCCCGCCCAGGCGAACGCCCAGAAGGGGATCGGGGTGTCCGGATCGCCGGTCTCGACCTGGACGGCTCGCCAGAGCGGCAGCGCCTCGTCGGCGAGGTGGAGACGGATCTCCTCGGCTCCCGGAACGGTGCGCAGGCTGGTGTGGCGAAGAACGAAGGCGCGGGGCGACGCGGCCATCAGCGGACTCTACCCAACGCGGCGGTCACGGTCCCCGCGGGCCGGTAACGCGCCGGGCGCCCTCGCGTCTCCCTGCCAACACCGCGTCCGGCGACGCACAATGAGCGCCCGATCGGGGACCGGCAGCGCGAGGGTTGCACGTGAATCCCACCGCCGATCCAGGCCCGCCAGACGCTGCGGCCGCTGCAGCGATGGCGAAGCGACCCCGCGGCGCGGCGACCGAGACCGTCCTCCGGCACTTCATCGCCTGGATCTTCGGGCTGGGGCGGAACGCCTGGCTGTTCCCGCTCGACCTCACGTTCCGGTTCATCGGCGTCCGCTATGGCTGGCTCAAGGCCCTCTTCGAGACGGTGCCGCCGCCGGTCCTGAGACTGACCGGGCGGCTCCGCGCCGAGCGGGCAGCGTGGCGGGCGATCAAGCGCGTGCCGGCCTACCGGGCCCACCTCCGGGCGGCCGGCATCGACCACGACCGGTTGCTGCCGGCGGGGATCCTGGAGGCGATCCCGGAGACCGACAAGCGCACCTACATCGACCTCTACGCCCTGGCGGAGCGCTGCCTCGACGGCCGGATCCGGTTCAAGGGCGTGACGATCGACGAGTCGAGTGGCTCGACCGGCACCCCCTATAACTGGATCCGCGGCAGCGCCGAGCGAATCGTGGCCCAGCGCAACATCGCCTTCTTCGCCCGATACGCGTTCGGCGGTGGGGATCTCGTGACCCTCAACGGCTTCTCCATGGGCGCCTGGGCGACGGGCATCACGATGTCCCAGGGCATGGTCCGCCACGGGCTGGTGAAGTCGATCGGCCCCGACATCGGCAAGATCCTCGCCTCGCTCCGGATCCTCGGGCCGCAGGTCCGCTACCTCATCAGCGGCTACCCGCCCTTCCTCAAGCATCTCCTCGACGAGGGTGAGCGGGAGGGCTTTCCCTGGGCCGACTACAGGCTGAGTGCGATCGTCGGCGGGGAGGGCATGACCGAGGAGCTCCGCGACCGGCTCCTCGAGCGCTTCGACGTTGTCTACTCGGGCTACGGCGCGACCGACCTCGAGATCGGGATGGCGGCCGAGTCGCCGGTCAGCGTCGCCCTGCGCCGTCTCGCCCGGGCGCGTCCGGAGGTCCGGGCCGCGCTCTTCGGCGCCGATCCGCGGCTGCCGATGGTCTTCCAGTACAACCCGCTCATCCATCACCTCGAGGTCAACGACCTGGGCGAAGTCCTCTGTACCGTCAGCCGGCTCGACGTCATGACGCCCCGCATCCGCTACAACGTCCACGATGCCGGTGGCCTGCTGCCGTTCGCGACGGTTCGACGAACGCTCCGCCAACACGCGATCGACGTCGACCGGCTGGGCTCGCTGGCGGAGGTCGCCGGGCCGCGCGGGCCGCTGCCGTGGTCGCGCCCGATCCCATTGCCGTTCCTCTTCATCTACGGCCGGCGCGATGCCACGATCAGCGTGATGGGCGCGAACATCTACCCCGAGGACATCGAGACGATCGTCTACGGCAACCCCGATCTCGCCCGTCGGCTCGAGTCCTTCCTCCTGACCGGCGCCACGGACGCGGACGGCACGCCGAGGCCCGCGATCGCCCTCGAGCTGGGCCGCGGCGATTCGCCCGATGAGGCCTGGGCCGCGTCGCTCGTCGACCTCTTCCGGGACGGGCTCGAGGCCCTCAATGCCGACTTCCGCGAGGCCATCCATGAGTTCCCGGCCGCGATGCAGCCGGTCGTCACGGTCCATCCGTTGGGCACCGGCCCCTTCGCCGCGAACGCCGGCCGGATCAAGCCCCGCCGCCTCCTCCCGCCGGGCTGAGGCGACGGCACGGGCCCCACCCGCACCGTCCGGACGTCGCGCGGCGGCGCACAATCCGCCGATGGATCCGTCAGGCCTCAATCGTCCGATCGTCGTCCCGCCGGGCGGCGGCACGACCCTGGACTTCCTCGCCATCACCCACAAGCTGACGGGACCCCAGACGGGCGGCGCGCTCTGCATCTTCGAATCCTCGTTCGAGGCCGGGACGGGGAACCGGCTCCACGTCCACCGCCGCGAGGACGAAATCGCCTACGTCCTCGAGGGCGCGCTCGAGGTCCGCCTTCTCGACGAGACGCTGACCCTCGAGGCCGGCGGCCTCGCCCGGCTGCCGAGGAACCTCGCCCATGCCATCCGGAATCCGCTGACGACGACCTCGCGCTATCTCTTCCTCGCCGTCCCGGCCGGGCTCGACGCGTGATTCGATGCCGTCGCCCGGGCGAAGGAGGACGGGATCCTCGATGACGCGATGTACGCCCAGCTGTCGAGTGACTTCGACCTCGAATGGCTTGAGTAGCACCCGGCCGACCGACATCGGTCCGGCTCGGTCCAGGGCGCTGACCTCGATTCGGCGTCCGATCAGGCGGCCGATTCGGCCGCGCGCGGCTGCTCGGCCACGGTGGCGCCGGGCCGGCGAGTGGCGAGGATCGAGCCGAGGATGACGAGCCCAAACCCGATCGCCATCGAGAGCGTGAACGCCTCGTGGAGGACGACCACGCCGAGGACGGCCGCCACCCCCGGGTTGACGTAGGTGATGACCGTGGCCCGGACCGGGCCGATCTCGTCGATCAGGGCGGCGAAGACGAGGAACGCGGCCGCGGTGCAGACGATCGCCAGGATCGCCACCGCGCCGAGGACGTCGAGCGAGGGCATGGCCGACGGCCACTGGAGCGCCGCGATCGGAACGTACGCGACGGCACACAGGGCCAGCGACACGGCCATGATCCCGAGTGACGACAGCCCGCCCAGCCGGCGGGCGAGGATCGCCGGACCCACCGCGTAGCCGACGACGACGATCGCGATCTCGAGGAAGGCGACGATGTCGGCGCTCCCGAGATCGCCGCCGACGATCGCCGCGACCCCCAGGAACCCCACGAGCAGGCCCGCGGCGCCGCTCCGGCCGAACCGGTCGGCCCCGCCGCTGACGAGCGCGAGCGTCGCCCCGACGAGTGGCACGCCGGCGATCAGGAGGGCGGCGAGCGAGCTCGAGATGTGCTGCTCCGCCGCGCCGAGCATGACCCACGGCACGGCGATCTCGACGACGGTGAAGGCGACCACCCAGCGCCAGCGAGCGAGGATCGGGCGGAGGTCGACCCGGACCAGCGCGAGCGGCAGGAGGATGGCCGCGGCGATCGCCGTCCGGCCGAGGACGAGGACCGAGGGCGCGATCTCGGCGACCGCCACCCGAATGAAGAGATAGGGAATGCCCCAGATGACCGACATGAGGCCGAAGAGGACGAGACCGCGACGGGTCATGGGCGCGGCGGCAGGTGCGGCGTCAGGCGCTCGCCGGCCTCGATCCGGACGGGCAGGCGGTTCTCGGCCGGCGTGAGCGGGCAGCTGAACCTCGTGTCATAGACGCAGGAGGGGTGATAGGCCAGGTTGAAGTCGATCACATAGGTCCCGTCGTCCTCGCGCTTGATGTCGAGGTAGCGGCCGGCGCCGTAGGACTCGACCCCGGAGGTGGCGTCCAGGAACGGCACGAAGACCGATTCCACCGAGCCGCCCTCGAAGGTGTACGCGGTGAGGCTGCAGGCGGTGCCCTCGACCTTGAAGCGGAGCGATCCGGCTCGTTCGGCCGGTCGCAGCCGGCCGTCCGAGGTCGGGATCTCGAAGCTCGTCGGCTCGCTGCCCGAATACGGCGCGAGGGTCAGTCCCTCGAAGCGGAGACCCTCGTTCACGGGAAAGTACTGGAGCCCCTCGAAGCCTTCGCGCTCGGCGGCCGGGAGCGGGCTGTGGGTGTTCGTCCGGAAGAAGGCGTCCTTGTCCGCGCGGAAGGATCGGACCGCGTCGCCGTAGTCGACGTGCTCGTGCTCGTGGTGACGGTGTTCATCGTTTTCGCTGTGCTCGTGATGCTGGTGCTCGTGATGCTGGTGCTCGTCGCGCGCGTGGGACACCGTGCCTCCTCCGGACAGGTGGCCATTGTCGCCGGATGTGGCCTCGGCTGCGCCCGACCTTGCCCGCTTCCCGCTGTTGCTCCGCGCCGCCCATATCGTCGCCGGGCGCTACGCTTGCGCTGTGCCGTTGATCTCGATCCGGAACCTGACGAAGCGCTACGGCAGCTCCATCACCGCCCTCGACGGGCTGAGCCTGGACATCGAGCCCGGGATCGTCGGCCTCGTCGGGTCCAACGGGGCCGGCAAGAGCACCCTGCTCAAGATCCTCCTCGGGCTCATCGGGGCGACGTCGGGCGAGGCCACCGTCCTCGACCTCGATGTCCGGACCCGGGGAACGGACATCCGCCAGCGCGTCGGCTACATGCCCGAGCACGACTGCCTGCCGCCCGACGCCACGGCGACCGACTTCGTCTCGCACATGGCCCTCATCTCGGGCCTGCCCCGCACGGCGGCCCGGGAACGTACGGCCGAGGTCCTCCGTCACGTCGGCCTGTACGAGGAGCGCTACCGGGCGATCGGTGGCTACTCGACGGGCATGAAGCAGCGGGTCAAGCTCGCCCAGGCCCTCGTCCACGATCCGCGGCTCCTCCTCCTCGACGAGCCGACGAACGGCCTCGACCCGACCGGTCGGGACGAGATGCTCGAGCTGATCCATCGGATCGGGGTCGAATTCGGGATCGCCATCATCGTCGCGACCCACCTCCTCGGCGAGATCGAGCGGGTCGGCAGCCACCTCGTCGCGATCGAGGGCGGCAGGCTCCTCCGCTCGGCGCCGCTCGGCGAGTTCATCGAGCAGACCGGGACGCTGGCGGTCGAGGTCGACGAGGGAGGCGCGGCCCTCGCGGAGCGCCTCGCGGCCGACGGGCTCGCGGTCCTTGTGGACGGGCGAGCCGTCCTCGTCGACGTCGCCGATGGGCGGCCCTACGACCTCGTACGCGATGCCGTCGCCGACCTGGGACTGCCGCTCGTGCGGATCGAGCGCCGCCGTCACCGGCTCGAGGACCTCTTTCGCGATGCTCCGATCGACGCGCCCGCCACGCCCGGTCTGACAAGCGGCTCCGCCGCGGCCGGTGGTCCGCCATGACCGATCCCCTGACCGCCGTGACGCCGGTTGCCGGCGCCAACGGACCGACAGGCTCCATCTACGACATCGGCTATCGCCGCTACGAGGGCACCCGCCTCGGTCGCGGTCACGCCATCCGCTCCCTCTTCTTCCACAGTCTCCGCTCGTCCTTCGGGCTGGGTCGTGGCGGCCGGGCGAAGATCGCCCCGATCATCCTCGGGATCCTGGCCCTTCTCCCGGCGGTCGCGATCGTGGCAGCCCTGACGCTCTTCGCCCAGTTCGGCGGCGGCACGGAGTTCAGCGACCAGGTCCCCATCCGCTACGACACGTACGCCGGCACGATCTCGACGATCGTGGTCCTCTTCTGCGCCGCCCAGGCGCCCGAGCTCTTCGGCCGCGACCAGCGCTTCGGGGTGCTCGCCCTGTACTTCGCCCGGGCCCTCCGCCGCTCCGACTACGCCCTCGCCCGGATCGCCGGCTTCATCGCGGCGCTGCTCATCCTCGAGCTCGTCCCGCAGATCATCCTGTTCCTCGGCCGGGTCCTCCTGACGACCGACATCCCGAAGGCCATCGGCGACGACCTCGAGTCCGTCGCGCCGGTGCTCGCCCAGTCGGCCCTCGCGGCCGGGCTCTTCGGCGGCGTGTCGATGGTCGTCTCCGCCTTCACGCCGCGGCGGGCCTACGCCGTGGCCGGGATCATTGCCCTCTTCACGATCCCGAACGTCGTCGCCGGAATCGTCGTGGGCCTGGGCTCGTCGACGATCGGGACCTGGCTGACCCTCATCAGCCCGACCTCGATCCTCGACGGCACGAACGCGTTCCTCTTCGATACCCGCCTCGATTCGGACTTCTTCTTCGTCGACCTGCCCGGCATCGCCTTCGTCGCGGCGGCGGGCGTCGGGATCGTCGGCTCGATCGCGATCGCCGTTCGCCGGTTCGCCCGGATCGCGACGTGAGCGGGCCGGACGCCGCGCTCGTCCTCGAGCGCGTCTCTCGCTGGTACGGCAACGTCGTGGCGGTCAACGACGTGAGCTTCAGCCTCGGTCCCGGCATCACCGGGCTCCTCGGCCCGAACGGCGCCGGCAAGACCACGATCCTCCACATGCTCGCCGGGCTGCTCCGCCCGTCGGCCGGGAGGGTTTCGGTCGGCGGCCAGGTGGCCTGGCGCAACCCGGCCGTGTATCGATCCGTCGGGCTCGTCCCGGAGCGGGAGGCCGTCCACGCCTTCCTCACCGGCCGGGCCTTCGTCGAGATGGCCGCCCGCCTCCAGCGCCTGCCGGATCCACGGGCCGCGGCGGCCCGGGCGATCACGACCGTCGACCTCGAGGGCGCCGCCGACCGGCCGGTCGGGACCTACTCCAAGGGCATGCGCCAGCGGGTCAAGATCGCCGGCGCCCTCGTTCACGAGCCGCCGATCCTGCTCCTCGACGAGCCCTTCAACGGCATGGATCCCCGCCAGCGGCTCCACATGATCGGGCTCCTCCGAACGATGGCCGAGGCGGGCCGGGCGATCCTCTTCTCGTCGCATATCCTCGAAGAGGTCGAGCGGCTGGCCGACGGGGTCCTCGTCATCCACGCCGGCCGGCTCGCCGCCTCGGGCGACTTCCGCGAGATCCGCCGGCTCATGACCGACCGGCCTCACACGTTCGTCGTCCGCTCGTCCGACGACCGTCGCCTCGCGGCGGCCTTCATGACCGAGGCCGCCGTCTTCGGCACGGAGCTCCGCGACGGCCGGCTGACCGTCCGGGTCGCCGAGTTCGGGGGCTTCACGCGGGCCGTCGCCCGGGTCGCCCGGGGCGCGTCGGTCTCGCTCTTCGAGGTCGCCCCGACGGACGATTCCCTCGAGAGCGTCTTCGCCTATCTCGTGAGCCGCCGATGACGATCTTCGGCGAGATCGCCCAAATCACCCTGCGAGCTCTCCTCGGGCGGCGGCGGACGCTCCTCATGCTCCTCCTCGCGGCGATCCCGATCCTCGTCGGGCTGCTCGTCCGGGCCAACGCCCGTCCGGGGCCGGTCGACGTCGGGGCGTTCCTCGACGCGATCGTCATCCGGGTCGTCCTGCCGCTCGTCGCGCTCGTCTTCGGAACGGCCGCGCTCGGCTCCGAGCTCGAGGACGGGACCGCCGTCCACGTCCTCACGAAGCCGATCCGCCGCTCCACGATCGTCCTGGCCAAGATCACCGTCGCCGGCACGCTGACGGCGGCCCTGCTGGTGCCCTCGACGATCGTCGCCGGGATGCTGATCGCCGGATTGCTGAACACCCGGCCCGGATCGGACCCGATTACGGCGACGTTCGCGATCGGCCTCGGCGTCCTCGTCGGCTCGTACCTCTACGCTGCGATCTTCGTCGCCCTCAGCATCGTCACCAGCCGGGGCCTGCTCGTCGGCCTCGGCTACGCGCTGATCTGGGAGGGCATCCTCGCCGGGCTCCTGCCCGGCAGCCAGGTCTTCAGCGTCCGCGAGTACGTCCGCGGGATCGCCGAGACGCTGGAGCCCTCGTCGATCGAGTCGATCGTCGGCTCCAGCGCGGTCGCCTACGCCGCGATCGCCCTGGTGACGGCGTCGGTCATCGCCTCGCTCCGGCTGGCCGTCTACGAGGTCCGCGGCGGCGAATGACCGGGACTCCGGTCCGGCCGGACAGCCGCCGCGTCCTCGCCGCCGTCCTCGTCATGGCGGCCTTCGGCGGGCTCGGATACGTGGGCTGGTCCGTCGCCACGGCCGAATCACCGGAGGCTCGGGCGGCGGCCGCGCGGAACCTGGCAGCGGGGATCGATGTCTCGGTCGGCGTCGACCACTCCTCGCTCGCGGCGACGCTGGCGATCGCCGACTTCGGCATCGAGGAGCGTGTCCGCCTAGTTCCCGTCCGCATCCTCGAGCAGATCGGGCTCGAGCTGCGCATCCGGGCCGCGTCGGACGTGGTCCTCGCCGGCCCGCCGCG
>MGOD01000119.1:16896-21972 GCA_001795245.1 Chloroflexi bacterium RBG_16_70_13
GCCCGACGACGCCGGGCTCAGCGATCGCTGCTGGGGCGACCCCGATCTCGGGGCGCTCGTGGGCTCGCAGCTCGCGTCCGATGCGGACGGCCACCCGCGGCTGGACGAGGACGTGCCGATCGAGGTCATCGCCACGATCGCGCGGGGCCACGAGCGCTGCGACTACCCGGTCGGCACGTGGAGCCTCGAGGTCGCCGTCGAGCCGATCGTGGACGGCCGCCCCGAGGGATCGTTCCAGCTCCCGGACACGCAGTTCGACGTCTCGCTCGAGCCGGCCGGCACCGCGCTCCGCCTCGTCGCCCGGGGCGATTCCCGATACTGCGGGCTGGCCCAGTCCGTCTGGCGGGAGCAGGGCGAGCCGGCGTTGATCGCACCGTAGGCGCCCGGCGAGGCTGTCAGCCACGCGAGGGCCCGCGCGCGAGGCCTGCGCGCGAGACCTGCGCGCGAGGACGCCGGTCGCCCTCAGCGCGCCGGCGACCGGCCACGTGCCCAGGCGAGCTGCCCGTCGACCTCGCCGGTGCGCCGGAACCCGACGGCCTCGAGGACGCGAATCGATCCGACATTGTCGGGGTCGCAGCGGGCGACGACCATGCCGACGCCTGGCTGCGCCAGGGCCCAGTCGAGGAGCGCCCTGACGGCCGCGGTGGCGTAGCCGCGGCGCCGATGATCCGGGAGCACGCTGTAGCCGACCTCGACGATACCGTCCTCGCCCGGCGGTCCGAGGAATCCCGCGTCGCCGACGACCGTGTTCGTGTCGCGCTCGACGATGACCCAGGCGCCGAAGCCGGCCGGTTCCGCGTCGGCGGAGGCCAGGATCGGCAGGATGTCGCCGAGATCGTCGAGGGGCCAATCCTGCGGCAGGGCGGCGCCGATGATCGCCGCGGCACCGTTGCGATCGGTGATCAGGGCCGCCGCGGCGGCCGCGGGGAGGGGCCGAAGCTCGAGCTGTTCGGCATGAATCGCGGTCACGGGATGAGCCTGCCACAGTCCCACGCGGGCGCGGGCGCCGTGGCCCGCGCCGAGGGTAGCGAACTGGCGGCGTGAGTCGTCTGGATGGTCGTCCTCGCGACACTTGAGCGTGTCACGCAGCTCAGACTGACGCTCTCGGCGATGTGACGTGCGTGGCTGTCTCGCGTTGAGTCGCCGCGGGCATCGCGCGCAGGCGGATCAAGTACGACCCGGGACGTCCCGCGTGGCGTGTGTCGGCGACCCTGTGCCGAACCGCGGTGGCCTTACTGGACCGCGGCGACGATGACGTACCGGCCGTACCACTCGTCGCGACCGACCCGCCCGTCGATTGGATCCACCGCGGTCGAGTCGGTCTCGAGATAGGGGCCGAAGCGGAGCCACTTCGCGCCCGAGGCGAGGCTCGCCCTGGTGACGTAGTAGTTCCGGTGGCCATTCGGCTGCCACGGGTCGGTCAGGTACACACCCCGGACCGTGAAGTCCATCGATCCCGTCCGCGGGTCGTTGCCGACCACGTCCCAGCCGTTGAGGACCACGGCATGCGCGCCGTTGAGCATTAGCAGACCCGTCGGCTTGCCATAGAACGCGACACGCATGATCGCCTCTCGGAGCGCCGTGTCCTGGTCGTTGAACGCGAGGTCTCGATACACGTCCCGGTCCATCGACCCCCAGCCGAAGTGATTGAGGGCGTTGCGCCAGCCGTGCGGGTCCGAGCCCTCCGTGCCGGCCCGGGGCTGGGTCATGTGCTCGCGCTCCCAGGCGAGGATCGCCGACTGCACGTCGTACGCGCGGGTCGGCTGCCAGGCAAAGCCGCCGGGCTCGGTCTGCCCGCCATACGCGACCATGTTCAGCATCGTCATCACGGCCGTGGCCGTGCAGGCCGTCAGGTCCGGCTGCTGGTAGCGCGCGGCTCGACCGTCGTAGAGGTTGCCGATCCAGCGACGGTCCGGCGGAACGTACGGCAGCCCGGCCGCCTCGTACGCGGTCGAGTCACGGATCGCCGCGGTCGAGCCCAGGACGATGATCTGGGTAGCGCCGAGCCGGACGATCTCGGCCCGGATGGCCGGCAGGAGGTACTCACCCGGGGTCAGCAGGAGCGGGCCCCGGAGCGGGGCGCCCGCGAGCGCGTCGGGAAAGTTGGCGCCGGTCGCAAGGTAGACGCTCGTTGCCGACTCGTACGTCGCCCTCGAGATCGCCAGCGACGTGTCGTAGCGGTCCGTGCCTGCGAGGCGGATCACCGATCCGCTCGTGAAGGCCTGCAGGGCGTCCTGGACCGAGCCGGACACCGCGTTCGTGCTGCCAAGGACGATGATGTCCGCCGGCGCCAGGCGCCGCAGCTCGGCCGCGACCTCCTCGGGCACGCGATCGCGGGCCACGAGCAGCACCGGCGCCCCGTTTCGCCCCGCCGCGGCCGCACCACCGAGCGCGTCCGGGAAGTTCGCGCCGGTGGCCACGTAGGCCCTCGCGACGCCGGGGGCGAACGTGGCCCGCGAGATCGCTGCCGATGTCGCATAGCGGTCGGCGCCGGCGATCCGGACGACCCGGCCGGAGGTGTAGGCCTGCAGCGCGGACCCGACGGCGGTCGAGATGACGCTCGTGCCGCCGAGGACGACGATCCGCCCGGGCCTGAGGCGGCCGAGCTCTGCCCTCGTCGCGTCCGGGATGCTGGTCCGCGTCACGAGGAGCGTGGGGGCGTTCTCGGCGGCCGCCGCCGCCGCTCCGGCGAGGGCGTCGGGGAAGTTGACGCCGGTCGCGACGTAGACCGCCGAGACGCCCGGGTTGAACGACGCGGCCGAGATCGCGGCGGCCGTCGCATAGCGATCGTTACCGGCGTAGCGAACGACAGTTGCGTCGTCCGCGGCCACCGGCGTCGCGAGCGGGAAGGCAGCGAGCCCCAGGCTGAGCGCGAGCAGCAACCCGATGGAGCGGCCGATGGAGCGGCCGATGGAGCGGCCGCGGGAGCGGCGTGGAGTTCCCACGATCATGGCTCGCCCCACGCTACCGGCGACGCCCGCATCCGCCGACCCTCACTTTCGGGCGGGGAGGAGCCGCCGATCGTCGGGGGTCCGCCGGTGACGACGACGCCCGCGATCGGGCACGGAGACGCCTGCGCCGCGGCCTCGCGGCGTGCATGATCTGGCCATGGACGCCGAGCCGCTGCGCGTCGTGATCGCCGAGGATTCGGCCCTCATCCGGGAGGGCATCGCCCGGCTCATCGAGGAGTCGGGCGGGACCGTCGTGGCCAAGGTCGGCGACGGCGAGGCGTTCGTCGCGGCCGTCGAGGAACACCGGCCGGACGTGTCCGTGGTCGACGTCCGGATGCCGCCGAGCCAGCGGGACGAGGGCCTCCGGGCCGCGATCGAGGCTCGCCGGCGCGTGCCCGGCAGCCCGATCCTCGTGCTGAGCCAATACGTCGAGCGGCAGTACGCGACCGAGCTCCTCGCCGACCGTGGTGGCGGGGTCGGCTATCTGCTGAAGGACCGAGTGGGCGATGTCCGGGAGTTCATGGACGCCCTCCGGCGCGTCGCCCGCGGCGGGACGGCGCTCGACCCCGAGGTCGTCGCCCGGCTCATGGTCCGGGAAGGGGCCGACAACCCGATCGCGGTCCTCACGCCGCGGGAGCGGGAGGTCCTCGCGGCCATGGCCGAGGGGCGCACGAACGTCGGGATCGCCAGGCTCCTGGGCATCAGCGAAGGCGCCACCGAGAAGCACATCAGCAACATCTTCGGGAAGCTCGAGCTCCCGGACTCGCCCGACGATCATCGCCGGGTGCTCGCGGTCCTGGCCTTCCTCGCCTCCTAGGCCGAGCTCGTCGCGGCCGCCGTGGAAGCCGGCGCCGGCCCGAGCGGGATCTCGGCCCGCACCAGCGTCGGGCCGCCCGGCGGGCTCGAGACCGAGAATCGCCCGTCGACGCCCGCAATCCGGCTCTCGAGGCCGGCCAGACCGCCGCCCGGCTCGAGCCGAGCCCCACCGGCGCCGTCGTCCCAGACCTCGACGACGAGGCGATCGTCGTCGCGCCGGCAGCGGATCTCGCAGCGTGACGCGTCGCTGTGCTTCGCCACATTGGCAAGGGCCTCGGTGACGACGAAGTACGCCGCGCGCTCAGTGGCGGGCGCCAGGCGCTCACCGGCCGCGAGACCGCTCGTCAGCGTCGTGGAGACGGGTCCACGACCGACGACCGACTGAATGGCTGCCACCAGGCCCCGATCCACGAGGATCGGCGGTGCGATGCCCCGGACGAGGTCGCGGATCTCCGCCAGCGCCTGGCGGGCCTGCTGCTGGCCCTCGAGGATCAGCTGCTTCGCGGCGGCCGGGTCCTCGTCGATCCGCTCGGAGGCCAGTCCGAGGTCGATCGTCAGCATGACGAGCCGCTGCTGGGCGCCGTCGTGGAGGTCGCGCTCGATCCGGGTGAGCTCGGTCGCCTCGGTCTCCAGGACTGCCGTGCGGCTTTCCTTGAGCGTCTCGACCTGGCGTCGCAGCTCGTGACTCTCCGAGGTGCAGACGAGGCCGGCGACGACGGCTCGATGGAGCGCCATCACGAGCTGGGAGAGCGAGGCCGCGACGGGCAGGAGGGCTGCCCCGAGGGCGAACCCGGCGACGGCCGCGACGCTCGGCTGCTCGCCGAACCAGCCGAGCCGGGTGACGAAGTCGGCCTCGCTGGAGCCGAACCAGGCGGGCATCGTCAGGAGCCCCAGGGTCGCGGTCCAGAGGCCGCCGATGACGGCGAACTCGACGACCGCGAGGGGCAGGTTGACCCCGACATACAGGACGTCGCGCCAGCGGCTCTCGCTGGCGAACTCGGCCCGCAGGATCGCTCGCCAGCCGCCCCGGAGCGGGGGATAGGGATGGGCACTGAGCGGCCGCGGATCCGCCCAGGTGGCCCGCCCTCGCTCGATCCGGACGACGATCCGGGCGGCCTCGATGGCGAGACCGATGAAGACGATGCCGATCACGAAGAACACGGTCGACGCACCGGCCGAGAAGAGGCCGGCCACGATCCCGAAGGCCATGACCTCGATGAAGAGCCCCGCCACGATCGCCGCGCCGGCGGCCCAGGTGGCGGGATGGACCGGCGACAGGAGAAACGCGCGAATGGGGTTGCGGAGGCGT
>MGOD01000119.1:22022-22293 GCA_001795245.1 Chloroflexi bacterium RBG_16_70_13
CTCGGACTGACGTTCCTCGGGATCGTCCTCGTCCTCGGCGGCAGCCTGGCCCTGCTCGAAACCATCGTCCCTGCCTTTGGTGACGGTCGGTTCTGGTGGCCAGCGTTCGTCCTCGGGCTCGGCGTGATCCTCATCGTGTTGGCCATGCAGCGGCGCCAGAGCCAGCCGTGATCGGTCCGGCAGCCCTCATCGTCGGGCTGCTCCTCATCCTGACCTGGGCTCTGGGGGCCCGGATCCCCGGCGAGGCGACGTTCGCCTCGGCGGGCTCGCT
>MGOD01000120.1:0-5913 GCA_001795245.1 Chloroflexi bacterium RBG_16_70_13
CGGCCTGCCGCTCGTCCACCAGGGCTTCTACGGGGCGGGGATCTTCCTGTACGACCTGCTGGGGTCGCGCCACGGCGCCGGGTTCGCCCGCCACATGCGGGCCGACGCGGCCCGCGAGTTCGCGCCGCAGCTCCGACCCGAGGGCCTCCAGGCCGGGATCCTCTATCACGACGGGGTCGAGGACGACGCCCGCTACACCCTGGCCGTCCTCCGGACGGCGATCGAGACTGGGCCGGGCGCCGTCGTTGCGACGCGGGTCCAGGGCCAGGCGACGCTGACCGAAGGTGGGCGGGCGACCGGCGTCCGGGTCCTCGACCTCGCCTCCGGCGACGAGCTCGACATCCGGGCTGCACGCGTCGTGGACGCAACCGGCGCCTGGGCGGCCCACGTCGGCGGCAATGCCGCAGATGCCGCCGATGCAGCGGCCGGCGCCGCCAGGATCGTCCCGAGCCGGGGGGCCCATCTCGTGATCCGTCGCGAGCGGCTCCAGGCCGCCGGGGGGATGACCCTCCGAATCCCGGGCCGGGTCGTCTTTGTCATCCCCTGGCCCGACCGCTGGATCATCGGCACGACCGACCACGCCGACACCCGCCCGCCGGAGCGTCCGACCGCTCTCGACGAGGACATTGACGAGCTCCTCGAGGTCGTCAACCATCGCCTCGACATCGATCTCTCGCGAGCCGACATCCTGGCCACGTACGCCGGGCTTCGGCCGCTCGTCGGCGACGTCGGTGGCTCGACGGTGAAGGCGTCGCGCGAGCACCGGGTGACGACCGATGACGCCGGCGTCGTCCGAATCGGCGGCGGCAAGTACACGACCTACCGGATCATGGCCCGCGACACGATCGACGCCGCGCTGGGCCCGGACGAGGCGCGGCGTCGGCCATCCGCGACGGCGGAGCTGCCGCTCGCCGGCGCAGCGACGCGCGAGGCGCTCGGGGCCCTGGCGACATCGATCGCCCGCCATGAGGGCCTGTCCGACCGGGTCTCGCGGCGGCTCGTGGAGCGCCACGGATCGCGCGCGCTCGAGGTCGTCGCCCTCGGCCGGGAGCTCGACCTGCTGCGCCCGCTGGCGCCCGACATCGACCACCTCGAGGCCGAGGTCGCCTGGGCGGCCCGCGACGAGCTCGCCGGCTCGCTCGACGACGTCCTCGCCCGGCGGACGCGGCTCGCTCAGGAGCGCTCCGACCACGGCGGCGCCGTCGCGCCGCGGGTCGCCGCGATCCTGGGTGCGGAGCTGGGCTGGGACGCGCCGGCGCAGGCAGCCGAGATCGCGCGATACGTGACCGGCGCGGCCGTCGAGTACGCGGTGCCCGAGGGCGCGGCCGTCGTCGGGGCGGGGCCAGCGGAGGCAGGCGCGGGGTCATCAGGGGCGAGCCCGGCCGCGCTCGTCCGCGACACCTGAGCCGACGAGTGGCCGGCCGCGCGGGCGGAGGCGGCGCCCCGGACCTCGTCCTCGCGCTCGACCAGGGCACGACCTCGTCCCGCGCGATCGCATTCGGGCACGATGGCCGGCCGGTGGCCAGCGCCCAGCAACCCTTTGAGCAGCGGTTCCCCGCGCCCGGCCACGTGACCCATGACCCGGAGTTGATCTGGGACACCCAGCTCGCGGTGGCCCGCGAGGTCGTCGAGCGTGTCGGCGGGCCGGGTCGCATCGCCGCGATCGGGATCACCAACCAGCGCGAGACGACCATCGTCTGGGACCGAGCGACCGGCGCGCCCGTCGCCGACGCCATCGTCTGGCAGAGCCGGATCACCGCCCCGGCCTGCGAGCGGTTGCGGACCGCCGGCCTCGAGCCGCTCTTCCGCGAGCGGACGGGCCTGCCCCTCGACGCCTACTTCTCCGGGCCCAAGATCGCCCACATCCTCGACGGCGTCGCCGGTGCCCGGGCCAGGGCGGAGCGCGGCGAGCTCGCCTTCGGGACCGTGGACACGTTCCTGGCCTGGCGGCTGACGGGCGGCCGCGTCCACGCGACCGACGTCTCGAACGCCAGCCGGACGCTCCTCTTCGACATCGCACGGCTGGCCTGGGACGACGAGCTGCTGCGGCACGTCGGGGTTCCGCGAGCGGTGCTCCCACTCATCGTGCCGACGTCCGGAGTCCTCGGCGAGACCGACGCCTCGATCTTCGGGCTCCCGATCCCGATCGCGGCCCTCGCCGGCGACCAGCAGGCGGCGACCTTCGGGCAGGCCTGCTTCCGGCCGGGCGAGGCCAAGGTCACCTACGGGACCGGGGCGTTCCTGCTCCTGAACGTGGGCGATCGGCCGGTCGCGTCGCAGAATCGCCTCCTGACGACGGTCCTCTGGCAGCTGGGCGCGGGCGGCCTCGTGGCCTACGCCCTCGAGGGCTCGGTGTTCGTCGCCGGGGCCGCCGTCCAGTGGCTGCGCGACGGCCTCCGGGCGATCGATGCGTCCGCGGACATCGAACGGCTGGCCGCGAGCGTCCCCGACAGCGGCGGCATCGTCGTCGTGCCGGCGTTCACCGGTCTCGGCGCGCCGTACTGGGACCCCGACGCCCGCGGCGCGATCCTCGGCATCACCCGGGGCACCGGCCTGGCCGAGATCGCCCGGGCCACGCTCGACGGCATCGCCCACCAGGTCACCGATGTCGTCGAGGCGATGGCCGCCGACACCGGCCGACCGCTGGCGGCGCTGCGCGCCGACGGCGGCGCGTCGGCCAACGACGGGCTCCTCCAGCTCCAGGCCGACCTTCTCGACCTCCCGGTCGAGCGGCCGGTCGTCGCCGAGACGACGGCCCTCGGGGCCGCCTACCTCGCCGGGCTCGCCGTGGGGTTCTGGCGCGATACCTCGGAGCTCGAGGGGAACTGGGCCCTCGACCGGCGGTTCGAGCCCGCGATGGGCTCCGATGCACGGACGCAGGCGCGCCGGACCTGGGCCCGCGCGGTCGATCGTGTGCGAGGCTGGGCGACCGCCGATTCCGCGTAGAATTCAGGACTAGGCAGGCTCAGAGTTACCGCGTATGCTCCGCCTCGCCCAGACGTCGCGGCACCGGCCGCGACTGCATACGCGTAGACGACCACGAACCGGACTCCTCTCACGGCTGACGCGAGAACCCGAGCGCGGGATCGACGTCGGCTACCGAGAGGAGTTCTTTTGTACAGCGACAAGAATCTGACCTGCGCGGACTGCGGACAGGAGTTCGTCTTCACCGCATCCGAGCAGGACTTCTACGCGCAGCGCGGCTTCACCGAGCCGCGCCGTTGCCCGTCCTGTCGAGCCAGCCGCAAGGCCGCTCGCGGGTCGAGCGGCGCGGGCTACGGCTCGGGCAGCGACTACGGCTCGTCGTCGGGTGGGGGCTACTCCGCCGGCGGGAGCTACAGCGCAGGCGGGTACGGCGGCGGTGGCGGCGGCTACGGCAACCGCGATCGCGGCACCCGGGAGATGTTCACGGCGACCTGCTCCAACTGCGGTAACGAGGCTCGTGTCCCGTTCCGCCCGACCAGCGGCAAGCCCGTTTACTGCTCCGATTGTTTCCGGACGATGCGGGGCTAACACTCCTCTCGGCACGCGGGTCCAGCGGGGACCCGCGGGAACCAGAGCTCAATGAGCGACCCGGGCAGTCAGCCGGCCCGGGTCGTTCGATTCCCCGCCGAGCGACGGCTCAGCGAGCCTTCGACACCTTCAAGTAGTTGCCGTAGCTAGCGAAGCCGTAGAACCAGCAATCCTGCTCGTCGCAGGTGTTGCCGCCGATGTCGAAGCCGAAGCTCGTGGCGTTCGGGCCGAACTTGCCATTCCAGGCCCGGGACCAGAGGTGCCAGGTCCCGTAGCCGTTCTCGTCGACGTTCGTGCAGTCGATGAAGCCGCCGCCCCCACCCTGGAGGAGCGTCTTGCGCCCGAGGGCCTGGTCGGCGAAGCCCTGCAGCTCGTACGAGAAGTAGCCATAGCCGTCGCCGGTGTCGTTCCACTGCGCCTGTGGATAGGCGCCGCCACCGTCGGGCGACCACCACATGAACCGGCACTCGGCGGTGCCCGTGAAGGTGATTGTGCCCGAGCGGTCCACGACCGCAGATTGGGTCGAGATCGACCCCTCCGGGACCCAGTAGTAAGCCCAGCCCCGCTCGATCTGGATCGACGGCGGCGTAGCGGGCTCCGCAACCGAGACCAGTTGAACGAGCCAGAAGCCGCGCTCGATGCCCTCGTTGAGGGCGGCTTCCTGTCCAACCCCGTACACACACATCGGGACCATGTCGGCGATCTCGTCGACACTCGCGGGCGGGGACTCGAACGGCCCGTAGACCGCCGCAGCCACCGCATCCTGATCGCCGTCGATCTGGACCCGAAGTCCGCCGAGCGCCGGATTCCAGAAGGCGTACCAGACACTCGCCTCGATCCCGCTTGGGTCGCATGCCACGTCCTCGCCAGCCTCAAGGCTTGCGATGTTCATGGCCGGGGACTCGGCGAACCAGTTCTCCGAGATCCAGGTCATGTCGAGGAGGTCGTCGTTGGCCGCGAACGGCGCCGGGACCTCGATGAGCCACCTCGAAACGTACCAGAGATCGTTCCAACGCCCGTCGAGCTCCCAGTTCAGGACCGCGAAGTCCTCGCCCTGGTAGTCGTTCTCGGGCCCAACGTAGTCGTTCGGCTCGCCGTCGGCCCAGAACTCGAAGCCGGGTGTCTCGCCGCTGAGCCAGACCCAGTTTCCTTCGGTAGCCGTGTCGGTGAAGCCGATGCCAAGGTTCGGATCCGCGAACGTGGCCGAGAGCCAGTCCTGCTCGGCCTGGTCATTGACCGTGACGAGGTGCCCGTCGTGCCGGACGGCGTACGCTTCGGCATCGAGCCACCCCATCCCGTCGACGAGGGCGTACCAGTGGCCGGTCGTCGCGTTGAGCTCCCAGCCGCTTGCGATGTTGGCAGTCGCCCTCGACGGGTTGACGACCATCACCGACACAGCCAGGGCAAACGCCGCTCCGATCGCTCCGAACCTGCGCATGCAATCGCCTCCCGCGGACGCAGTAGCGAGGGCGGACGGCCACACCGGTCGAGATGGTCCGGGGGAGCTCGCATCGGGGGTCGGACCAGCATCCTGCCCCGCGATCGCCAACGATCCCGTGGCGATCTCGCCCCCACAAGTGCCGTTCGTCACGACCCCCGTGGCCGACCTCGACACGACGTCGGCGAGCGGAAGCGGCGTTCGCCGCGCCGTGACCGCCCATGCGGTCTGCAGGATTCCCGCTGCTGCCCGATGATGCCGGCGTGAACGACGCGATCGTGGGCCGCTGCGCGTGTCCCGGGCGGGTCTCTGACCTGCTCCGCGCGTGCGCCTCCGAGCGGCGAGGCATCCGCACCGCGTAGAGCCGTCGCCCCGGTCCGAGCTCCGCGACGCCGCCGTCGAGTCCACGAACCAGCTTCGACGGAGGAACCCGTGACCACCCAGACCCAGAGCCCCGAGTACGCGCGCGCCCTGGCGGAAAACGAGCGCTACGCGGCCCAGTTCGACCACTCCGTGCTGCCGCTGCCACCCGGCCGCAAGCTCGCGGTGCTCGCCTGCATGGACGCCCGCCTGACGGTCGAGGACGTCCTCGGCCTTCGGACCGGCGACGCTCACATCATCCGCAACGCCGGCGGCCTCGCCACCGACGACGCGATCCGATCCCTCGTCATCAGCCAGCAGCTCCTCGGGACCGAGGAGGTCATCGTCATCGAGCACACCGGCTGCGGCATGCTCACCTTCCAGGACCACGAGGTCCACCGCGACCTCGTGGCGAAGACCGGCGCCGACATCGATCTCGCCTTCCACGCCTTTCCCGAGCTCGAGGCCAACCTGCGCAAGCAGGTCGACCGAATCCGGGAGCACCCGTGGATCAAGGAAGTCCCGGTCCATGGCCTCGTCTACGAGGTCGAATCGGGTCGGCTTCGAGAGGTCGCCTGACGGACCACCGCGGGGGAGCGGTC
>MGOD01000120.1:5925-6308 GCA_001795245.1 Chloroflexi bacterium RBG_16_70_13
GACATCCCTGCCGCGAGGACGGGCCGCATCTGGGATCATCGAGGCCAAGGCTCCGGCGCCCGGAGGACGAGATGAGCGGAACACCGGTCGACGACTACCTGGCAGCCCTGCCCGACGATCGACGCGCGTGGATGCAGCGGCTCCGCGAGACGATCCGGGCGGCGGCGCCCGAGGCCGACGAGGTCATCACCTACAAGATGCCCGGCTTCCGGAGCCGGGATACATTCCTCGTCTCGTACGACGCCTACAAGCGCCACTACAGCCTCTTCCCGGCCAGCGATGCGGTCGTCGAGGCGTGCGGCGAGGAGCTCGCGCCCTACCTAACGGGCAAGGGGACGATCAGCTTCCCGGTCGGCCTGCCCGTGCCGGTCGAGCTCGTCGCG
>MGOD01000120.1:6349-6537 GCA_001795245.1 Chloroflexi bacterium RBG_16_70_13
CGCTGAACGGGGTCGGCGACGCCGAAGGCGCCCGATGCGCCGGACGCGCCCGCTACGCGGCCCCGCCGCCCCGGCGGCCGCCGAGCATCCCGAGATCGAACTTGCGCTCGGTGCCGTGGATGAGGCGGTCGATGTTGTCGGCATGGGCCAGCCAGATGAGCGCCGGCCCCACCGCGGCCCAGACGAGG
>MGOD01000120.1:6755-6845 GCA_001795245.1 Chloroflexi bacterium RBG_16_70_13
GAAGCCGAGGAAGATCGAGCGCGACGCGCCGACCACCGCCGCGAACGCACAGGCGACCTCGGCCACGGAGTCGCCGCCGGTGACGAGGCG
>MGOD01000120.1:6855-6964 GCA_001795245.1 Chloroflexi bacterium RBG_16_70_13
ACCGGCAGGGCGCCCTTCGCGAGGTCGCCGACGACGACGAAGGCCGCCCACTTGCGCCCGAGGGCGCGCAGGGCGTTCGTGCCGCCCGTTCGCCCCGAGCCGATCGATC
>MGOD01000121.1:0-7207 GCA_001795245.1 Chloroflexi bacterium RBG_16_70_13
CGGCTCGAACGGGGTGCCCCTCCGGATCCTCGAGCACCTCCTCATGTCCGGGCTGGCGCTCGGGTTCGGTGCCGCCGTGGCGCTGCCGGCGGGCCTCGCGATCGGGCACACGGGGCGCGGCGAGCGGGTTGCGGTCGCCGTCGCCGGCCTCGGACGCGCCGTCCCGTCGTACGCGCTGCTCCTCCTCTTCGTCCCATTCCTCGGGCTCGGGATCGGGAGCGCGATCCCGCCGCTCGTGCTCCTGGCGATCCCGCCGATCCTCGTCAACGCCGTCGCTGGCCTCCGGAACGTCGATGCCGAGACGACCGAGGCCGGGCGCGGGATGGGCATGACGGAGTGGCAGGTTCTCCGGGACGTCGAGCTGCCGGCGGCCCTGCCGGCGATCGTCGCGGGACTCAGGACCTCGGCCGTCCAGGTGGTGGCTACGGCGACCCTCGCTGCCCTCGTCGCCGGCGGCGGCCTCGGCCGGTACATCGTCGATGGCTTCGCCGTCCAGCGCTACGACCGCCTCGTCGCCGGGGCCCTGCTCGTGGCCATCCTCGCACTCGGTACGGAGCGGGCCTTCACCTGGCTCCAGCGGGCCTTCGAGCGGCGCGGTGGACGGCCGGCCGAGGACGTCTTCGGCCCGATGGCACCTCCGGCGATGTCCGGCTCCTGAAGCGAGCCCCGCGAATCGGGGATGGCAATACCGGTCACAGCGCTGTCATGAATCCTCTGCTACCGTCGGGCCGGCGTCCGAGTCGCGGCATCCTGTCGTGCGGGACGGAAGGAAAGGGAAAGACCCATGCGGCAGCTCCGCATGGCAGCCCTCGGGGCAGCGGTCGTCGCGCTCGCAGTGAGCGCATGCTCGCTGGGTGGGGGCAGCCAGGCATCCAAGGGAACCATCGCGAGCCAGCTCGTCCTGGCCGGCCCGCCCGAGTGTCCCGAGCGCCCGTTCTGCCTGGAGGGACTGACGGGCACCTACGGCATCACGTTCAAGGACTTCAAGGCAACGGACGCCGGCGGCCCGATCACGATCGAGGCCCTCGAGAATGGCGACGCCCAGGTGGGCCTCCTCTTCACGTCTGACCCGGCGATCGCCGCCAAGGGCTTCGTCCTGCTCGAGGACGACAAGCAGCTCCAGCTCGCCGACAACATCATCCCGGTCGTCCGCGAGGACGTATTGGCCGGGAACCCGGTGATCGAGGAGGCTCTGAACGGCGTCATCGCCAAGCTCAGCCAGGCGGCGCTCACCGACCTCAATAAGCAGGTTACCGTCGACGGTAAGGCAGCAGCCGAGGTCGCTGCTGCCTGGATCGCGGCCGAGGGCCTGTCGTTCAGCGGCGGCTCGGGCTCGGTGACGGTCGGCTCGACGAACTTCTACGAGCAGGAGATCATCGGCGAGGTCTTCGCCCAGGTCCTCGAGGGCGCGGGCATCGACGTCGAGCGGAAGTTCCAGCTGGGCGCCCGCGAGGTCGTCTTCCCGGCTCTCGAGTCGGGCGAGATCGACATCCTCGCCGAGTACGCGGCGACGGCCCTCGAGTACGTCAACAACAAGGCGGGCGAGGCGTCGACCGATCCGGCGGCAACCTCCGACAAGCTCCGTGAGCGTCTCGCGGACAAGGGCCTCACAGCCCTCGACTTCGCCGCAGCGACGGACCAGAACGGCTTCGTCGTGACGAAGGCTACGGCCGACAGGTACGGCCTCGCGAAGCTCAGCGATCTCGCCAAGCCGGCCCCCTGAAGTCCGGCCCAGCGTAGCGACGAGGCCCGCCGGCGACGGCGGGCCTCGTGATTCATGCCCCGAGACGACCCGGTGGCGTCGCGCCCACCTCGTCCGCCTGTGCCCGTTCCGTCGCCAGGCCCTCGGGTCCCAGGTCGAGGTCGTCGAGGAGGATCCCGGCGGCCTCCCACCAGGCGGGGTGCGCGCCCCGGATGCGGCCAGTCTCGGCACTGATCCAGGAGCGAAGGTGGACGTCGCGATCCGGGTCCACTCGTCGCGTCGCCTCGCGCCGGCGCGCATCGCTGTCACGGAGGAACGCGGCATAGAGATGCTCCGGCGGCTCGGCGGCCAGGCGCGCCTCGCCCCCGGCAACATAGTCGACGGGGACGATGAGGCGCCCGAAGAATGCCCCGATCTCGCCGGCGAGGGCATCGAACCCCTGGGAGTGGCCGCCCCACCGGACGATCGGCCCGGCCGAGATGTGCTGGACGACGCGAAGGCGGGCATCGATGTCGGCGATACGGAGCGGCCCCCCGAAGGTCAGGAACCGGTTCTCCACCCCGAGGCGATCCACCACGTGGACGTGACCCCACAGGATCGAACGCTCGCCGCCCGGCGTGCGTCGATCGATCGGAACCGCCCGCCCGCGCCCGGACGCGGCAACCCAGCAGCTGATCCGCTCGGGATCGAAGTGGCGGAGGGTGGGCCGGTCGCGGAGGGCAACGAGGAGCTGCGACCCGCCCGGCGCTGCCGGGCGGTCGCTGTTGAGCAGCGTGAAGCCGAGCTCGCGCAGCGCGTCCGCCGCGGTCGCGGCCCAGTCGACGCCCGGCACGCTGCTGGTCATGGCTCCACCCTATCGCCTCGGGTCGCCGCGGCGTAGGGCCGTCGGTCGCATTCCTCGTCGCGAGCCGGGCCTCTATCATCGGCAATCGTGGGGCGTAGCACGGGTGGGCCGGCCGGCATCACCATCAACCGCAACGACCGCTTCGTCGTCTGCCGACCAGACGGCACGATCGATGGCCGTGGTGACGACGGCTTCTACGCCGCCGATAGCCGGTTCGTGTCGGGCTACCGGATCTCGATCAACGGCGAGGTCCCGGTCCTGCTGTCCTCGGCCGGGACGCACTTCTTCGCCTCGCGCTTCGAGTTCTCGAATCCCGGCCTCTTCGACGATGACGGTGCGATCCCAAGGAACGTCCTGTCGCTTCGCCTCGACCGGTCGATCTCGGAGGGCGTCCACGAAGACCTCGACATCGTCAGCTTCGCCTTGCGTCCGATCACCCTCGCCCTCGACGTCGAGATCGACTCCGACTTCGCCGATGTCTTCGACGTGGCGATCCCCCGCCTCGTCCGTCGCGGGACCATCCAGAGCCGCTGGTTCCCCAGCCGCCGGGAGCTACGCACCACCTACTCGAATCGCGACTTCCGGCGCAGCCTCGTGGTCGCCCTCGAGAAGTCGGGCAGCCCTCCCCAGTGGGCGAACGGGCGCCTGAGCTTCGCCATCCACCTCGAGCGCGGCCAGACCTGGCACACCTGCCTGAAGTGGCTGCCCCTCATCAACGGTCGCCGGCGGCCGAGCACGCTCGGCTGCGGAGCCATCACGGAGCAGCGCGCGGGCTTCCATCCGCCGAGCCTGCCGCGGGTCGGAATCCACACCCCCAACCGCGTCGTCGAAGACGCCTGGAAGCAGGCCGTCCACGACATGGAGGCCCTGCGTCTCGAGGACGATGGTTCCGGGCGGGGTGTCTTCATCCCCGCCGCCGGGATCCCCTGGTTCGCCACCCTATTCGGCCGGGATTCGCTCGTCGTCTCGATGCAGAGCATCTCGGGCTACCCGGAGTTCGCCGCCGGCGCGCTCCGCCGACTGGCCGAGCTGCAGGCGACCCGCGACGATCCGGGCCGGGACATGGAGCCCGGCAAGATCCTCCACGAGATCCGGCGCGGCGAGCTGGCGACCCTCGGGATCATGCCCCACCAGCCGTATTACGGGACCCACGACGCGACGAGCCTGTTCATCGTCGTCCTCTCCTACCTCTACCACTGGACCGGGGACGCGGCGATCCTGGATCGGTACCTGCCGGCGGCCGAGGCGGCGATGGGCTGGCTGGATCGCTACGGGGACCGCGACCGCGACGGTCTCCAGGAGTACGCCCCGCGGACGCCCCGGGGCTACTACAACCAGGGCTGGAAGGATGCCTTCGACGCGATCGTCGATGCCTCGGGGGCGCTGGCGCCCCACCCCATCGCGACCTGTGAGCTCCAGGGCTACGCCTACGACGCGAAGTTGCGGATGGCCGAGATCTACGAGGTCCTGGGCATGCCCGAACGGAGCGGCCCACTGCGCGAGGCGGCCCTGCAGCTGTACGAGCGGTTCAACGACGCCTTCTGGTGGGAGCGGGAGGGGACCTATGCCCTGGCCCTCGACGGCCGCAAGAAGCAGGTTCGGAGCGTTGCCTCAAACGCCGGGCATTGCCTCGCCAGCGGCATCGTCCCCGATGATCGGGCCGGCAGGGTGGTCGAGCGGCTCCTCGCCGACGACATGTGGTCCGGCTGGGGGATCCGGACCCTCGCCGCGTCGCATGCCTACTACAACCCGTTCAGCTACCACACCGGCTCGGTCTGGCCCCACGACAACGCGATGATCGCCGGCGGATTCCGCAGGTACGGCTATGACGCCGAGGCGGCGAAGGTGGCCCGGGGGATCTTCGATGCCGCCGAACGGCTCCCGCTCAACCGGCTGCCGGAGCTCTTCTCGGGCGTCGAGCGCGATCCGGGCGGGTTCCCGGTCCCCTACCTCGGCGCAAGTGCACCGCAGGCCTGGGCGGCGGCCTCGGTCTTCCGGCTCGTCGCGGTGCTCTGCGGGATCCATGCTCGGGTCGCGCCCGACCGACAGCGCGAGCTGTACGTCAACCCGGCCCTGCCCGAGTGGCTGCCCGAGCTGACGATCACGCATCTCCGGGCGGGCAAGGGCGCGATGAATCTCCGCTTCCACGGCGGCACGGTCGAGGAGATCAGCAACTCGACCGGCTACCGGATCGTTCGCGGCCACGCGCCGCGGCCGAAGCCGCCGCCCTACCAGCGGACGCGTCGCGTCCGGCGGGCTGGGCCGCCTCGCACATCAGCGCCGGGGTAGGCGGCGCGCGTAACAGAGACGTCACGACATGGGACGATAGTTGTCGCCCCACATCTTTCGGAGTCAGTCGATGTTCGAGCGTCTCTTCGGCAACCGCGAACAGGATCCCGCGGTCATGGACCGGATCCCGCCCGGCCAGTACCGGACGGAGAAGTTCCCGGTCCTCCATTACGGCTCGGTTCCGAGCACCGATCTCGCCAGGTGGGACTTCCGGGTCTACGGCGAGGTCGACGCCCCGTTCACCCTGACCTGGGAGCAATTCAGGACCCTGCCCCGCAAGACCGTCGCGACGGACATCCACTGCGTGACCCGCTGGACGAAGCTCGACACGACCTGGGAGGGCGTCCCGATCCAGGAGATCCTTCGCCTCGCCCAGGTCCGCCCGTCCGCGACCCACGTCCTGGCCCACTCCGAGCAGGGCTACACGGCGAACGTACCGCTCGCGGTCCTCGATGACGACGACGTCATGCTGGCCGACACGTTCGACGGCCGGCCGCTCGAGAAGGAGCACGGCTGGCCGCTCCGACTCCTCGTCCCGAAGCGCTACTTCTGGAAGAGCGCGAAGTGGATCCGCGGCCTCGAGTTCCTCGACCATGACCAGCTCGGCTTCTGGGAGCGCTACGGCTACAACAACGACGCCGACCCCTGGAAGGAAGAGCGCTACAGCGAGTAGGACTCAGAGGCCGGCGGCATCCTTCGAGGAGCCGGAACACAGGTTCTAGGCCTGACGCCCGCGTCGGGCCAGGAGGAGGCAGCGATGCTCGAGCAGTTCGCGATCCACGCCACCGTCGCCGCGAGCGACCTCGAGCGGGCCCGCGCCTGGTACGCGGCGAAGCTCGGCCTGGAACCGGCGATGGAGGATCCCGGTGGGCTCTGGTACCGGTTCGGCGACGGAACCTGGCTGAGCGTCTACCGAACCGAGTTCGCCGGGACGGCCAGGAACACCCAGGCCGGCTGGACCGTGACCGGCATCGAGGCCGTCATGGCCGGCCTCCGCGCTCGGGGCGTGACCTTCGAGGAATACGACCTCGGCGACGGGATGGCCACCGTCGATGGGCTCCTGTCGATGGGCCCTACAAGGCTTGCTGGTTCAAGGACTCGGAGGGCAACACCTTCGAGATCAGCCAGATCGACCGCTAGGTCGGACCTCCCCCGCCCGATCGGTGGCCGCCGTGCCGGTAGGCGGCGGCCGCGAGCCACCCCAGCGCACCGAGGATCGCGCTGAGGACGATCGGGACGCCGATCCAGGACCTGGCCTCGAGCAGGAGCGAGAACCAGGTCTCGCCGCTCGAACCCGAGTCGAACCGGTCGGCATAGGCGACAGCGAGGCCGAGGCAGCCGGCGACCATCGTGGCCGCCATGGCGATCCCGGCGAGGGCACCGGCGCGCAGACCCCGGAGCTGCGGCGCCAGGAGGCGCGCGGTGGCGCCGGCGAGGATGCACAGGCCGCTCGCGAGGAGCAGGAGCTGGGGCGAGATGTCGAGATAGCCGGTGGCCTCGACGATCGACCGCTGCCCGAGCAGGCCGAGGAGCCACCCGATCACCAGGGCGCCCGGCAGGATGATCCGCGGCGCGACTGCGGCCCCCTCATCGCGCATCGCACACCTCCCCCGCATGGTCCATCGATCGATGCCGCGGCACGAGTGCCGTTCTGACCGAAAACGTGCGCGGGTGACCGGGCCGGCGTGGCAGCGACAGCCCGGACGTTTGCCTCAGGGCGCTCGATCCAGAACCTGCACCGCGTCCCCGAGCCGAACCCGGCCGGGCAGCTCGACGTCGGCGAGGACGCCGAACATCGCCTTCGGCGCCCCGGATTTGTCGGGCATGACGCCGCGATAGCGGATGATCGCCCGGAGCATGTCGAAGTCTCGCGCCCCGGTGTCGGGATCCTGGGTCGTGATCGCGCAGCGGCCGTCACGGGCGCTGACCCGGAGGATCGCCTCGCCCAGGGCGATCCGGCCGCCGATCCAGTCGTCCTCCTCGTGCGGGATCGTGCCGTCGAGCTCGATGAGCATCCGGAAGCGCCGGGCGTCGATGTCCGCGACCCCGGCCTGGTGGGCGAGCTCGTCGAGCGAGCCCCGGCTGACGAGCGACGCCGGGTTGCCGCGCCGCGTGCCGCCGATGCGATCGCACCGGACGAGCCGCACCCGCCGTCCGGCGATCGGCCCGAGGGCCTCGGCCCAGGGTCCCTCGACGAGGTGGCCGATCCCGATGCGGCCGTAGATCGGGGTCTCCACGGCCCGGCCCAGGCTGACGTCCCCCTCGATCGTCGTCCCGTCCGGGAGCTCGAGCCGGAGGGTGGTCGCCGCTGGATCCGTGTGGGCCCGGACCTGGACGAGCGCGCCGACGACGAGGCGGTCGACGACGCGGTC
>MGOD01000121.1:7215-14431 GCA_001795245.1 Chloroflexi bacterium RBG_16_70_13
ATCAGGTAGAAGCGGCGATCCTCGGCCACGCCGTGCTCCGTGAGGTCGATCTCGGTCGGGTGCTCGAGGGCGAGGCTCCTGACGGGCGCGATCGAGAAGCGGACAACAGCACTCATGTGTGGCGGGTACGCTGCGGGTCGGTCCCGGCGCCCCGGAGGGCCGTCGTCGCGGCCGCCACCGCGAGGACCATCCCGGCCCAGTAGATCGGCCAGCCGGACCACGGCGAGGTTTCGCCGGCCATCACCCGTCCCGAGTCGATGAGGAAGCTCAGGATCACGAGGCCACCCGCGGCCAATCCCGCCCCGACGTGACGCGGTGTCGCCACGATCGAGCGGCCCATCCGCAGCTGCCGGGCCGCGGCGAGGCCGAAGCCGATGAGCGCGAGGCTCACGCCGACCGGTGCCCAGACCGGGCCGACCCAGGGCGCCGGTACGAGGAACAGCACGTCCCAGTCCTGGATCGTAGCCGGCCAGGCGATCGCGATGTTCAGGGTCACGTAGTAGATGATGTCCCAGATGCCGAAGACGACGGCCGCCCAGGCGAGGCGCTCGAGCTTCGTCGCGCCTGCCAGCCAGCCGACGGCGCCGATCATGACAAGCGTCGCGAGCTCGCGGGCGACCTCGAGCGGCGCGTACCAAGCGAAGGCAGCCGGATCGATCGCCGGGGGCGCGGCACCCGGATCGATGGCCGCCCGAAGGTAGACGACGACCGCGCCCTCCAGCCAGCCCATCGCGATCCCGAACGCGACCACGGGGATGGCGATCGAGCGAAGCGATCGCGAGTTGCCGGCTGACGTCACGTCAGGCGATCATGCGACGGTCGGTCGGGGACCGTCGCCGCGTCCCGACCGAGTGTCGCGACCAGGCTTCGTGCCTCGCTCGATCGGACGCGGTTGCCTTTTCGGTCGTACAGCTTGACCGCCTCCGTGAGCGACGTGATGGCATCCTCTGGTCGGGCACCGAGCCGATGGATGTCGGCCAGCCCGCACAGCGCGTCGGCGTGGAAGCCAAGGTAGTCCGTCCGACCGGCGATCTCCACCGCCTCCTCGGCCAGGCCGAGGCCCGCAGCGAGGTCTCCCCGCCTGGCAAGGATTCGACCGAGGATGTCGCGGCGCCTGATCTGGTAACGGAGGTTGTCCGGCGGCTCGCCGGGCGACACGTCGAGCCGCTCGATCAGCGACAGGGCTTCTCCATCGCGGCCCTGTTCGAAGAGGGCCCGAGCCTGCTCCATCGAGACGATCGAGAGGAACCACATGTCGCTCATCGCGGTGAACATGTCGATGGCCGTCTGCAGATGGGCCTCGGCGGCAACGGGATCGCCCGCCAGCATCTCGATGAACCCTCCGAGCAGGTCATGCGTGCCGGTCTGCCATCGGAGGCCGAGCTCGTCGGTGAGCTGGCGGCTGAGGGCGAGCCGCTCGCGGGCTTCCGGGATCCGTCCATCCATGGCCCCGAGCGGAGCGAGGAAACCGGCCAGGTTCGCCTCGAGCACGGCGCTCCCCCCCGCCTCGCTGAGCCAGCCCTCGAGCCGGCGCGTGGCCACCGCGACCGGAGCGGGGCCGAAGACCGCGTAGTAGCCGTAGTCGCCGTGGCTCCAGGCTTCCTCGCGCCGACTGCCGGCGCGCCGGGCATACCGAGCGGCGCGCTCCGCGGCCTTTGCCGCCAGGGCCCCGGTCCCGAGAGTCCAACGAACCTCGGACTCGAGCAGCGACGCCCTCCCGAGGCCGGCGTCATCGTGGAAGGCCAGCAGCACGGCCTTTGCCCGCGAGGCCTCCTGGAGGAGGCGCATCGAGTCGACGTGCTCGGGGTGCCGATACATCTCGACGTGGCTGCGCTTCACCGCGGCCCGGGCCACGAGCCGCCGATCGCCGATCTTCGTGCCCTCCTCGACCACGACCGCGAGGACGTCGCTCGCCCGTTCGAGCTCTCCGATCTCAAAGAGGGCAAAGGCGAGATCCGACATGAGCTCCAGCCGGGCCGGATCCTCAAGTGGGTGGAGTGCGGCGGCCCGGTCGAGGAGGTTCACGGAGGCCGCCATGTCGCCCCGCTGGAAGGCGCGGCCACCCGCTGCGGCGAGCCGCGTCCCGGCCCGGCGGGCTAGCCCCTCGCCACGCCCGGAGCCCGGCTCCGCTTCGCGCCAGCCGAGTGCGGCCTGCTCCAGGTGGTAGCCGACGAGCTCCTCGACCTCCGCGAGGCGCGGGCCCGCCTGTTCCTCGAGCCAGTCGCCGAACGCCTCGTGCAGCGTCCGGCGGAGCGCCTTCGGGATGGCCCGATAGGCCGCCTGCTGGATGAGCACGTGCCGGAACCGGAACGCATCGACGTCGACGATCTGCGAACGAACGGGTCGGACCAGGCCCTTGCGCACGAGGGCGTCCAGGTGGCGCGCGAGCGAGGCACGAGCCGGATCGGGCAGCAGCCGCTCGACCGCGCGGGGCCAGAACTCCCTGCCGGTGACTGCCGCGCGCTCGAGGACGGCCCGCTCGCCCGGCCCGAGGCGATCGAGGCGCGCGACGAGGACGGCCTCGATGGTCGGCGGTACGGGCAGGTTCCCGGCGGGCGCCCCTCGCTCGGCCACCATGGCCGCGATCTGCTCGAGGAACAGCGGATTCCCTTCTGCGGTCTCCCGGACGGTGCGACGGATCGAGGGGCTGAGCGTGGACGACCCGGGTTGCGCGCCCAGCAGCGCTTCACTCTCCTCGGCATCGAGTGGGCCGAGGTCGATCGTGAGGGAATCGGACCGGCCACCGCGTCCCCAGCCCGGCCGGTCGTCGAACAGTTCGGGTCGGGCAAGGCACAGGAGCACGACCGGCGACTCGCGAGTCCAGTTCGCGAGATGATCGATCAGGGCGAGCAGCGTCGGCTCCGCCCAATGGATGTCTTCGAAAACCACCACGATGGGCCCCGCGCGGGCGATCGCCTCGAACAGGCGACGGACGGCCCAGAACGTCTCCTCGACGCTGTCCGAGCTGTCGGCGCGACCGATGGCGCCGGCGATGCGACGGGCGATGAGCGCAGCTTCCGGGTCTCCACCGAGCAGCCGCTCGATCGCGCCGTCGGGTGCCGCCTGGCGCACGATCTCGTTCAGCGGCCAGAACGTGATGCCGTCGCCATACGGCAGGCATCGACCGGTGAACACCTGGGCACGGCCTTCGACGGAGGACGCGAACTCCCGGGCGAGGCGCGACTTGCCGACACCGGCCGGACCGATGATCGTGCACAGCACCGCGCCCCGAGTCAGACGGGCGCGCTCGAAGGCCGTCCGAAGCTGTTCGAGCTCCAACTTCCGGCCCACGAACGGCGTCTCTCGGCCGCCGGTCGGAGGTCGCGAATCGGCGAGCCCCCGAACCCGCCAGGTCCCAGCATCGACGTCGGCACTGACCGCCTCGAGCACAACCCCGCTCACCAGATTCCGTGCGATTCCGCCGAGGAGGATCTCGCCCTGGGCAGCGGTGCGGGCAAGGTGGCCAGCACGCGTCACCGGCTCGCCGGTGACAAGCGGGTGGCCGGCAGCGGGATCGCCGGTGATCACCTCGCCGCTCTCGATCCCGATCCGCTCGAGGAACACCGGCACGCCGGCCGCATCCGGACCCGATCCCGCGGCCACGTCGCTGGCGGCGGCTCGCCAGTCGAGCGCGGCCCGGACTGCCCGGAGGCCGTCGTCCTCGTGGACCCGCGGCACGCCGAATACGGCCACGACCCGGTCCCCCGAACCCGCCTCCAGGACCCCGCCGTGTCGCTCGACGATGGTCGTGGCGATGGCGCGCCGACGCTCGCCGACCAGCCGCCATGACTCCGGGTCGGTCTCCTCCGGGCCTCCCATCGGGACCGGCTCCGCAACGACGACGGTTACGAGCTTGCGGTGCTCCGTCGTGTCGATCGGAGCCTGAGGCTCCGCCGACCTCGCCGACCAGGTCGGCGTTTCAAGACTGGGATCCTGCTGCAGAATGGCGACCTCGAGTCGCTGGAGCGCCGGGCTCGGGTCGATGCCCAGCTCGTCGCGGAGCGAACGATGGGCGTCGTGGTACGCGGCGAGTGCTTCCGCCTGGCGGCCGGAGCGGTACAGGGCGAGCATCAGCTGGCCGCGCAGGCGTTCCCTCAGCGGATGGCGCGCCACGAGGGCTTCGAGCTCGGCGATCAGGTGATCGGCGCGCCCGAGTGCCAGGTCGGCCTCGACCCGCCCTTCGGTCGCGACCAGGCGAAGCTCGACCAGCCGAGCGATCTCGGTCTGGGCAAACGGCTCGTACTGGAGATCGGCGAGTGGCTCGCCGCGCCACAGCGAGAGCCCTTCGCCGTAGGCGACGGCGGCGGCCGCCGGATCGCCCGCCGAGAGCGCCCGGTGCCCCTCCAGGAGCCGGGCTTCGAAGCGATCCCCGTCGAGCTGGCCATCCGCCACGCGGAGGAGGTAGCCCGGTGGCCGCGTGAGGAGGACGTCGCTGGGCCCTTCCCGAGCGCCCCGTCCCTCGAGCACCTTCCGGAGGCCGGAGATGCGCATCTGGAGCGCGGCCGCTCCGGTCCCGGGCTTGTCGTCGGCCCACAGCTCATCGATGAGCTGGTCGGTCGAGACGACCCGGTTGCGGTGCAGGAGCAGCAGACCCAGGAGCGCTCGTTGTTTCGCACCCGGGAGCGGGATGCGCCGCCCGTCGGTCCAGACCTCGAGGGGCCCAAGGATCAGGAACTCCACGCTCCGCCTCCAGTCGGCACCGTATCACGCGGACGTTGGCGGCCCCTTGGTCCGTCGTTGGCGCCGACCTTCATCGTCGGCGTCCGACAACCGGACAGTTCCTGGAGGACCACATGCGTCGCTACCTGTCGCTCCTGCTCGCATCGATCGCCCTGCTGGCCTCGGCCCAGGTCGCGCTGGGACATGACCTGAGGATCGAGTACATCTGCGCCAAGGCCGACGGCGATCATCTGTTCCTGACGGCCAACCATCGGGCCGCGGACGGGCTCGGGACGGCGATCGCGGCCACTGCCGAGATCACCCTCGCCCACTTCGACGCGGTCTGCCGAGTCGTCGGATAACAAGGCCGCGGCGGCCCACCGACGATCGCGAACGACAGATGCGCTCGCAGCTGAACGTCCGCGTCCGTGGCAGCGACGTCACGATTCGCGGGCACCGATCGCCTGGCATCGACGCTGGCCGCAATGACGATTCGTGGATGCCGACGATCGATGAGCTCTCGGTGCCGTCGAGCCGTGTCCAGCCGAAGAGGCCGGTCATCCGGTTGGCATCGATCGTCGCCGCCATGGCGGTGGTCGTCGGCGCGGGCCTCGCCGGTAACGACGCGATCGGCCCCGGGTCAGGGTCCGGGCCCGATCCGGCGCGCTCCATGCACGGGCCGGTCGATGATCCGCGGAGGACTGGTGAGCCAGGGCCGCCTTCGCGTCGGACGCCTCCCCGGGCGGAGATCGTCATCCTGCTGCCTGGGTCAGGTGATGTCGTCCTTGGCGGCGTGGTCCCGGTGGCCGGCTTCGTCACGGTGTCCGGCGCGCCGCGCGGGGTCAGCAGGCCGGGCGTAGTCCGCGTCACGATCAGCGCGGACGGCGCAATCCTGGGCGAGGCGACCCTGCCCGTCGTCGATGGTCGATACGTCGGCTGGATCCGAGTGGCCGCTCCCGCACGAGGAGTGGTCGCCGAGGTCCGGGTCCGGGATCAGGGGGCGGGGCAGACGGCGTCATCGCGGGAGTTCGTCCTTCAAACAGGCAGCTCCGCGGGCGGCCGAGGCTCGTCGGAAGGCCGAGCCTCAATCGGAGATCTACCGCGCGCGGGTCACCGGCATTCGATTCCAGAGCGCCAGGCGCCAATCGCGCCTCAGCCGGCGTGTTCGGACCGCGCCGGCTCCAGCGCTCGACGAGAATGGCGCGGGTAGACGACGAGCAGCCGGCCCGTTTCCGGCCCGAGGCACTCGACGTCGTGGGGCACCGTCGGGTCCCAGGCCACGTAGTCGCCAGGGCCCACCTCGAAGGTCGAATCGCCCTGGGTCATCCGCCATCGTCCCTCCAGGATCACGTGATGTTCGTCGCCGGTGTGGGCGTGGACACCGGTTGAGCGGCCGGGCGGGACGATCGCCTCGAGGATCCGGACATCGCGGGCCGTTCCGCCGTCGACCTCCTCCATCGATCCGCCGTCGATCCCGGCGACGCGCGGGCGGTCGGCGGCGCGCACGACACGCGGCGGGGACGCCGAGTCGAGGAAGAGCCAGGCGATCGGGACCTCGAGGGCCCCGGCGATCCCGATGAGGGCATCGAGCGACGGGACCGCCTTGCCGTTCTCGATCTGGCTCAGGTAGCCGACGTTGAGGCGGCTCCGCTCGCCAACCTGGGCGAGGGTCAGGCCGCGGGTCTGCCGCCACCGCCGGACCTCCTGGCCCACGTCCGGACGGCGCGTCGGGGCGGGATCCGTGGCGGCGCCCATGGCGGATTCAGATCGGACGTTTTGTTCTGTGCCCAAAGTACTTGACCTCCGGCCAACAGTGTGGCACAGTATTTGCATCGGCAACAAGATGTTGCCACCAGCCAAGAGCATAGCCGGTCGTGGAAGTGGCGACCGGCGGAACAGGGAAACGACATGAAGATCGCGATCATCGGCACCGGCAACGTGGGCTCGGCCCTCGGCGGCTCGTTCACCCGAGCCGGCCATGACGTCACCTTTGCGGCGCAGGACAATGAGAAGGCCGGGGCGGTCGCCGCCGCCATCGGCGCCCGCGCCGCGGCAACCCCGGCCAGCGCGGCCGGCCATGCCGACGTCATCGTCCTGGCCGTCCCGTACGCGGCGACGGGTGCGGTGCTCGACGAGCTCGGCGAGGCGACCCGCGGCAAGATCGTGATCGACGTCACGAACCCGCTCAAGGCCGACTATTCGGGCCTCGCCACGGACGGTGGTCCGTCGGCGGCCGAGCGGATCGCGGCCGCGGCCGACGGGGCTCGCGTCGTCAAGGCCTTCAACACGATCTTCGCCTCGGTGCAGGCCGACCCCACCGCCAGCGGCCGGACCGTGGATGGGCTTCTCGCCGGCGACGACGAGGCGGCCAAGGAGACGGTCGCCGAGCTCGAGCGCTCGATCGGGCTTCGCCCCGTGGACGCCGGCCCCCTGGCCAGCGCCCGCGAGCTCGAGGCGGTCGCGTGGCTGAACATCGGTCTCCAGCTCCGCAACGGCGGCAACTGGAACACCGCCGTGGTGCTCGTCAACCCGCCGGACAAGGCGATCGCGGCCTGAA
>MGOD01000121.1:14447-32484 GCA_001795245.1 Chloroflexi bacterium RBG_16_70_13
GCCGGGGCGGGGTCCCCTGCCCGGGCCGGCCCTTCGCCGGACCAACCGCGTCCTGGAGCCACTCGTGACCACCCCAGATTCGGTCGTCGACCGCACGATGCCCGCGCTCTACCTGGGCCACGGCGCGCCGCCGCTCCTGGAGGACGAGGCTTGGGTCCGCCAGCTCGGCGACTGGGCGGCCGGCCTGCCGCGTCCCAGCTCCATCCTGATCGTCAGCGCCCACTGGCAGACCGCGCCGATCGCCCTCAGCGCGACCCACCCGGTTCCGCTCGTCTATGACTTCTACGGCTTCCCGCAGCACTACTACGAGATGACCTACGACGCTCCGGCGGCGCCCGAGCTGGCCACGAGGGTCCGGGCCCTCATGCCGGCGTCCGAGCCGGTCATCGAGCGGGAGACCCGCGGCCTGGACCACGGGGCCTGGGTGCCCCTCAAGGCGATGTTCCCGGAGGCCGACATCCCGGTCCTCCAGATGTCCATGCCGGACCTGGACCCGGGTCATCTGTTCGAGATCGGACGGCGCCTCGCGCCGCTCCGCAACGAGGGCGTGCTGATCGTCGGGAGCGGCTTCATGACCCATGGCCTGCCGTTCATCGCCGAGTACTTCATGGGCAAGCCCGGCGCCCCGCAGTGGTCGATCGACTTCGACGAGTGGGCCCGAGAGGCCCTCGTCCGGGGCGACCTCGACACGCTCTTCGACTTCCGGGAGAAGGCGCCGGGGATGCCCTGGGCCCACCCGACGGTGGAGCACTTCGCGCCGCTCTTCGTCACGCTGGGCGCCGTGGCGCGACCGGAGGACGCACCCCGGTTTGCGATCGAGGGATACGCGTACGGATTGTCCAAGCGGAGCTTCGAGACCCGCTGAGGGCGCGTGGGCGACGAGGCCCGCCGGTCAGGCCGCCGAGGCGGCCCGCCTGACGGCCGGGTTGGCGTTGCCGGCCGGCGACTGCTCCTCAAGCTCGGGCGCGTAGCTCGCCGCGCGGTGCTTGCCGCGCGCCTTGGCGTGGTACATCGCCACGTCGGACCGCCGAAGGAGGTCGTCGACGCTCATCGACTCGCCGGCGTGGCAGATCGAGACGCCGACGCTGGCCGAGACTCGGAGCGGGACGCCCTCGATCTCGAGCGGCTCGGCGATCGCGGCCAGGAGCCGATCGGCGACGGCCTCCGCGTCCTCGAGCCGATCGGTCTGGGGCAGGAGGACCGCGAACTCGTCGCCCCCGAGGCGGCAGGCGAGATCGCCGGGGCGGACCGTCCCGAGGAGCCGGTGGCCGATGGCCGACAGCAGGGCGTCGCCGGCGTCGTGGCCCATGTCGTCGTTGACGTTCTTGAAGTCGTCGAGGTCGAGGAAGAGGGCGGCGGTGCCCTGCCCGGTCGCGAGGGCGGCCGCCACGCCAGCCATGAAGCGGCGCCGGTTGGCGAGCCCGGTCAGCGGGTCGTGGAAGGCCTGGTAGGAAAGCTGCTCCTCGAGCGCCGCCCGTCGCTCGATATCGCGGGCGAGGATCTGAACCATGCCGGCGAGCCGGATCAGCACGAGGACCGAGAGAATGGCCGTCGCCCCGGCGACGACGAAGACGACGGCGTCGGCGCTGCTGCGGTCCATCGCCAGGAGGGCGGGTCCGACGAGCATCGCCAGCCCGAGGAGGATGAGGCGGAGCGGCCCGAGCAGGGCGACGGCGACCGGCCGTGGCTCGAACGCCTCTGTCATCGTCGGGTGGACGGCGGCGGTCGCGAACAGCAGATAGGCGAGGAGCCAGACGCCGTCCAGCCAGCCACCCTCGACGTACGTCTCGTCGAGCGACTGAAGCCCGAACACGAGGTCCGCGCCGAGCGTCGCGACGAGGCTCGCCACGAGCAGCCGGAAGGCGACCGTGCGGGCGCCGGGCGTCATCACCAGGCCGAGGGCCATCCCGATCAAGAGCAGGTCGCCGATGGGATAGGCGACCGAGACTGCGAACGAGACCGGCTCGGGATCGGCGTACGCGGCGAGTGGGCCGAGGACGAAGGCCCACCAGACGACCGCCGCGCCGGTCGCCAGGATCGCCGCATCGAGGAGACCGGCACGGTCACCGCCGGTGACTCGCATCCGGATTGCGAGCAACAGCCCGACGGCGATGATCGGGTACCCGAGGAGGTACGAGATGTCGGCCGCCGACGGGTAGGGGTCCTCGCCCTGGATGGCAAGGATCGTCCACACGATGTCGCCGACCACGAAGGCCAGCTGGCCGGCCGCCACGAGGAGCCACGATCGCCAGCCCGCCGGGCGCCGATAGCCGATCGCGACGAGGGCCGCAACGACCGCGAAGAGGCCGATGAGGTCGTAGACGACCGACTGCTCGGTCGACGCTGGGGGCAGGAGGAAGAAGCCGAGGACGAGAAGAGCCCCGACGGCCGGGACGGCGACCCAGCTCCAGCTCCAGTGCTTCGTGATGTCGGAGGACATGGACGGCATGCAGAGCGCTCGATCTTCCGGGATCAGCCCCGGGTTGGCGCCCACTGTCACCACTCGCCGGCGGCGATCCAACCACCCGAACGTACTGCGCGTCGCCTCCCGATGGGAGCCGGCAGGCGCCGAGCCGCTCCCGGGCGCCTCAGTCGGCGTGCGGCGGGACGACGGGCGGTCGTTGGCGGAGCTTCAGGCCGGTCACGAGGCCGGCCTCGGCATCGCGCTCGATCTCGAGATCCAGCTCACCGCGCTTGCCCAGCAGCCGCCAGGTGGCCGAGGCGGCCCCGTCGCCGGCCACCGCCGGCCCGAGCTCGAGTGGCGAGTGCCGGGCGGCGACGATGCGGAGCACGCGGGCCAGCGCCGCCCGGTCGATCGCCGGGCCGACGTCGACGTCGCCGGGGAGGGCTGGCTCGGCAGGGCCGGCGGCGTTGATCGTCCGGACCACGGACGTCGCCACGGTGAGAATGGCCGCAGATGGCTCCCCGACGACCGTCAGGCCGAGGGCCTGGACGAGCGGCGCACCCGTCGGTGCCATGCGAACCTCGATCCGCACCCGGCCGCCACGCTCGCCGGCCAGCCACCAGGCGACGTGGAGCGGGGTGTCCGATTCGTCCGGGAGCCCCGGATCAGGATGGAGCGGCCCGTGGCTCGCCCGGAGCCGCTCGATCGCGGCGCGGCGTTGAGTCAGCGGCTCGTCGAGCTCGACGTTCATGGCGAAGAGTCGGCCGGCGATCTCGTCGTCCCACGCCTCGAGGAGCCGCTCGACGTCGGCGCGGGCGGCGGCGGTCGAGGCTGCCGGTCGGATCCGGCGCGCCGGCGCCACGTCCGCCGTGAGCAGGCTCGACAGGAGCTCGTGGCCGAGGAGCGTGCTCGGGGCGTAGCGGTGGTTGGCCAGCACGATCACGCCGAGCCCGGAGGCGCCGTGCCAGCGCATGCTCGATCCGTAGCCCGGATAGCCACCGCTGTGGCCCGTGATCCGGCCCCACCGTGTGTCGTCGACGGCATAGAGGCCGAAGCCGTACCCGCCCGCCTGGCCGGCCGGATCCGCGTCCGGGCCGGACAGGATGACCTCGGGAGCCCAGGGGCGGTGGACCTGCTGCATCTCGCGGCGACTGGCCCTCGAGAGCGGCCAGTTGCCCTCCGGATCGTCGCGGGCCGGGACGGCGTCCGTGAAGAAGGCCACCCAGCGAGCGAGGTCACGGACGGAGGTGAAGACGCCGCCCATCGCGGCCAGCGCCCCGTACGGATCGATCGGCTCCTCGACGTAGGCGTCGTCGCGCCAGAGGTAGCCGTGGCCCAGGCGCTCGGCCGGCACGTCGTCGCGGAGGTACGTCGTGGCGATCATCCCGAGCGGCTCGAGCAGGCGCCGGTGGACCACCTCGCGGTACTCCGTCCCGGCAACGTTCGTGATCAGCCGCCCGAGGATCCCGTAGCCGAGGTTCGAGTACTCGAAGCGCGTCCCCGGTGGCCAGGCAAAGGTGAGCGGACCGCGAAGCAACGCGGAGAACGCCTCGAGATCGAGGCCCTGCTGCCGATCGCCCCATGGGTCGTCGGTCGCAAGGCCGGACGACATCGTGAGCAGGTGACGGACCGTGACGGGCGGCGAATCGGCGGTCGGGCCGCGAAGCTGCTCGAGCTCCGGGACGTGGCGTCCGATCGGGTCGTCGAGGGACAGACGTCCCTCGTCCCGCAGGCCGACGATCGTCGCAGCCGTGAAGCTCTTCGTCATCGACGCGATCCGGAACACGCTGTCGGCGTCGGGCGGCGCCGTCTCGCCGACACGCAGTGTCCCGATCCCGCGGCTGTGGACCAGCTCGCCGCCGATGACGACGCCGTAGGCGACGCCCGGGATGTGCTTGCCGGCCAGGTACGCGTCGGCAGCGGCGTCGGCGGCGCGGATGCCGTCGCCGAGCGCGATCATCGCGGGCCGGGAATCACGAAGCCGCCGGATGTTCGGCGGCTTCGACGGCGCTGCGTGCCGGCCGGGTGATCAGTGAGAGCAGGAGCGGGCCTGGCCCGCGTCGTCCGCCGTGCGGAAGCTCGAGCCGCAGCCGCAGCCCGTGACCGCGTTCGGGTTGTTGACCGTGAAGCCCGCGCCCATGAGCGTGTCGACGTAGTCGATCGAGGCGCCCTTCAGGAGGGGCACGCTCTGGCCGTCGACATAGACCCTGACGCCGTTGGCCTCGAGGACGTTGTCCTCGGGCGTGGGCTGGTCCTCGAGCATCATCCCGTAGCGATAGCCCGAGCAGCCGCCGGAGTAGACGTAGACGCGCAGGCCGACGTTCGGGCTCGTCTCTTCCTTCGTGAGCTCGCGAAGCTTGGCGGCGGCAGCGTCGGTGAGCGAGACGACGGTCGGCTGCTGGTCGATCATCAGGGGCGCCTCTTCGGAGGGGATGGATTGCGTGGCTGCCTCGATCGCCGAGGTCGTGGCCCCCATCGTACGCAAGTCAACCGATTTCGACAACCATCCCGCCCAAAATCCCGGGGTCGGGGCAGTCGGCGCACCGGCGCAGGCTTCGGGCGCCTCGGCTATCGTTGACGGGCTCATTCCGGCAGCCGGCGGGCCACCGCCCGGACTGGCCGGCACTTCTTCCCCACGAGCCCTCGATGCCAGTGTCCGATTCCACTCGCGCCCGCCGCTTCTCGTTGCCGGACCTCGCCGACGAGCGAGTCGACGAGGCGATCAGCACGTTCCTCACTGGTCCCGAGCAGCGGCGGGGCCGACCGGGTCCGCTGGCATCCCCGCCACCCGGCGGCAATCCGTTCGCGGCGCTCGAGACACGCATCGCCTGGCAGGAGGCGTTCCGCCGGGAGACCGCCCGAGGCGTCCGCTACCGGCGCCCCTCGGCGGTGATGATCATCGCCGGCGAGCCGACGGTCGACTCGCCCGAGGCTGCCCGCTGGCTTGGCCGCGTGGCCGCGCCGATCGCCCACGTGGTCCAGCGCGGGATCCGCGAGACCGACCTCGTGACGCGCACGGGTGACGCGCGCTTCCAGGTGCTCCTGCCGGAGACCACCGGGCGCGAGGCGACCCATATCGCCACTCGGGTCATCGCGGACTGCGAGGTCTGGCTCCGGGCCGTCCAGGCCCCTGTCCGGCTCCGCGTCGCGTCGTCGGGAACGACCGCCCACACGACGCTCGAGGTCGCCCTCGAGCGGGCCCTCGACGCCATCGAGACCGGCCCCGCCGCCTGATTCTGCGGCACGGCGGCCGCCTCGCCCGGACTCAGGCCTCGAGGCGCTCGACGACCGTCGCGATCCCCTGGCCCACGCCGATGCACATCGTGGCCAGGCCGTAGCGGCCGCCCCGGGCGGCCAGCTCGTGGACGAGCATCGTGACGAGGCGGGCGCCGCTCATGCCCAGCGGGTGCCCGAGCGCGATCGCCCCGCCGTTGACGTTGACGCGGTCCGGGTCCAGGCCGAGCTCGTCGATGCACACGACCGACTGGCTGGCGAAGGCCTCGTTGAGCTCGACGAGGTCGAGGTCTCCCGCCTCGAGCCCGGCCCGGGCGAGCGCCTTCCGGACAGCCGGGATCGGGCCGGCGCCCATGATCGCGGGGTCGACGCCGGCGACGGCCGTCGAGACGACCCGGGCCATCGGTCTGAGACCGAGCTCCCGGGCTCGTTCCGCCTCGACGAGCAGAAGGACCGAAGCCCCGTCGTTGATCCCCGAGCTGTTGCCGGCGGTCACGCTGCCGCCGTCGCGGAAGGCCGGCCGGAGCTTCGCCAGCGCCTCCGGCGTCGTGTCCGCCCGGGGATGCTCGTCGCGGCTGACGAGGATCGCATCGCCCTTCCGTTGGGGCACGGGGACGGGCACGACCTGGCCGTCGAAGGCCCCACGTTCGATCGCCGCGACGGCCCGCCGGTGGCTTGCCAGGGCGAAGGCGTCCTGCCGATCGCGGGAGACGGACCAGCGCTCGACCACGTTCTCGGCCGTCTCGCCCATGGAGTACGGGTAGTGCATCGCCGCGAGCTTGGGGTTGAGGAAGCGCCAGCCGAGGGTCGTGTCCTGGAGCTCGCGGGCGCCACGGTCCCAGGCGGCCTCCGGCTTGGCCAGGACGTAGGGCGCCCGGGTCATCGATTCGACGCCCCCGGCGACGAACACGTCGCCGTCGTCGGCGCCGATGGCGTGGGCCGCCGAATTGATGGCCTGGAGCCCCGAGCCGCACAGGCGGTTCACGGTCAGGCCGGCGACCTCGACCGGCAGGCCCGCCAGGAGGACCGCCATCCGGGCCACGTTCCGGTTGTCTTCGCCGGCCTGGTTGGCACAGCCGAGGATGACGTCCTCGATGAGGGCCGGGTCGATGCCCGAGCGATCGATCACCGCCCGGATGACGAGCGCGGCGAGGTCGTCCGGCCGGACCCCCGCGAGCGCGCCGCCGTACCGTCCGATCGGCGTCCTGACGGCCTCGATGATCCAGGCCTCGCGAAGGGGACGATGGGGGTCGCGTGTCATCGGGCGATCGTAGCGTGCGAGCTACGGCAGCGCCTCGATGGCATGAAGCGTGAGCGGGGGAACATCCTCGGGACCGCTGAACTCGACGGCATCGTTGAGACGGAATAGGACGTCGCCAACGGCGTATAGGTACTCCATCGTGCCGGCCGATGGGAAGACGCTGTAGCTCGCCCATGTCACCGACTTCCCGCCCAGTGTCAGATTCTCGAAGACGCCCGGCCAGTTCGGGTCGGCCATCGCCAAGGTACGGGCGGGGATGAGTTGCTCCGTCCGGGCACCCGGGAACCTGAAGGCGACAATCAGCACGCCTGGCGGCTCGTCGACATCCGTATAGGCGATCGCCAGATCGACGGAGTCGATGTCGACGCCGAGTGCCGCCGCGAGGTCCTGCGGCTCACCTGGACAGATGTTCAAGCACATGTCACCGCTGGCCGGGAAGTCGCTGGCCGAGAGGCTGGATCGCAGCAGAGGAATGCCGTCAAGCTCTACCGGCAGCATGGCCTCGAGGTCTGCGGCGGCCGGTGTCGCGGTCGGCGACGCCGTCAGTACGGCGCCTGGTGTCGGCGAGGCGGTCGCGACAGCCGTGAGCGTTGGCGATGGGTCGGGCGACGGCGAGGCCGCCACGATCACGGCTGGAGTCGATGGGCCCGACTCCTCGGTCGGCTCCACATTCACGTCGGGTCCTGCCGAGCACGCGACACCAACGAGCGCAACGAGCAGCGCCAGTAACACTTTTCGTGGGTTCATATCCCCGCGACCCTAGCGCGCTTGATCGACAACCAGGAAGGGTCAGAGGTCCCGTCGGCGCACGTCCCTCGTCCTGGCGGTCGTACGTTGGTTCGGCCGCATCCTGGCCCGATTCCAGCCGCGCCGGCGCTACGGATCGTTCGCGGCCGCTTGCTTGCCCAATTCCACTCATGGCAGCACTACGCACCGCCGGTCCGGCCACCGCGGCGTGCGACGCTCCGAATCCACCCCGCCGCGAGCGTGGCACGGCACGAATCCATCGACCCCGGGCGGCCCGAGACCCTCGATCGCCGCCTCGGAGTTGCATAGCGATGGCCCCACCGGAATTGGGCGCAATGGCAGCAAGTCATCGGCGCTCAGTCCGCTCGCGGCCGCGCCCGCGAGCCCCGCGGCTACCCGCGACCCACGCGGCGGCGCGGGCCCTCAGCCCCCGTGCCGCCGGAGCCAGGCGAAGGGACCCTCCGGGTGGGCCGCGCCCAGCCACAGCGCGGCGTCGATGTCGGCCTCCGTCGCGACGCCTTCGTCCCGGGCCATGACCGCCTCCCGAGCGATCGCCTGGCGGATCCGGCTGACGATTGGTTCCGGGCTGAGGGCGTGCTCCGGCCGGGCCGGGACAGCGACATGGTGGGGGATCGGATCCGACACGGGATCGTGCTCCCCGCCGTGGCGATAGAAGCCGGCGCCAGACTTCCGGCCCAGCCGACCCTCCCGGACGAGCCAGGCCTGGATCGGCGAGGGTCGGAGCCGCTCGGGTCGGCCCAGGCGCTCCCACACCGCGGTCGCGGCGGCGAGGTTGACATCGAGGCCGACGAGGTCCATCAGCTCGAACGGGCCCATCGGGAAGCCGTCGGCCCGCACGGCGGCATCGATCTCCCCGACCCTGGCTTCGCCGGCCTCGAGCATCCGGAGGGCCTCGATCGTGAACGGCCGGTTCACCCGGTTGACGATGAAACCCGGGCTGTCGGCCGACCGGACGGTGGTCTTGCCCCAGCCCTCGACGATCGAGGTTGCCCGGTCCAGGGCGGCCGGGTCCGTCCGCGCCCCGGCGACGACCTCGACGAGGTTCAGCACCGGCGCGGGGTTGAAGAAGTGGAGCCCGAGGACCCGCGCCGGGTGGCGGGCTGCGGCCTCGGCGATGGCCGTGACCGAGAGCGCGCTCGTGTTCGTGGCGAGGATCGCGTCGGGTCCGGCGGCGCCATCAAGATCCGCGAAGAGCGCCCGCTTGGCCTCGATGTCCTCGACGATCGCCTCGATGACGAGGTCGGCGCCACCGGCGACCGTGGCCGGATCCGGGCACGCCTCCAGGCGCGCCAGGCGGCCCTGGATCCAGGCTCGTTCGGCGTCGGAGCCGAGGCCGCGCTTCGCTGCCCGCCGCCGCAGGCCGTCCGCGATCCGGGACCGCCCGCGCTCGAAGGCGCCGGGCTGCTCGTCGTGGAGCCGAACCGTCCAGCCGGCCTCGAGCGCGACCTGGGCGATGCCCGCTCCCATCGTCCCGGCGCCGACGACGCCGAGGACCCCGCCCGATTCCGTCATGACGCCACGGTAGCGAACGGCGAGGCCCGCGTCCGCGACGTGGCCGGATGGCGCGCCGGTCAGCTCTCCGTCAGCTGCACGATCTGGATCAGGTTGCCGCAGGTATCGTCGAACACCGCGGTCGTCGTCGGGCCCATGGGGGTCGGGGGCTGGGTGAAGCGGACGCCGAGCCCCTCGAGCCGGCGGTGCTCGGCCTCGATGTCGTCGACCGCGAACGAGGTGAACGGGATGCCGTCGGCGACGAGCGCCTCCTTGAAGGGCCGCGCGGCGGGGTGGCCGTCGGGCTCGAGGAGGAGCTGCGTCCCGTCCGGATCGTCGGGTGCGACGACGGTCAGCCAGCGAGCCTCGCCGAGCGGAATGTCGAGCTTCGTCCGGAAGCCGAGGACCTGGGTGTAGAAGCGTTCGGCCTTCGCCTGGTCGTCGACGAAGACGCTTGTGACGTAGATGCGCATGGCGGACTCCTTCAGGGCCGGTCGAGCCATCGATCGACGATGTGCTCGAGCGGTCCGCGGTTGATCGAATGGAACTTGTAACGGCCCTCGCGGCGGACTTCGATGAGGCCGGCCGCCTCGAGGACGTCGAGGTGCTGCGAGATCGCCTGCCGGGTGGAATCGAGCTGGTGCTTCATCACCAGCCGCGAGCAGAGCTCGAACAGGGTCTGGTCGTCGCGATCGGCCAGCTCGTCGAGGATGGTTCGCCGGGTGGGGTCGGCGAGAGCCTTGAAGACGTCGCCCACGCCGTGGATGATAGGCAAGTAGTTACTTGCATGTCAAGCGCGCCAGCGAGCCGATCGCGCCCGCGGGTCGCGGCGGGCGCCTCGAACGGGCTAGGCGGCTATATCGCAACGCGATATAGTCTCGGTCATGCATCGCGGCGATATCGGACGAGCGGCTGTCATTGGGGTCCTTGTCGGACTGGGCGTCCTTGCCGGCGTCCAAGTCCAGGCGGACGGAGATCGGTCGGCGTCGGCCCGCCAGGCGGCGAAGGCCGAGATTCGAGGCCTGCTCGAGGACATCGCCGGGGCTGATCTCCTCCGCTTTGACACCCACGACGATCGCGGCTATCCGATCGAGCCGGGGGCCATCGTGATCGCTCCGGGGGGCGGTTACGCCGCCGTGTACTGGGTCGTCCTCGATTCAACCGGCGCGGTGGCAACCGAGCTGGCGACGTCACCGGACCTCGTCGCGTGGACCTGGCGAGTCACCCTGGCCGAGGGCGCGACCCAGCCGACGATCGAGCCGAGCCCCGACGGCGGCTGGGTCGTGGGCTGGGAGAAGGAGCCGCCGAACCATCTGCAGTTCGCCTGGTACGCCACCTGGGCGGACCTCCTCGCGGCGCACCCGGCGCGCTTCCTCGACGTGCCGATGACGCTCTCGCCGCCGGACTGCGCCGAGGGCACACCGAGCTTCTACTCCGCGAGCAGCACCTTCCTGGACGTCGGGCTCCATTTCTTCGACAAGTGCGAAGTCGACCGGCCCGCGCGCGGCACGACCGACTGGGTGACCTGGTCGGCGTGGCCTCGGCCGGCCTACGAGGCGGCCTTCCGGAGGTACGGGCTTCACGGCGGCGTCGGGGACCGGGACACGTTCCGGTTCCGCGGCTTCGACTTCACGGTTCAGGAAGGCCAGGCGGTCTGGGAGCACTACGAGACGTTTCGTGTCTACCTCTACGACGACGTTGCCGGCATCGCTGAGCCGCTCGACCTGCGGACCCCCGCGGGCTGCGTCGCCTTCGCCAACCCGATGGTCGAGCTGGTGACGTTCGAGGGTTGGCCGTCGGTCGTGGCCACGATGTTCGTCCCGGGCGAGGCGGGCCTCGACTGCGAGGCGGGACCGTTGCTCTATCTCCACCGGCTCGACCCGTGAGCCCGGGGATCAGATCGGCTTGAAGGCCTCGAACGGCTGGCGGCAGTCGCGGCAGTACCACAGCGAGCGGCACTGGGTCGGGCCGAAGTAGCTGTCCCGGACGACGACACCGGACCCGCAGCGCGGGCACCTGACGTCGCCTGGTTCGGCCGGCGGTGCGAAGCCGGCGGCGGTGAGATTCGCCCGACCCGTCGCGGTGATCCGGTCCGAGGTCCACGGGACGCGGAAGCTGTAGCCGACGACCGTCGGGCAACCGAACGGGGCGAGGGCATCGATGACCGTGCTCCGGATCAGCTCCTGGGCTGGACAGCCGACGAACGTCGGCAGGAGCTCGACCTCGATCCGATCCGGACCGACCTCGATGCGCTCGACCATGCCGAGGTCGACGATCGAAACTGCCGGGATCTCGGGGTCGGCGACGCCGCGGAGGGCGTCGCGGATCGCCTCCTCGTCCGGGCGTGGCGGCGCGACGGCCGGGCTCACCAGGTGGCTCCCGGCTCGGACCGCCGGACTGAGGTGAACTCGCCCCACAGCCAGCGGAAGTCATCCGAGGGAGCCGCCCGGTGGCGGGCGGCATCGGCTGCCGGCTCGAGCGCCAGGGGGGTCATGAGCGGACGCAGGACCCCGGCGACGTCGCTCCGCCAGGCATCGAAGGCCGCCGCCATCGACCGGCCGAGGATGCCGGCCTCGAGGAGCGCGGCCTCTCCGCCGGGGGTCGCGAGGACCGACGGCGCGTCTCGCGCGAGCTCATCGAGCGCGGCCACGAACCGCGCTCGCGCCTCCCCGCCGGCGCGGGCCAGGCGGTCCACCCACGCCAGGGCGTGCATCGCGTGGTAGCGCTCCTCGCGCCGGATCTTCGCGACGAGCTCGGCCAGCGGCGGCCAGCCCGCCCCGATCGAGGCGAGACGGGCGGCATCGGCCGTGTCGTAGAGGAATCGCCGGGCGATCGTCATCGCCCAGTCGCCGCGGCCGTGGTCGAGGAGCCGGGCGTGACGGTAGGCCTCGGGCTCGCGGTCGTAGGCCAGGGCGTCCGCGTCGCGGCCGTCGTCGAGGAGCCCGGCCAGCAGCTCGTAGAGCGCCCGGGCATGGCCCAGCTCGTCTTGGGCGATCGAGCTCATCGCGACGTCCTCCTCGAGGATGGGGGCGATGCCCGTCCACTCGGAATCCGAGAATCCGATGACGAACTCGTCATCGGCCATCGCGAGGAGGAACCCAGCCAGGGCGGTCCGGGTCGGGGCGTCGAGGGCGCTCGCGATCGTGGTCGCCGTCATCGCTCGCCCTCGCTCCGGCGACCGGTCCCGTCGTGGGATGCCGCCCGGGCGCCGGGCTTGGACGTACCGGCCCGGCCGCGCGCGGCGGCGAGCTTGTCGCGCATCACGTAGCCGCCGGGCTTCTTGAACGAGCGATCGAGCGGCGGCTGGAGGAGGTCGAGGTCCTCGAGGACGTGGATGTCGGCCCGTCGCACGACCCACAGCCGGATGCTCTCGCCACGCCGGCCGAACAGCTCGCGAGCGTAATGGAGGGCGAGCTCGGCATCCGGCGCGAGGACGTTCCCGCCGTGGCGCATCGCGTCGCCGTCCTTCTCCTGGCGGAAGACCTCCCACGGCTCGAGGACGCCGGCCGGTGGCTCACCGGGCGTGACCGGCGCGCCCTCGTCGAGCATCCGGGCGATCTGATCGAGGTCGTCGGTCACGCCGCGGCCTTCGGCTCGGCCAGGACTGCCGCCCGGACCCAGGCGGTCGCCTCGCGGTTGAGGCGCCGGAACTCGAGGCGCTCCTGTGACTTCGGGCCGTGGTTCGTGACGACCGTCCGGAGCTCGTTCCAGTCGGGGTCCGCGTAGCGCCACTCGCCGGCGGCCTTGTCGTACGCCAGCTCCGGATCGGGGATCGTGAGCCCGAGCTCCAGGATCCGGGGCACGTAGATCGTGAGGAATTCCTGGCGCAGCTCCTCGGACGTCCTGGCCTTGATCCGCCAGTGGAGGTCGCGATCCTTCGAGCGGTCGCTCCGGGGACCGTGCATCTGCATGAGCGGGCCCCACCACCGGTCGAGGGCCTCCTGGAGCATCTCGCGCTGCGCCGTGGTCCCGTTCGCGAGCGTGACCACGACGTCGCGCCCGTGCATGATGTGGACGGACTCCTCCCAGCAGATTTTCTGCATCGTCCGGGAATACGGCCCGTAGCTCGAGTCGCGCAGCGCCTGCTGGGCGACGATCGCCGCGGCGTCCACGAGCCAGGCGATGACCCCGATGTCGGCCCACGTCCGGGTCGGGTAGTGGAAGACGTTGTGGAACTTCGTCTTCCCCGCGAGGAGGTCGTCGAACATCGCCTCGCGCGGCTTGCCGAGGTCCTCGGCGACGCGGTAGAGGAGCTGGGCGTGGCCGACCTCGTCCTGGACCTTGGAGGTCAGGGCCAGCTTCCGGCGGAGCGTCGGGGCCCGCATGATCCACTCCCGCTCGGGGAGGACGCCCATGAGCTCCGAGTTGGCGTGCATCTCGACGAAGCGGAGGACGGCGGACCGGTATTCGTCGGGCATCCAGTCGTTGGGCTCGATCTTGCCGCCGCCAAGGACGTGGGCCTCGAAGTGCTCGTAGCGCTCGTCGTGGGGCAGGTCCTCGTTCCAGCGGCGGGCGCTCCGCTCGGACCGCTCTCGCGGCGGGAGAACCGGGTCGAGGGCGAGCGGATCGGTCACCGGGACGCTCCCTGGAGCATGCGGAGGACGAGGTCGACGAAGTGGTCGGCAACCCGACCGGCCGGGAGGCGGCCGTCGGGCCGGTACCAGCCGGGGATGCCGTTGAGGGTCGAGAGGACGGCGGTGGCGGCCAGGGCCGGATCCGTGATCTCGAAGTCGCCGGTCGCGATCCCGGTCTCGACGACCTCCCGGAACCGGCGCTCGTAGGCATCGCGGCGATGGAGGACGGTCGCGCGCCGCTCGTCGCCGAGGGCCCGCCATTCACGGACGAAGACGGCGGCCGCCCCGACATCCTCCGTGATGACCCGGACATGGGCCCGGACGAGGGCCTCGATCGCCGCCGCCGGGTCACCGGCTCGGGCGTCGGCCGTGGCAGCATCCGCCGCCGCCTCGAACCGTCCGGCCGCCCTATCGATGATCGCCCAGAGCACATCTTCCTTGGAGGTGACGTGGGCATAGAGGCTCGGGCCCTGGATCTCGAGCCCCCGGGCGATGTCGCGGACGCTCGTGGCCGCGTAGCCGTGGGCGCGGAAGAGCTCTGAGGCCACATCCTCGATGGCGCGGCGACGGGACAGCTCGACCACGGGCGGGACGCCTTCTCCTTCCGAACGAACGATCGTTAGGTTCTAGGATACGGTCCCGCTGCCGCAGCGTCAACGCATGGTCCGGACAGCGATCGCGCCTCACGCTGAGCCGGCCCGGGCGGTGCGCGCCGTCACCACGGTCCGGGGCCGGCCGGTACCACTTTCCCATCTCCGTCCCGTAATGCGGGGCTCGGCCGTGCGTTCTGCTCGCATCGGACTCATCGGTCGCGCCTCGCGGCCATGCCAGCCAGGTGCCGATCAACGGCCCGGCGGCAGACGAGCAGAACGAGCGAAAGGGAGAACGGGGATGAAGCGACGGGCAGGCGGCACCGCACCCGGCACGGATCCGGGGGATGCCATGGACGTGATGAGCGGGGCGACGGCCGCCGGGGCCGGCCCGACCAGCTATGCGAGCTCCGGCGATTCCGGGGCCGGCGGGGCCGAGCTCCTCGAGGATCGAACGCTGAACCTCTCCGGCGGCGGCCACGGCCGCCGCTTCGGGCTGTCGGTACCCGGCGCCGTGGTCGGGTCCTTCCTCGTGGCGGCTCTTGCCCTCGGCGCGGCCCTCGGGCCGATGGCGACGAAGCCCGCCAACGACGCCGGCTCGAATGCCGATACGGCCTACAACGAGCCCACCGACAAGGTGGACGGCGAAGAGCATCCCGACAAGACCGGCGGCGTCGATGAGCCGGTGAAGACCGACGACGCGAGCGAGCCGGACAAGACCGCGGCGCCCGACCAGAGCGAGAAGCCGGAGCCGACCGAGGCCCCGGCGCCCGAGTCGAAGACCCTCGAGCTGGTTCTCGCCCTCGACGGCCGCGCTGTCGTCATCGAGTGGTCGGCCTGCGACGTCGATGGCTTCCTGGCCTACAAGGTCGTCCGCTCCAAGGACGAGCACGCGAACTGGCCGCTCGGCGCCGGCGACTCGCTCGCCGCGGCGATCGGCGATGCCTCGACAACCCGTTTCGTGGATGCTGACGTCGACGCCGGCCGGACGTATACCTACCGGGTCATCGCCCTGCGCGAGTGGAACGGCGAGACCGTCGCCGGCTGCAGCAGCTACGCCACGCCGATCGCGATTCCGGCGCCCACGCCCAAGCCCGAGCCGACCGACGACGGCAGGGCGGTGATGTCAATCAGCGTCGTGATCAAGGAAGGCCATCCGTTCATCGACTGGACGGCCTGCACCGGCGTCGACTTCGACTACTACAAGGTCGTCCGCTCGATGGACTCGACGGTGACCTGGCCGGTCGGCGACAACGACTCCAAGGTCGCCGCCGTTGGCAAGGACGGCGAGACGAAGGCCTGGGACACGAACGCCCCTGGCGGCAAGAAGGTCTACTACCGGGTCTTCTGCGTCCGCGAGACCGAGTCCGGCTCGGTCGCCGTGGCCGCGACGGCGGTCAAGGGCATCGAGACGCCCGAGACCGAGCCGGCCCCGGATCCCGTCGCCCTCGGCTTCGAGGTCGACGTCACGGGCGAGGGCGTGGTCCTCCACTGGGAAGGCTGCTCGAGCGACGTCTTCGCCTTCTACAAGGTCGTCCGGTCGTTCACCAACGAGAACCCGTCGTACCTGCCGGGCACCGACGGCACCCAGGTCATCGGGGTCATCGAGAACCGCAGCACGACGCAGCTGACGGACGGAGCCGTCGAGTCCGGCGACACGATCTACTACCGCGTCCAGGCCATCGGCTACTGGTACGGGCAGAAGATCCTCCTCGGCCAGACGGCGGTCATCGCCGTGACGATCCCGTAGCGTCCGGGATCGGAACCCAGGGCGTCGGGGACGGACGGGTGTCGGCCATGGTCCCGCTCGCGGCAGTACCGCTGGGCGATGGCCCGACCATCCATCCGTCCCTACCGTCCGACTCCCGATGGTTGCCGGTCCCAGCACGACACGGATGGATCCGGCCCGGGAGCAGGCCCTCGTGGCCCGCGCCCGGGCCGACGCTTCGGCGTTCGGCGAGCTCTACGACTGGTACCTGCCCCGCATCCACGGCTTCATCGCCCGCCGGGTGGAGGACCGGGCGGTGACCGAAGATCTCACGGCCACGACGTTCGAGCGGGCCCTGGGCGCCGTTCGGCGGGCCGACTTCCGGAACGAATCGTTCGGCGGCTTCCTCTACCGCGTCGCGGCCAACGCGATCGTCGACCATGCCCGTCGCAGCCGCTGGACGGTGCCCCTGGGCGCCCGGGCGAGCGACTACGCCGGCCTCGACGGCGGCGAGCCCGTGGGCCGGGACGACGCCACCCTCAGCGACGACTCGGCGACGCGTGCGTTCGCCTCGGCACTTGACCGCGACGTCCTCCGGCGGGCCCTGCTTGGCCTGCCCGAGGCACACCGGCGGCTTATCGTCCTGAAGTTCTACGACGGTCTCGAGCCCGACGAGCTGTGCGCGGCCGTCGGCTGCTCGCGGGCGACCCTCGCGGTCAAGCTCCACCGGGCGCTTCGGGCCCTCCGCGCGGCCATGGCCCTGGAAACGACCGATGCCGCCTGAGGACCCCAAGGACGGCCGCCGCTCCCCCGAGGCGTTTGACGACGTGTCGGCCGACGCGGACTTCGGCGCCCTCGAGGCCGAGCTGATGGCCGCCGGCGCCCGCGCCCGGCGAGGACGACCGGGCGCCCCGACTCCGGCCTTCGCGGCCGCGCTCCGGGAACGACTCCTGGGCTCGTTCGCTGCCCTGGACCTTGGGGTGGCCGGGTTCGACGTCGCCGCCGATGTGGCTGGGGCCGACGTGACCGGGGCCGACGTGACCGGGGCCGACGTGGCCTGGGGGGTGGCGGCGACCAAGGCCTGGCCGGCCGCGAGGACGAGCGGCTCGACCTCGTCGCGAGCTCGCGGCGCCGACGAACCCCGGATCCGACCCTTCCCGACCGGGCCGGTGGACCATGCTCCGGCCCGGCTCAGCGTTCGCACCTCGCTGCGGACGCCGACCGTCCTGCCGGCGCCGCGCTGGTCGATCCTTGCGGCCGCGGCCGCGATCGTCGTGGCCGTCGTCGGCCTCAACGCCGGCATCCTGTTCCCCGCCCCGCCCGTCTCGCGCGTCACCGCTGCGACCGGCGCGGAGCTCGTCCGCGACGGCCGGGCCACGCCGCTCACCGCGGGCAGTGAGCTCCTCCCGGCCGACGAGATCAGGGTCGCCGCGGCGGGTTCCGTCGCGCTCACGCTGGGCGACAACCGGATCCGTCTCGACGGCGGTGCCGACGTTCGCCTGACGACCATCGAGCGCTCACGGATCGAGGTCGACCAGGTCGCCGGCCGGGGCTGGCACCGGGTCGTCCTGCCGGACGGTGGACGGTACGTCGTCACCACGGGCGCCGTCTCCTGGACGGCGCTCGGGACGGCCTTCGACCTCGAGCGGAGCGGCGCGGGCGCGGCCGGCGGGGACGTCGTCCACGAGCTCTCGGTCCAGCACGGGGTCGTGGCCGAGGGGCCCGGCCTGCGGATGACGATCGACGAGGGTCGCGGCGCGACCCTTCGCCTCGACGGCGCCCTCACCGTGACGACCGCCGAGATCAGCCCGGCAACCGCAGTGGCCGACCCGTGGATCCACGCCAACGCCGCCGAAGACGGCGCGGACGGCCTGCCCCTCGGCCTGCTCGACGGCATCGACCTCGCCGTCGCCAGCGCGGTCCCGACGCCCTCCTCGACGCCGCGCCCGGTCCCGACGGCGGGCCCGACCGAGACGCCGGTCATCACCGCCGCGCCGACGGTCGCCC
>MGOD01000121.1:32500-33796 GCA_001795245.1 Chloroflexi bacterium RBG_16_70_13
CGCCCGCGCCGACGCCCCTGCCGACTCCGAAGCCGACGCCCAAACCGACCCCCAGGCCGACGCCGGCGCCGACGTTCGGGACGATGACCCTAACGGCCCTCGCCTGCCCCGGCGGCGTCGTGCTCGACTGGTCCGTGCCCGACCTCGCCGCCTTGAACCACGTGCAGGTCCTGCGTGGCACCTCGGCCGAGATTCCGACCGTCTACCCGCCGACGGGCGGCGTCAGCGCCGTCGACGGCGGCTACTCGACGGATCCGGCCAAGAGCGACGGCCGCGACGTGACCCTCGAGGCGGGCTCCGCCTGGTATCGCGCCGTGGCCTTCAACGCCGAGGACGTCGCGATCGCGGCGAGCGCCGTGAAGGGCGTCTCGACGCTCGGGATCGCCGACCTCGGGCCGCTCGGCATCGTCGACGGCGCCGGCGGCTCCGGCGACGTCACGATCTCGTGGAGCCCCTTCGCCGGCAGCGGCGAGTGCTTCTCCTACTACAAGCTCGTCGCCTCGATCGACGACCCGACGCCGAGCTACCTGGAAGGCACGGACTTCGCCCTGCCGATCGGCGAGCAGGCCGCGACGGGGACGACGGTCACCGACGGGCTCGCGAGCGGCCAGACCTACTACATCCGGCTGCAGGCCGTCCGGGTGACCAGCCTCGGCAAGTTCATCGTGGCCCAGTCGGCGGTTAGCCAGCACCTCGCGCCCTGACGGGCCGCCCGGCCGGCGCCCGGGGCGGAGGCCAGCACTCCTCGTGGGAGGAGCAGGCCCGGGATCGGCGCGGTCAGGGCCGCGGCCGCCCCGGCCTCGATGGGCCTGGCCTCGAAGGCCCTGCCCGTCACTCGCCGCGGAACCTCGGCGGGCGCTTCTCGATGAACGCGGCGAGGCCCTCGGCGTGGTCGGGATGCGAGCCGGCGCCGGCCTGGGCCTCGGCCTCGGCCTCGAGGGCCGCGTCGAGGTCTCGCTCGAATGCCCCGGCGAGGAGGCGCTTCGTGGCCGCCACGGCCCCCGGCGCGAGGTCGGCGAGGCGTCCGGCCAGCGCTGCGGCCTCCGCATTGAGCTCGGCGGCCGGCACCACGCGCGAGACGAGCCCGACCCGGAGCGCGTCGGACGCGCCGACGGCGTCACCGAGGAGCGCGATCTCCGCGGCCCTCGCGGCACCCACGAGTCGCGGCAGCGTCCATGTCGCTCCAGTGTCCGGCGCGAGCCCGATCCGCCCAAAGGCGAGCACGAACGAGGCGCCCTCGGCGGCGATTCGGAGATCGCAGGCGAAGGCGAGCGAGGCGCCGGCGCCGGCCGCCAC
>MGOD01000121.1:33857-34227 GCA_001795245.1 Chloroflexi bacterium RBG_16_70_13
GTAGCGGAGCCGAAGCTCGTCATCGAGCGAGGGCGGGTCCGGGGCCATGCGCTCGCGGAGGTCCTGGCCGGCACAGAACGCGCGGCCGGCGCCGGTCAGGACGACCGCCCTGACGGTCGGGTCTCGGCCGACGTCGAGGAGCGCCGCGAGCAGGCGCTCCTTCATCGGGATGGTCAGGGCATTGAGGGCCGCGGGCCGATTCAGGGTGACCGTCGCGACGCCCCGTTCGACCCCCACCAGGACGTTGGGGACGTCCGGCCCGGCGGGCTCCCTCACCCGCGCCCCTGACACCCGCGCCTGGTCACCGTTCAGCCGGCGAACGGCTGGAGGACACCGCCGACGATCTCGTGGAGCCGGGGGTCGAGCGGCT
>MGOD01000121.1:34255-36541 GCA_001795245.1 Chloroflexi bacterium RBG_16_70_13
CGCGCACGAACTCGGCGAAGAGCACCGCGAACTCCTCGTCACCGGCCACGAGAGCGCCAGCCACGAGGAGATCCCGCTCCGGGATCCCGACGAGGACGCGGGCGTCGGCCCCCAGCGCCGCCGCCAGGTCCGCCCGGACCTCGGGCAGGAGGATCCGGGTGGCATCTCCGCCGCCGCCCGAGGCGGACGAGATCAGGCGGCGCTGGCCCGACACCTCGTCCGTCCAGGGCGCGGTCTCGGACCAGCTGGCGAGGTTCGCCATCGCCGCGGCCCGGACCTCGTGGGGCGTCGCCCCCCATGCGAGGAGGTGATCGGCATTGACGTGAACGTCGAACGCCCCGGCCCGTAGGATGTAACCGATCGACAGGCCCGATGGGCCGTCGTCGAGGATCGGGCTGGCGTGGGTCTTCATGCCCTCGGAGGCGAGGGCCTCCGTGTCGAGGTCCGCGATCCGCGTCCCCGACGTCCCGACCGGCCGGAGGATCGGCATGAGCACCGCCTCGGCGGCGAGCCAGTCGTGCTCGGGGGCCTCCGCCGGCGACTTCGGAGCGGCCGGTGGCGGGGCGTGGTGGCCGCTCACCGGGGCGTCCTCGTCGATCGGCGTGAGGATATCCGGCGGCCGGTCCCGCCAGGCCGGCTGCGGCTCGTCACCCAGTTCGCGGTCCCAGCTCATCGCACCCTCCTCAGCGGCCCTTCCAGGCCGGCTTGCGCTTCTCGGTGAAGGCGGCCATCCCCTCGCGCTGGTCCTCGCTCGCGAAGAGGAGATAGAAGCTCCGCCGCTCGAACTCGAGGCCCGCCTCGAGGCCCAGCTCCTCGGCCCGGTTGACGGCCTCCTTGGCGGCGATGACCGCGAGCGGCGGCATCGAGGCGATCGTGCCCGCCAGCTCGAGGCCCGCGGCAACGACCTCCTCGTCCGGCACAACCCGGGTCACGAGCCCGTGGGCCTCGGCCTCGCGGGCGCTCATCGTCCGGCCGGTCAGGACGAGCTCCATGGCCTTGGCCTTGCCGATCGCCCGGGTCAGCCGCTGCGTCCCACCGGCCCCGGGCATGACCCCCAGTTTGATCTCGGGCTGGCCGAACTGGGCGCTCTCGCCAGCGATCAGCAGGTCGCAGGTCATGGCCAGCTCGCAGCCGCCACCGAGGGCGAACCCGCGGACCGCGGCGATGAGCGGCGTCCGGACGCGCTTGATCCGCTCCCAGCGATGGAATTCGTCGTCGCCGAGGAGCGACGCCGGTGTCTGGACGGCGAGCTCGCGGATGTCGGCCCCGGCGGCGAAGGCGCGTTCGCCGGACCCGGTGATGACGATCGCCCGGCAGCCCCCATTGCGATCGAGGACCTCGAGCGCGTCGGTGAGCTCGGCGATGAGGGCGAAGTCGAGGGCGTTGAGGACCTTCGGGCGGTCGAGGGTCACGAGGGCGACGCCGTCGATCGAACGGCTGGGATCGCCACCGACCGCCGGGAACGCGACCTGGATCGAGGGCTGCCGCCCCCCTGCCGCGACGTCCGTCATGCGCTCCTCCGCTGGCGTCGACGTCAAGTATCCCACCGCCCCCGACCGGCCCGTCAGCCGCCGGCACCGCCGCGGAGCAGGTCCGGGGCGTCCTCCGCGACGAGGAACGTGGCGAGACCGGGGGCGATCTCCCGAAGGACCCGGCCCGCGGCGCGCATCGGGTCGGAGCGAAGGCCCGCGTCGAGCGACGGCCGATCGTCGAAATCCATGGCGCAGGCGAGGGCGTAGTCGGTCGCCTCGCCGAGCGCCTCCGAGACCCGCCAGACGCGAGTCGCCCGGAGGCCGGGCGTCCCGGCGACGAGCGGGAGGTGCTCGTCGCGGTACCGCCGCTCGAGGGTCTCGAGGGCCTCGTCGTCGCCGTCCGGGCGGCGGTAGAGCACGAGCAGCGTCGTCACGTCTGGCCTCCTTGGGGCGGGCGGGCATCGAGCCATCGGGCATCGGTCTCGTCGACGCCGGGGATCTCCGCGGCGTCCGGGTGGGTGAGGGCGCCTGGATCGGCCTCGTCGGCGCGGCGCCTTGCGAGCGCCTCGGTCGAGCGGTAGAAGCCGGCCAGGGCCTCGTTGAAGAGGCCCGGCTTGCGGACCATGACCTCGTGGCCGCAGTCGGGCGCCACGAACAGGCGACCGCCGGGGATCTGGCGGGCGATCCCCCAGGCGTGATCGACCGGCACGAACGGATCGCGGTCCCCACAGGCGACGAGGGTCGGGGCATCGATCCGGTGGAGCTCGCGCGGGCCGAGCAGCGGCTGGGCCGCCACGTCGGCGGCGATCGCCGG
>MGOD01000121.1:36574-39025 GCA_001795245.1 Chloroflexi bacterium RBG_16_70_13
CTCGCCCTGTCCCTGGTCGTGGCGCCGAGACAGCTCGGCGGCCCAGGCCGGATCCGTGGCCAGGATCTTCGCCGGATCCATGAGCCGGCGGGCGACGCTCGCTCGCGGCTCACGCTGGGTCGTGATCCCGATGATCGCCAGCGTCCGGAGGCGCTCCGGGTGGCGCGATGCGAACTGGAGGGCGGTCATGCCGCCCATCGAGAACCCCACGAGGTGGAAGGTCTGCAACCCGAGGCCATCGACGAACGCCTCGAGGTCGTCGACCAGCCAGTCGTACCGGAAGCCGTTCGCCGCGTCCCAGCGCGTCCGGCCATGGCCGCGAGCGTCCGGCAGGTGGACGAGGAAGGCCTTCGAGAAGAGCGGCAGCTGGGCCGCGAAGTCCTCGCGCCCGACCGATGTCGCGCCGTGCAGGACGACGGCCGGCGGGCCGGCCCCGACGACGTCGTAGCCGATGTCGAGGCCGTTGGCGTGGACGAACGGCATGCTCAGGCCTCCGGCTTGCCCTCGACGTCGGCGTGGGCCGCCTGCTCGATCCGGAGGTAGCGTCGGCGGAAGTACAGGAGCGGACCGATCTCCTCGGCTGCCGGGCCGCCGTCGTCGAGGGCGTCAACCCGGCCGATGAAGAGGTCATGGTCGCCGGCGGGATAGGTCTCCGTGACCGTGCACTCGAGGCCCGCGATCGCGCCGTCGAGGATCGGCAGGCCCGTTGGACCCTCGTGCCAGGCCGCACCGCAGAAGTCCTCGCGGCCCAGCTCCCCCGGCTTGACGGCCGCGTGGGCGAAGCAATCCGAGAGCCCCTGCTGGCCCTCGCCCAGGACGTTGACCGCGTAGCGACCGAGCTCCCGGACCATCGGATGGATGAACCGCCGGCGATCCAGCGCCACCATGACCAGCGGCGGCTGGAGCGAGACGGGCGAGAGGGCGTTGACGGTGATCCCCTGCGGCCGCCCATCGTCGAGGGTCGTGACTACCGACACTCCGGTCACGAACCGGCCCATCAGCTGCCGGAAGCGGTCGCCGTCGACGTCCACCCCCCGAGTCTACGGGAGGCGCCGCCGGGCCGAGTCGGCCGAGGCTCGGGCGTCAGGCCGGAGCGGTCTCCGCGGTCGTGGCCTCGCCGCCGGCAATGCCTTCGATGACGGACGGGAGTACCTGCAGGTTCGCGCCGATGGCGAGCCAGTTCACCGTCAAGAGGCTGACGAAGAGGACCATGAGCACCTCACCGATCGGTCGACTCGCGCCGCCCCCCAGCACCGAGACCATGATCGACGACCCGATGACCGTGACAGCGACCACGGTAAACGCCGTGGGCCCGGACCATTCGCCCACCCACCACGCCCCGACGGCGAGCAGGAGGAGGGCGAGGAGCAGGACCAGGGCGAAGACGAGGAGCCACGGGCCGAGTCCCCACAACGGGGCCGCGAAGATCCCGATGAATGCCCCGAGACGCGCCGCCCGGGCTCGCCCCGGCAGCCGGATCATCTGGCCGATGAGGCCCGCGGACAGCATCACCAACGCGGCGAAGTAGATCGGAAACGCCGCTGCCCCGTCGCGATAGGCGTCGACGCCGCTGCCGACCATCGGGCCGTTCGCGGCGACCACCCAGGCGAAGATCCAGGCAACGGCGCCAAGCCAGCTCGCGATCCCGAGGCGCCGGGCGACGCGAAGGTCCGCGAGCCGCTGCGGGCTCACCGGCTCCAGGCCGGTCGGCGGTGCGACGGACGGGTCCACGAGCTCAGGGTGGCGGTGGGCATCGAGGGCGCCGCGGACGAGGTCGATCGAGCCGCCGATGCCGAGTGGCCCGGCCGCGGCGATATCCTTGAGCTCCTCGCCGTAGCGGGCCCGCCAGGCCCGGGGATAGAGAACGATCAGCTGGCTCATCGGGACGCTCCTCGGAGACGATCCAGGCCAAGGCGGGTGAACCCGGCAAGGCCCTCGAGCTGGGTCCGGAGCGTGGTCGCCCCGAGCCCGGTGATCCTGTAGGGACGGCGCCGATCGACCGGCTCGAGCGCCTCGATGAGGCCCCGCTTCTCCATCCGGGCGAGCGCCCCGTAGAGCGTACCCGGTCCGAGCGGCTCGCCCGAGATGGCCTCGACGTCGAGCATGATCGCGTAGCCGTGCTTCGGTCCGCCGCTGAGCGAGACGAGGATGTAGAGCGTGGGTTCCGCGAATCGACCGAGCTCGGCGAGCTCCCGGTTCATCGTGAGAGGACCTCCTTCGTGTCGCGGGCCGGCGACCACGGCGATCACGGGGCCGGCTCGTCCCGATAGCTCGCCAGACGATACATCGGCAAGCGACCCGATGTCGAGCGTTCCACCAGGGCGATCCGCTCCAGCCTGGCGAGCGCGCCCAGGAGCTTCCCCGGGCCGACGGGACCGTCGAGCGCGCGGACGGCCCGCATCAGCTCGGCGGCCCCGGCCGGTCCCCGGCGCAGGGCGACGAGGATCCAGA
>MGOD01000121.1:39076-48027 GCA_001795245.1 Chloroflexi bacterium RBG_16_70_13
CGATGACGCCGCAGGCGATCCGTCCGCCGCTGTTGCCAGTCGGGTTCGTCACCTGGTCGTCGGGCCCGGCGTGGATGACGAGGGCGCTGCGGTCGGCGTCGAAGACCGTCGTCGGGCCGTTCGAAAGGCTGGCCCGATCGCTCGTGGCGTCCAGGTGCCCGACGCCGGCGACGTTGACGACGAGGTTCGGCAGGTCGCCGGCGTGGGCGCCCGTGGGCGAGTTGAGCCCGTGCGTGGCGCCGAGCGGGTTGTGGTGGCCACCCGACGCGAGGAAGTCCGGGCTGCACGCCCCGACGGCATGGATGTGGATGCCGTGCGGGCCGGTCGAGAGTCCGTTCACGTGGACGTTGACGTGGAGCCGGCCGGTGGCGTCCTCGGTGAAGGCCGCCCAGCCGACGACGGCACCCCCGGCGTCGCGAAGCTCGGCCGAGGCGTGGGAGGCGCCTGACGAGGCCAGGGCGAGTACCGGCGCCCCGACGGCCAGGGCCGCGCCTGCCAGGGCGAGAAGGAAGGTGTGCTGACGGCGGGCCATTGGGTGTCCTCCAGGCGAATGCTCGCAGCGGCTAGTACGCGCTGCGGTATATCGTATTCCGATATATAGCTCTCCCGGCGCCCGGTGTCAAGGGGTCATCCGGCGTGCGACAATCCGGCGCGATGTCCACACGCCTCTGGGACCGGGCCGCGCTCGTGCCCATCGATGCTGCCGGCCGCTACCCCGAGGTCGTGGCCCTCCCGACGACCCTGCCGAGCGTCGCCGAGCTGTTCACCTTCATGCGCGATGCCGAGCTCCGCTTCTCGACGCTCCGGATGCGGATCGAGGAGCGCACCTTCACCGCCCGCGGTGAGACCCTCGCGGCGATGGACGTCGCGATCCGCCATCCCGGCCATGCCCGCGTCACGACGACGGAGCCGGACCGCGGCACGGCCGGCAACTTCGAGCTGTGGATCGGCGACGGCGAGACCGTCCGGACGTTCTCCGGGACCCACCGGCTGGGCACGTCGCGGCCGGTCCGCAACCGACCCCGCGGCTTGGACAGCGACTTTCCCGGACCGGCCCGCGTCTACGAGCCGGTCACGCCCCTGCCTCTCGAGACGCTGCCCGAGCTGTTCGTCCACCCGGCCGGCTACTGCCAGAACGTCCTGACAACGGGCCGGACGTGGATCTCGGGGACCGATGTGGTCGCGGGGCGCGAGGCGATCGTCCTGGAGTGCAGCCACCCGCGGGCGATCGAGCGCACCGCGGATCGGCCGGACTTCCACATCCAGGTCGCGGTCGATCGGCTGGAGGGGATCATCGCCCGGCTCGTCGAGACGATCGGCGGCGACGTGACCCGGGAGGCGATCGTCACGTCACTGGAGCCGGACGCCCCGCTGGCGCCAGGGACCTTCGACTTCGACTTCCCCGACGGGACGACGATGCTGTTCTGAGGCCGCGGGCGGGCGCACGCTCCCGCGTTGCCCTAACCGCCCGCGCGGCACCGGTCTCCGTCCCGGCCGGCTTCCCGGTCCGCGACAGGCGGACGAGGAGCCTCGCGCCATCGATCGTCATCACGACCGAGACGCTGAGGGCGATCGCGAGGTAGCGCCGGACAGGGCGCCGACCCTCGGCCGCCTCAAGGTCAGGACGTTCGAACCGCGCACGAATCCGTGCAAGTCGTTGCGAAAATCGCCTGTATGCACCGATCCGACACGCGTATAGTCGAGCCTCGTTCACGCGACGCCGCCCGGGCCGCCCATGACCCGGGGTGAAGGCATTCCGACCCGGAGGTGGGGTCGAGCCCGGCGGGAGGCCGGTCGACCCGATGCGAGGAGGTCCGCATGCAAGGTCGATCCCGCGACGACGTGATCCGGCAGGACATCAAGGACCTGCACGGGCTGGGGTATGCGCAGGAGCTGTTCCGCACGATGGGCGGCTTCAGCAACTTCGCCATCAGCTTCTCGATCATCTCCATCCTGACCGGCGCGGTCATTCTGTACGACTACGGCCTGGCCTTCGCCGGCACCGCCGCCATGCTCATCGGCTGGCCGCTCGTGACGGTCTTCGTCCTCCCGATCGCGGCCTCCATGGCCGAGATCGCGTCCGCCTACCCGACCGCGGGAGGTCTGTACTACTGGGCCTCGAAGATGAAGGGCGTCGGCTGGGGCTGGTGGACCGCCTGGCTCAACCTGCTCGGCCAGTTCGCGATCGTCGCCGGCATCAACTTCGCCGCGGCGTTCTTCGTCAACCAGACGATCGTGAGCCCGCTCACGAGCCACGGCTTCACGAACACGACCGAGGTCCTCAAGTTCGGCGACCAGCTCGTGGTGTCGGGCCAGCTGTTCACGATGGCGGTGCTGATGCTCGCCCAGCTGGTCCTCAACATCGTCGGCATCAACGTCGTCGCTCTCCTGAACCAGGTCAGCGTCTGGTGGCACGTCGTCTTCGTGGCCCTCATCGCCCTGGCGGTTCTCCTCCTCGGCACGAAGAGCACCGAGGTCGATGCGGGGCTGACCCTCTTCGCGGTTCAACCGCAGGACTCGGCGCTGCTTGGCGGCTGGGCCACGAGCTGGCCGATCGACTGCCATCTCACCGACGCGGCGTCCTGTTCCTTCCTGCTGACCTACCCGCCGGCCGACCAGCTGCCGCTCCTGCTCGGCGTCGTTCCCGCGGCGTTCCTGTTCAGCCTGCTCCAGGCGAACTGGACCTACACCGGCTATGACGCCTCGGCCCACGTCGCCGAGGAGACGATCGGCGCCCGAGTCGCGAGCGCCTGGGGGCTCTTCCTGTCGGTGGCCGTCTCGGCCGTCGTGGGTTACATCTTCCTCGTCGCCCTCACCGTCCGGCTGCCTGACCTGACCCCGCTCTTCGGGGCGCCGGCGGTCGAGGATGCGGCCCTCAAGAGCCAGTTCTACTTCGGCGACAACGCCGCCGTGAACTACATCCTCACCCAGAACCTCGGCGACACGTTGGGGACCCTCTTCGGGGCGGCGATTGCCGTGGCGATGACGTTCTGTGGCCTCTCGTCCGTCGCCTCGGCAGGCCGGATGCTGTACGCCTTCGCCCGCGACGACGGACTGCCCGGATCGGGCTGGCTGAAGAAGATCTCGCATCGCTACCGGACGCCGGCGAACTCGCTGATCGCAATCGTCGTGATCGCCTGGCTCTTCACCGTCGCCGCGTTCTATGTCGGAACCGGGGTCGCGGTCGTCATCGTGACGGCCATCTCGACGATCTTCCTGTACGCCGCGTACGGCATCGTCATCTACCTCGGGGCGACAACCTCCGGCTGGCACGAGCATCGCGTCTGGAACCTCGGCCGATGGTCGAAGCCGATCGCCTGGGTGGCCGTCTTCTGGGTGATCGTCCTGATGGTCCTGTTCAGCTTCCCGACAAGCGGCAACATCTCGTGGCCGTTCATGCTCGCCTTCGTCGTCCTGCTGCTCCTCTACTACTTCGGCTGGGCGCGGTCCCGGTTCAAGGGTCCCCAGATCCATGGAGGCGAGGCACAGCTGACGGAGATCGAGCGCGAGTTCGAGCAGGCAGCGGAGGGCATCCAGGGAGCCTGACGCGGCCCGACCCTCGTCACTCCGGAGGGCCGGCCGGCAGCGCCGGCCGGCCCTCCGCCATCCGCACCGACACCTGAGCATCCGAGCGAGGTCACATGAGCAGCCACGGCAAGCACCCCCGTCTCGAGGAGCTCGAGGCCATGGTCCGCGACGGCCAGGTCGACACCCTGATCGTCGCCATCACCGACATGCAGGGCCGGCTGATGGGCAAGCGCGTCCAGGCCCAGGCGTTCCTCAACGGCGTCATCGACCACGGCGCCCACTTCTGCACCTACCTCCTGGGCACGGACATGGAGATGAACACGCCCGAGGGATTCGCCCTCATGAACTGGGAGACGGGCTACGGCGATTGGATCGCCTCGCCGGTCTGGGATTCGGTCCGCGTCCTGCCGTGGCTCGAGAAGACCGCGATCGTCCTCTCGGACACGATCGACGAGGAGACCCACAAGGAGATCCCGATCTCGCCGCGGACGATCCTCAAGCGCCAGGTCGAGCGGGCGACCAAGGCCGGGATCATGGTCAAGGCCGGCTCCGAGTTCGAGTACTACGTCCTGAAGGATTCCTGGGAGACGATCGCCGAGAACGGCTTCGCGATCCCGAAGCGCTTCGGCCAGTACAACGAGGACTACCACCTCCTCCAGGCGACGAAGGCCGAGCCCCTCCATCGGCTGCTCCGGAACCAGATGACCGAGGCCCGGATCCCGATCGAGTTCTCGAAAGGCGAGGCCGCCGCCGGCCAGCACGAGGTCAACATCCGCTACGACCACGTCCTCGAATCGGCCGACCGGAGCGTGCTCTTCAAGCACGGCGCGAAGGAGATCGCCTACCTCAACGGCTGGGGCATCACGTTCATGGCCAAGCCCGATCACTCCTGGACGGGCTCGAGCGGCCATCTCCACATGAGCACCTGGGATGCCGACGGCAAGAAGCCGCTCAGCCACAACCCGGACGATGGGCTGCCATACGGGATGAGCCGCCAGTTCAGCCAGTTCGTGGCCGGGATGATGGCCCTGTCCCGCGAGCTCGCGGTCTTCGTCGCCCCGTTCATCAACAGCTACAAGCGCTACGCCTCGCTGTCGTGGGCGCCGGTCAACGTCGTCTGGGGCCGGGACAACCGGACGACCGGCTTCCGGCTGGTGGGCCACGGTTCGACGCTCCACATCGAGAACCGCTTCCCAGGCGGCGACATGAACGCCTACCTGACCTATGCGGCCATGGTCGGGGCGGGGCTCTACGGCATCGAGCACGGCCTGGAGCTGACGCCCGAGTTCAAGGGCAACGGCTACGTCGCAAAGGGCGTCGCCCGGATGCCGCGGGCGCTGTACGAGGCGATCTGGGAGTTGGAGCGCTCCGAGGCGGCGGCCGAGATCTTCGGCGTCGAGGTCGTCGACCACTACCTCAACGCCGCCCGGGTCGAGCGCGATGTCTACGATTCGGTCGTCCACGACTGGGAGCGGGAACGGTACCTCGAGCGCGGCTGATCCCGACCGGCCTCCGCAGCCCGCCGCCGCGACTCGCACCTGCCCGGATCGCGCTCCCCGTCCGCCGACATCGCGGCGAGGCGACTTCCGGCCTGCCCACGGACGACGCCGGCGGCTAGGATTGGCACACTCCCCTCGACCCCGGCGACGACCGGGACGCTCACCGCGCCAGCCGCCAGGAGATTCCGATGCGACTCAAGGACAAGGTCTCGATCATCACCGGCGGCGGCTCCGGCATGGGCCGCGTGGCGGCCCTCATGTTCGCCGCCGAGGGCAGCCGGGTCGTGGTCGCCGAGTACAACGCAGGCGCCGGCGAGGAGACCGTCCGGCTCGTTCGCGAGGCCGGCGGCGAGGCCAGCTTCGTGAAGACGAATGTCGCCGACGAGGCCTCGGCGAAGGCGATGGTCGACCACGCGATCGCGACGTACGGGAGGGTCGACGTCCTCTACAACAACGCCGGGATCATGCCCGAGGCCGACCACTCGGTCATCGACACCTCGGTCGAGGACTGGGATCGGGTCATGGCGGTCAACGTCCGGGGCGTCTTCCTGGGCTGCAAGTACGCGATCCCCCAGATGGTCAAGCAGGGCTCGGGCTCGATCATCAACATCTCGAGCTTCGTCGCCCTCATCGGCTGCTCCAACCCCCAGGATGCCTACACCGCATCCAAGGGCGCGGTCCTGGCGCTCACCAAGTCGCTGGCCGTCCAGTTCGCCCCGAAGGGCGTCCGGACGAACGCCATCTGCCCGGGCCCGGTCGAGACGCCGCTGCTCATGGACTGGCTGGTCAAGGACGAGGAGGCCAAGCGGATCCGGCTCGCCCGCAACCCCACCGGCCGCTTCGGCAAGCCCGAGGAGATCGTGGCCATGGGCATCTACCTCGCCTCGGACGAATCGCGCTGGACGAACGGGGCAGCGATGGTCGTCGACGGCGGCATCACCGTGAACTACTTCTAGGCGGCCGATGCCGGACGTCACGCGGCGGATCGCGATCGGGGTCGACGTCGGGGGCAGCGGCGTCAAGTGCGGCGCGGTCGACATCGCTACCGGCCAGCTCGTGGGGGCGCGCCGTCGGGTCGCCACGCCCCAGCCGTCGACACCGGCCGCGGTCGTGGGCGTCATCGCCCGGCTCGTCGAGCGGATCGGCCGGGAGGCCGGGGCGCCCGGCGCGCCCGTCGGGGTTGGCGTGCCATCGGTCGTCATCGAAGGTGTCACGAAGACCGCCGCGAACATCGACCCCACCTGGATCGGCTTCGACGCCGGGCGCGCCCTGGGCGCCTCGATCGGTCGCCCGGTGGTCGTCCTCAACGACGCCGACGCCGCCGGCATCGCCGAGATGCGCTTCGGGGCGGGCGTGGGCAAGGCCGGAACGGTCTTCGTCCTGACCCTCGGCACGGGTCTCGGCTCGGCCCTGTTCATCAACGGGGTGCTCGTGCCGAACACGGAGCTGGGCCACATGGAGATCCGCGGCCGGGATGCCGAGCGGCGCTCGGCGGCCGTCGCCCGGATCCGGCGCGGCCTGTCGTGGAAGGCCTGGTCGGGCGACCTCGATGAGCACCTCCACGCGATCGACCGGCTCTTCTGGCCGACGCTCATCATCCTTGGCGGGGGCGTCTCGAAGAACGCCGATCGCTTCCTCCCCTACCTCACGGTTCGACCGCCGGTGGTCCCGGCCCAGCTTCGGAACGATGCCGGGATCGTGGGTGCGGCGATGGCGGCCGAGGAGGCCGCTGCCCCCTGATCCGCGACGCGATCAGAACCCTGTCATCGTCTTGACGAAGAGCAGGCCGACGGCCACGAACGTGACGGTCCCGACCACACCCGCGCCTCGGGCAAAGCCATGGCCCCGCATCGACAATGCGCCCAGGCCGAGACCGACGCCGATGATGGCCGCCGGGAGCCCGATCGAGGTGAGCGTGAGCCCGAGATCGTGGACGACGGCGAGCCCGTTGCGGGTCTCATTGTCGGCTTCGAAGCCATAGGCGCCGATCGACTCGACGAGCAGGGCGATCGCCATCGCCCCGAGTCCTGAGGCCGGGCCACGGACGGCCAGCCCTGCTTCCGGCCAACGCCCGAGCAGGAGGCCGGCGATCGTCAGGAGCGGGAGCGCCGAAAGCGCATGGAACGTGGCGTGGCCGGCCGCCTCGCCGGCCCCGATGACCTGGGCCAGGCCGAGCAGGAGCAGTGCGATCGCGGCTGTCGCCACCACCAACCACAGGAGCGGCCAAGCACGATTCATCCCAGCGACCACGATCGTCTCCTCGATCCGACGCGCCCATCTGGCGCTGTATCGTGTCACGTTATAGCGTGGCGCGATACTGTCAAGAATCAGGCGCGCTCGCGGAGCCGCCGGAGCGTGTCCGACGTCCCCGAGACGATGAGCCCGTCGCCGGCCGCGAGGACCCGGTCGGCGGGCGGGTTGGGCTCGTAGTCGCGCGGACCCCGGACGATGGCCAGGGTGTGGATGCCATCGCCGACCAGCGATCCGACCGTCCGGCCGGCGAGCGGGCCATCCGCGGCGATCTCGACCTCCTCCATGGCGAAGGCGAGCTCGCCGTGGGACAGGGCGTAGTCGATGAAGTCGGCGACCCGAGGGCGCGTGGCCAGCTCGGCGATCTGGCGGCCGGCGCGGGTGTAGGGCGAGACGACCCGGTCGGCGCCGGCCTGGAGGAGCTTGGCCTCCGAGCCGTCCTGGTTGGCCCGGGCGACGATGAACAGGCCGGCATTGAGGGCCCGGGCCGAGAGCGTCACGTAGACGTTGTTGGCGTCCGAATCGACGGTCGTGATGAGCCCCCGCGCCCGCTCCACGCCGGCCTCGCGGAGGACCTCGTCCCGGGTGGCGTCGCCCTCGACGACGTGGAAGCCGTCATGGGTGGCGATGGCCAGCGAGGCCGGGTTGATGTCGACGACGACGAACGGGATCGTGGCGTGGGCCAGCTCGCGCGCCACGGTCGTCCCGACGCGGCCATAGCCGCAGAGGATGAAATGCCCACGAAGGGCCGCCACTGCGTCCGTCATCCGTTGCCGCTCCCTCCGTCCACTGGCCGCTTCGGTCAGGACCGACTCGGCGACGATGCCGATCGTTCCGAAGATGGTCGCCACGCCGGCGATCGCGAGGAGGATCGTCCACAGCCGCCCGGTCCCGTCGAGCTCGCGGACCTCGCGGAAGCCGACGGTCGTCATCGTGATGACGGTCATGTACAACCCGTCCTCGAGCGACCAGCCCTCGAAGGCGACGTAGCCGATCGTCCCGACGACGATGATGGCGATGACGATGACGGCCAGGACGCGGACGTGGAAGCCGGCCCGCGAGCTCGACCGGAGGCGGCGCCAACGACGCCCCGGGGGCTCCTCGATTCGCGCCTCGTTGGCAGGTACCGCCATGCGCCGAATCTAGCCCTCCTGACGGGACCCGATCGGGCCGTCCCACGCGTCGCTGCCCGAGCCCGGGCGTATCATCGGCCCACGTCCGACCGACCCCGCCTCGGCGCGCCACGACCCCGGCAGCGCCCACCGAACCGAGGTTCCTTCGATGGCCATCGACCAGACCGCGTCCGGCATCAGCACCCTCAGGATGGTCATCGGCGGCCAGGCCGTCGACGCCGCCGACGGCCAGACATTCGAGATCGTGAACCCCGCCACCGCGAAGGTGATCGCCACCGCGCCGCTTGGCGGACCGGCCGACGTCGACACGGCCGTCATCGCCGCGAGGAAGGCGTTCGACGACCCGAAGGGCTGGAGCACGTGGGCCGCCGGCAAGCGCGGCCGGACCCTCGCCAAGCTCGCGGCGCTCGTGAAGGACCACAGCGAGGAGCTGGCTCAGCTGGAGACCCGCAACACCGGCAAGCCGATCTCGAGCGCCCGCGGCGAGGTCGTCGGGGCGAGCCTGGTCTTCGACTACTACGCCGGCGCGGCGAACAAGATC
>MGOD01000121.1:48080-48447 GCA_001795245.1 Chloroflexi bacterium RBG_16_70_13
GATCGGCGTCGTCGGGCTCATCGTGCCCTGGAACTTCCCGATCCTGATGGCGTCGTGGAAGCTGGGGCCGGCCCTCGCCGCGGGCAACACCTGCATCCTGAAGCCGGCCAGCCTCTCCCCGATGACGGCCCTGCGGCTCGGCGAGCTGGCCGTCGAGGCCGGCTTCCCGCCCGGCGTCGTCAACGTCGTGACCGGCCCGGGTGGCAGCGCCGGCGCCGCGATCGCGGCTCACATGGGCGTCGGCAAGGTCGCCTTCACCGGCGAGACGACGACGGGCCAGGAGATCATGCGCCTGGCCTCGAACAACGTGAAGAAGGTATCGCTCGAGCTCGGCGGCAAGAGCCCCAACATCGTCTACGCCGACGCC
>MGOD01000122.1:0-2392 GCA_001795245.1 Chloroflexi bacterium RBG_16_70_13
GGATCCTCTACACGATGGGCGAGATGGGGCTCTCCGCCACGAGCTCCTTCCGCAAGTGCGCCGCGATCGTCGGCGAGGTCATGGGCAAGTACCACCCCCACGGCGACGTGGCCCTCTACGACGCCCTCGTCCGGCTGGCCCAGGACTTCTCGATGCGCTACCCGCTCGTCGACGGGCAGGGCAACTTCGGCTCGGTCGACGGCGACGCGGCCGCCGCGATGCGCTACACGGAGGCGCGCCTGACCGCGATCGCCGCCGAGATGCTGGCCGACATCGACAAGGAGACCGTCGACTTCACCGACAACTACGACGGAACCCAGAAGGAGCCGTCGGTCCTGCCGGCCAAGCTGCCGAACCTGCTCATCAACGGCAGCTCCGGGATCGCGGTCGGAATGGCCACGAACATCCCGCCCCACCACCTCGGCGAGGTCGTCGATGCCACGATCGCCCTCATCGACGATCCCGGGATCACCTCGGATGACCTGTGCCATTACGTGACCGGCCCGGACTTCCCCACCGGCGGCACGATCTTCCGCTTCGAGCGCCAGCGGAACTCGATCAGCGGCGAGTGGGAGACGATCGACGCCATCCGCCAGATGTACGCCCACGGCCGCGGCCGGGTCGTCATGCGAGCCCAGGTCGCGTTCGAGGAGGTCCGCGGCGACCGGATGGCGATCATCGTCACCGAGCTGCCCTACCAGGTGAACAAGGCCACCCTTCTCGAGAAGATGGCCGACCTGGTCAAGGACAAGAAGATCGATGGGATCGCCGACCTGCGCGACGAGTCGGATCGAGACGGGATGCGGATCTTCATCGAGATCAAGCGCGACGCCAATCCGCACAAGGTGCTGAACAACCTGTTCAAGCACACCCCGATGCAGATGGCCTTCAACATGAACATGCTGGCCCTCGTCGACGGCCAGCCCCAGACGCTGCCCCTGAAGTCGGTCCTCCAGCACCACGTCGACCATCGGCGCGAGATCGTCCGCCGGCGGACCGAGTTCGACCTCGGCAAGGCCCGCGACCGGGCCCACATCCTGGAGGGCCTCAAGAAGGCCCTCGACAACCTCGACGCGGTCATCAAGACGATCCGCGAATCGGCCGACACGGACACGGCCCGAACGAACCTCGAGGTCCGGTTCGAGCTGTCCGAGCGCCAGGCCCAGGCGATCCTCGACATGCGTCTGGCCCGCCTGGCGGCCCTCGAGCGCAAGAAGATCGAGGACGAGTACCTCCAGGTCATCCAGCTCATCGCCGAGCTCGAGGACATCCTGGCCAACCCGGCCCGGGTCCTCTCGATCATCCGCGAGGAGCTGCTCGAGCTGAAGAAGCGCTACGCCGGCGAGCGCAAGACACGCGTCCAGGAGGACGCCTCGCGCGAGCTCACCGACGACGACCTGATCGCCGACGAGGACGTCGTCATCACGATCAGCGGCCGCGGCTACATCAAGCGCCAGCCGGTCGCGACGTACCGCCGCCAGCATCGCGGCGGCAAGGGGATCATCGGCCACGTCACCCGCGAGGAGGATGCCGTCGAGCACCTGCTCGTCGCGAACACCCATGACTGGGCGCTCTTCTTCACCAACCGCGGCCGCGTCTTCTCGGCCAAGGTCCACGCCATCCCCGACGCGTCGCGCCAGGCCAAGGGCATGCCGATCATCAACATGCCCGGCGTTCAGGTGGAATCGGGCGAGGTCCCGATGGCGACGATCACGCTGCCGACCTTCGCCCCGGGCAGCTACCTCGTCCTGGCCACGACCAGGGGGATCGTCAAGAAGACGCCGCTCGAGCAGTTCGAGCGCGTCCGCTCGACCGGGATCCGGGCGATCACCCTGGACGAGCAGGACGAGCTCGCCTGGGTCGACATCTCGACCGGCCAGGAGGACGTCATCATCGCCACGGCCCAGGGGATGCTGGCCCGCTTCTCCGAGAGCGAGGTCCGGCCGATGGGCCGCGACGCGGCCGGTGTCATCGGCACCCGCCTCCTGAAGCGCGAGGGCGACCGGGTCGTCTCGATGAGCGTCGTCCAGCCCGGCGCCGACCTCCTCGTCCTGACCGAGACGGGCTACGGCAAGCGGGTCCCGCTGACCGAATTCCGGCGCAAGCACCGCGGCGGCCAGGGCGTCCGACTGATCGCCCTCGAGGGTCGCAAGACCGGTCTCGTCGCCGCCGTCCAGCAGGTGACGGACCTGGACGAGGAGCTCGTCCTGATCTCCGCCCACGGCCAGGTCGTCCGAACCGAGCTGAGCACGATCAACCGCTACTCGTCGGCGGCCCGCGGGGGCATCGTCATGCGCCTCAACGAGGGCGACCGGGTCGTCGGGATCGCGGCCTTCCGGCCGGGGTTGGCAGAAGGGCGCGACAGCGGCGACAATGACGACCCGGGAGCGGC
>MGOD01000122.1:2437-9032 GCA_001795245.1 Chloroflexi bacterium RBG_16_70_13
GCGTCGCGGGCGGGCCCGGCGAACAGGAGGCGCCCTCCGTGTACGCGGACCAGTTCGAGATCTACCACGGCAACTCGAACCCGGACCTCGCCCGGAAGATCAGTCGCTACCTCGGCACGGAGCCCGGGCGCCTGGAGGCATTCCAGTTCGCCAACGAGAACATCTTCGTCAAGATCCTCGACAACGTCCGCGAGAAGGACGTCTTCATCATCCAGCCGACCTGCCGTCCGGTGAACGACTCGATCATGGAACTCCTGATCATGATCGACGCCTTCAAGCGGGCGAGCGCCGGGCGGATCACCGCGGTCGTGCCCTACTACGCGTACGGCCGGTCGGACAAGAAGGACCAGCCGCGGGTCCCGATCACGGCCCGGCTCGTGGCCGACATGATCACCGTCGCCGGCGCCGACCGGATGCTGACGATGGACCTTCACCAGGGCCAGATCCAGGGCTTCTTCAACATCCCGGTCGACGAGCTGACCGCCGTCCACATCCTGTCGAACTACTTCAAGCACAAGCACCTCGAGGACCTCGTCATCGTCACCGACCTCGGGTTCGCCAAACGGGCCCGAACCTTCGCCGAGCTCCTCGACGCGCCGCTTGCGATCATCGAGAAGCGGCGGGTCGGGAACCTTGATCGGGCCGAGCTCATGAATGTCATCGGCGATGTCCGGGGCCGGCGAGCGGTCATCGTCGACGACGAGATCGATACCGCCGGGACGCTCACCGAGACGGTCCGGGCCCTCGAGCGCGAAGGCGTCCACGAGATCTACGCCTGCGCCACCCACGGGATCCTGTCCGACCCGGCAGTCGAGCGCCTGGCCGACTCCGGGCTCCGCGAGGTCGTCCTGACCGACACCGTCCCGCTGCCGCCGGCCAAGCGGATCGCGAAGATCACGACGCTCTCGATCGCACCGCTCATCGGCGAGGCGATCAAGCGGATCCACCGCGGGGAATCCGTCGGCGCGCTGTTCAGCAGCGAGGTCGAGTTCACCCAGGAGATGCTCCTCTGGGAGGACGGCGTCGCCCGCAAGCTGGATACTCGAAACGAGCCGGGCCACGAGCCCGGGGATCACGAACCCGGCGACGCGCCGGCCGATGCGGCCGGCGGCAATGCCGACGGCGAGAGTCGCGACCCGACGATCCTCGCCGCGGCCCAGGCAGGAGATCGATGAGCCTCCAGCTCCACCGACCGGACGGCAAGGGCGGCCTCGAGCCGCGTGTCGTCACCGAGAAGGACTGGCGCCGCCAGCTGCGCTCCACGCGCTGGGGCGCGGCGCTCGAGAAGGGCCGCCTGCCGGAGCTGGCGAACCCGGAGATGAACCCGACGTCCGTGGGGCGGTCGGTCGCGGTGTGGGTCGGCCTGGCGCTCGTGACCCTCGGGGTCCTCGTCGTGGGCTACGGCAGCGGCTTCTGGTCCTTCGGCTCCTGACCCGGGCGTGCCCTCGGGCGTGGACATCCGGGCCCTGGACGCGTCCCGTGATCGGGCCTGGGCGGAGGCATTGCTCGGGGCCGAGCTCGGTGGCCGCCTCCAGGCCCGCCGCGGAGAGCTCATGGATCCCCTCGAGGGTGCGGGGCTCGTCGCCGAGCTCCGGGGACAGCTGGTGGGGCTCGTCACCTGGGCCGTGGCAGGGCCGTTCTCCGGTCCACGGGACGGCGAGATCCGGGTGCTCGTCGTGGCCCGGGCCGCCCGGCGTGGCGGCATCGGCAGCGCCCTCCTCAGCGCCGCCCGTGAGGCCATGGCCAGGGCTGGCGCCGAGCGCGCCTGGCTGGTCACGACGAACGACAACCTCGAGGCCCTCCGCTTCTATCAGCGCCGCGGCTGGAGATTGGCGACCCTGAACGCCGGCGCCGTCGACGAGGCCCGGCGGACGCTGAAGCCCGCCATCGGGTCCATCGGCAACGACGGGATCCCCATCCGTGACGAACTCATCCTCACGTTGGAGCTCCCGACCTCGGGCTACGGGCACCTCGGCTAGACTGCATCGGCCATGCTGGGTTTCCTGTCACGCTTCGTCGACTCCAACGACCGCGAGCTGAAGCGGATCCAACCTCTTGTCGACGAGGCGAACGGGCTCGAGCCCGAGATCACCGCCCTCGGCGACGAGGAGATCCGGGCCCGCTTCGCCGAGATCCGGGCGGAGATCGCCACGGTCGCCGAGCCCGACGAACCGTCCGAGGACGAGCTCCACCACCCCGATCTCGAGCGCCGCCGCGAGCTGGCCAAGGCGCGCCGGAAGCACGAGAACGAGCGGATCCAGGCCGGCCTCGACGAGGTCCTGCCGGAGGTCTTCGCGATGGGCCGCGAGGCGATGCGCCGGACCCTCGGGATGCGCCAGTTCGACGTCCAGCTGCTGGGCGGGGTCGTCCTCCACCAGGGGAAGATCGCGGAGATGAAGACGGGCGAGGGCAAGACGCTCCTCCCGACCCTCGCCGCGGCCCTCAACGCGCTGGCCGGCCGGGGCGTCCACATCGTCACCGTCAACGACTACCTGGCCCGCCGCGACCCGCAGTGGATGGGACCCGTCTTCCATTTCCTCGGCCTGAGCGTCGGGATGATCACCCACGACGCCTCGTTCGTGTTCGAGCCCGGGTTCCCGACCAATGACGAGCGGCTCATCAACCTGAAGCCGGTCACCCGCCGCGAGGCCTACGCGGCGGACATCACCTACGGCACGAACAACGAGTTCGGGTTCGACTACCTCCGCGACAACATGGTCACCGAGCTCGACGAGCGGGTCCAGCGGGAGCGCTTCTTCGGGATCGTCGACGAGGTCGACAACATCCTCATCGACGAGGCCCGGACGCCCCTCATCATCAGCGGCCAGGCCGAGGAGTCGGCGGACCTCTATTACCAGTTCGCCCGCCTCGTGCCGCGCCTCAACGAGCGTCCCGAGGGCGATGAGGAGGGCGGCGACTACTTCGTCGACCTCAAGGACCGGGCCGTCTCACCGACCGAGGACGGCGTCGACAGGATGGAGAAGCTCCTCGGCGTCGACAACATGTTCGACGCCGATCCCCGTCTGGCCCGGCACTTCGAGCAGGCACTCCGGGCGCATGCGCTCTACAAGCGCGACCGGGACTACATCGTCAAGGACAGCGAGATCGTCATCGTCGACGAGTTCACCGGTCGCCAGATGCCGGGCCGGCGCTGGAGCGAGGGCCTCCACCAGGCGATCGAGGCGAAGGAGGGCCTGCGCGTCCAGCGCGAGAGCGTGACCCTGGCCACGATCACCTTCCAGAACTACTTCCGGCTGTACGACAAGCTGGCTGGCATGACCGGCACGGCGATGACCGAGGCCGAGGAGTTCCACAAGATCTACAAGCTCGAGGTCGTGGCGATCCCGACCCACCGGCCGATGATCCGGGACGACGAGACGGACCTGGTCTATCGCAACGAGAACGCCAAGTTCAACGCGGTGATCGAGGAGATCGCCGAGATGCAGGAGCTCGGCCGGCCGGTCCTCGTGGGCACCGTCTCGGTCGAGAAGTCCGAAAAGCTCGGGACGATGCTCACCCGGCGCGGGATCAAGCACGAGGTGCTCAACGCCAAGTTCCACGAGAAGGAGTCGCAGGTCGTCGCCCAGGCCGGGCGGACCGCTGCGGTCACGATCGCCACGAACATGGCCGGTCGCGGCACGGACATCCAGCTCGGCGGCAACCCGGCCGGCCTCGCCTCGGAGATCCTCCACCGGCGCGGCCTCAACCCCGCCGAGGTCGACAAGGCCACGTACGACGAGGCGTTCGCCGAGGCGAAACGGATCTGCGACGAGGACCACATCCGGGTCGTCGACGCCGGCGGGCTCCACATCGTGGGCACGGAGCGCCACGACAGCCGGCGCATCGACAACCAGCTTCGCGGCCGGGCCGGCCGCCAGGGGGACCCGGGCTCGTCCCGCTTCTACCTGTCCCTCGAGGACGACCTCATGAAGCGGTTCGCCTCGGATCGCGTGACCGGCCTCATGGAGCGTCTCGGCCTCGACGACGAGACGTACATCGAATCGGGCATTGTCGGCAAGACGATCGAGAGCGCCCAGTCTCGGGTCGAGGGCTACAACTTCGACATCCGGAAGCGGGTCGTCGAGTTCGACGACGTCATCAACAAACAGCGCGAGACGATCTACGCGGAACGCGACAAGGTCCTCCGCAACGAGGACCTGACCGAGACCGTCCGGGCCTTCCTCGAGGAGGAGCTCGACGTCCTCGCCGACACCCACCTCGGTGGCCACACGGTCGACGAGTGGGCGATGGACACGTTCATCGAGGCCCTCCGGCGGATGGGCTTCGGCCCCGACGACGTGACCGAGGACGAGCTCTTCGACCTCCATGCCCGTGAGGCCGTGGCCGAGCACCTCAAGGACGTCGCCAGCCGCAAGCTCGACGCCCGCGAGGCCGAGATCGGCCCGGAGTGGACGCTCATCGAGCGCTTCGTCCTTCTCCGGACGATCGATTCCCTGTGGGTGGAGCACCTTACCGAGCTCGACGACATGCGCCGCGGCATCGGCCTCCGAGGCTACGCCCAGCAGGACCCGCTCAACGAGTTCCGGAAGGAGGCCTACCGCCTCTACGAGGAGCTGAGCGGCTTCATCCGGCACCAGGTGGCAGGCACGATCTTCCGAGTGACGCTGACCAAGGCGCCACCGCCGGCGCCGCCGCCCGCCGGCGCCTTCCCGATGGCCGGTCCGGGCCAGCCCGGCCCGGGCGGCTCGGTCGGTGTGGGAGCAGGCGCGGCGGGCAGGGCGGTGACCGCGGGCGGTGATGTCCCCGGCAGATCGGCGCTCGCAAACCGGGCCGCGACCCTGGGCCCCTCGGGCGGCGGGATCCTGCGCGGAGCGGCTCGGGCCGGCGGACCGAGCCTTGCCGGCGCGGCCACCCCGGGACAGCAGGCGCGCCCGGGCTACACGCCGACGGGTCAGAAGATCGGGCGCAACGACCCCTGCTGGTGCGGATCCGGCGCCAAGTACAAGAAGTGCCACGGCCGCTGATGCGGCTGCGCGGCTGAGACGGCCGCCTCGCGCCCGATGCAACACCTCGTCCGCCTCGGGCTCGCCGCGCTCCTGGGGACCGTCCTGGTGGCTGCCTTCACCACGTACCGGATCTGGGACCAGGGCGGCCGCGACGAATTGCGGACCGCGGATGCGATCGTCGTCCTGGGGGCCGCCCAGTACGACGGCACGCCGTCGCGGATCTTCGAGGCCCGCCTGGCCCATGCCGTTGACCTCTGGCAGGCCGGCACGGCCGCGGTCCTCGTCGTGACCGGCGGCAAGGCCGAGGGCGACCGGACCACCGAGGCGGCCGCCGGCCGGGCCTACGCCATCGCTCGGGGCGTCCCGGAGGCCGCCATCCTGGCCGAGGACGAGGGCCGGACGACGCTCGAATCCCTCGAGAACGTCGCCATCCTCATGCGGGCCGAGGGCCTCTCGAGCGCCGTCTTCGTGAGCGATCGGACGCACATGCTGCGAGTTCTCCGGATCGCCACCGACGAGGGCATCGTGGCCTGGGGCTCGCCGACCTCCAGCAGCCCGATCGAGACGAACCTTGGCTGGCAGGTCGAGGCAACGTTCCACGAGCTGGGAGCCCTCGGCGTGTACTTCCTCGGCGGCGGTCACCTCGTCTCCGAGGAGGGCCCCGCGCCCGGCGGATGAGCCGATCCGGCCAGCCCGAGATTCCGGCACGAATCTCGCGGAAAATTCGCCGGACCCCTTGGCGATCCGAACGTTCGCACCTATACTTCGCGGCAACTTCCCGAGCACGGGACGTGGCGTCCCACCGGCAGCCCCCCGCGCCCAGACCACCGTGCCCATGGTGTGAAGTGAGGGTTTTGTGAAGCAGGCCGAGGAAGCGAGCTTCGTTGACCTGATCGCCTGTGAGCGAGATTGCCGGACCTGCAGCTACGCCGCCGCCCTCGACTGCGACGGCAACTGCGGCGTCTGTCCCCACAACGGCTACTGTCCCTGCGTGAACCCCGTCGTCGCCCGGAGCAAGTCGGCCCTCCGACTCATCGAGCTCCGTCCGATCCTGCTCCAGGATCTCCAGGTCCGGAACTGATGGACGCCTCCGGCGTCCGGGACCTGGCGGAGCGGATCCGGTCGACATCGGGGCGTCTTTGACCTCCCCACACGCGAAGCGCGGGTCGCCCAGCTCGAGGCGCTGACCCAGGAGCCCGGCTTCTGGGACGACCAGCGCGCGGCCCAGAAGGTCCTCCGCGAGGCCGACGGCCTGCGCGGGGAGATCGACCTGTGGCGCGGCCTTCTCGCCCGGACTGCCGATCTCGAGACCATGGTCGAGCTCGTGGCCGAGTCCAACGATGTCGAGCTGGCCGCCGAGCTCGATCGTGAGGCCGCCTCCCTCGAGACCGACTTCGCCCGCGAGCGGACGGCCCTCCTCTTCTCGGGCGAGTACGACGATCGCAACGCGCTCCTGACGATCAGCGCCGGCGCGGGCGGCACGGAGGCCACGGACTGGGCCGAGATGCTCCTCCGGATGTACCTGCGCTGGGCCGAGCGCCATCGCTTCCGGACCGAGGTCCTCGACCAGCAGGAGGGCGAGCAGGCCGGCCTCAAGAGCGTCACCGTGGCGGTCGACGGCCGGCGGG
>MGOD01000122.1:9079-9613 GCA_001795245.1 Chloroflexi bacterium RBG_16_70_13
CAGCCCCTACGACGCCCAGAAGCGCCGCCAGACGACGTTCGCCCTCGTCGAGGTCCTGCCCGAGGTCGAGGACACCGCCGAGATCGAGCTCGACTGGGACGAGATCCGGGTCGACACCTTCCGTTCGCAGGGCGCCGGCGGCCAGCACGTCAACAAGACCGATTCCGCCGTCCGCCTGACCCACCTGCCGACCGGGATCGTCGCCCAGAGCCAGAACGAGCGGAGCCAGACCCAGAACAAGGAGACGGCCATCAAGGTCCTCACGGCACGGCTCCTGGAGCGGGCCCTCGAGGAGCGCGAGGCGGAGACCCGGAAGCTCCGCGGGGAGCACGTCGAGGCCGGCTGGGGCAACCAGATCCGGAGCTACGTCCTCCATCCCTACCAGATGGTCAAGGACCTCCGGACCTCGTACGAGACATCAAACACGGGCGCGGTCCTCGACGGCGATCTCGACGCCTTCATGGCCGCCGAGCTCGAGCGCCTGGCCACGGGCCGACCAGCGTCTGCCGACGACGACGACGGCGCCGAGTGAGC
>MGOD01000122.1:9629-9726 GCA_001795245.1 Chloroflexi bacterium RBG_16_70_13
CCGCGCTCCCGGAGGTCAGCTTTCGGCTCGCGACGGAGGCGGACCTGCCGGCCTGCGAGGCCCCCTGGCGCGACGGGCTCAACGACTATCTCGTCCC
>MGOD01000123.1:0-3164 GCA_001795245.1 Chloroflexi bacterium RBG_16_70_13
GCCCGTTCGAGGCCTCGCTGCCGCTGCCGACCGACGGGGAGCAGGCCTGTCTCTGGCTGCACGCATCCACCCTCGGCCCGAGCGGCCACTCCCTCTTCGGCCTCGAGATGCCGCTCACGCTCGCCGGGGCACGGGGCCCAGGCTGCCCATGACCGCGACAGCCAGCTTCGTCAGTACAGGTCCGGGAAGCGGGCTCGCAGGGTCGGGGTGAGGTCGACCGGGCTCGCCGCCCGGAGCGCCTCGAGGAGCTGCCGGGTCCCGGCCAGCTCGAACCGGTTGGCCTCGAGGTAGTCGCGCAGGGCGGCCCAGAAGCGCTCCGTCCCCATCGCCTCGCGGAGGTCGTCGAGGACGTTCCCGCCCTGGATGTAGACGACCTCGTAGTAGCAGCCCTGCGAGTAGCTGACGATCGAGCGGTCGAGCGCCGTGCGGTCACAGCGGCTGCCCCGGAGGCTGCCGAGGACCGTCCGGGCGAGGAGGTCGGCCGCCGCCTCGTCGGCGAACGGCTCCGCCTGCTGGTCGCTGCCGACCAGGCCGTAGAACCACTGGTGGGCGGTCTCGTGGTGGACGAGGTAGGGCAGGTTGCCCGCTGCGACGCCCCGCGGGATCCAGATGAGCCCGGGCGATTCCATGCCGTAGCCGCCGGCCGTCTCGACGACGGTAAAGGCGGGCCAGGGATAGGCGACCCCGAGGCGATCGGTCATCCGCTCGATGGCCCGCGTCACCTGCGTCACGAGGCGGTCGCCATCGAGACCGCCCGGTCGGGTGTAGGCCCGGATGGCGACCCCGTCGGCGTCCCCGACCGCAAGCTCGTACTCGGGCGCCAGGACGATGGCGACGTCCCGGACGTCGTTGAGCTCGAAGCTCCAGGCCATGCCGTCGGTCCGCGGCTCGGCGGTGACCTGGGCGGCAGGCGAGGCGAGGTCCATCTGGTCATCGGTCGTGATGGAGACGCGGACGCGTGGGCTCGACGGTGTGACGAACGGGTCGCCGTGGTTCGGGCGATCGAAGGGGGTGGCCCGGCTGACCCACGGGATCCAGCGGTACAACGCGAGCGTCCTGCTGGCCCTCGTGAAGAGCCAGCTCGAGCCGTCGAGATCGGACCGCAGCGTCGCCGTGTAGCTGAGCTCGACGGTCGTGGAGGCCCCGGCCGGCAGGATGCCGCCGAGGGGGACGGTGAGCGTTTGGTCATCGACCTCGACCACCACCGGCCGGTCGTCGACCTCGGCCGACTTGACGTCGAGCCCGCCGAGGCGGGCGGCGATCGTGTTCAGCTCGAGACGGTCGATCGGCTCGCCCGAATCGTTGCGGGCGTCGATGGCGACCCCGACGTGGATCGCGCCGGTCGCGACGGTCACGTCGAGGGTCACGTCGTACGTCGCCTCGACCTCGAGGCTGGAGCGGTCGACGGCTCCGGGCAGGATCGCTGTCGCGGGCGTCGGCTCCAGGGTCGGTGAGGGCGACGGCGCGGGCGTCGCGTTCGAGGTCGGGCCGGGTGTGGGCGCCGCAGGCGTGGGGGTGACGACCGGCGCGATCGTGCTCGTCGCCGGCACCTCGGTCGGCGCGGACGAGCAGCCCGCCAGCGCGATCGCGAGGGCGAGTCGAAGGAGTCGAGGGGCTGCGCCCGAACGTCGGCCCACGTCAGTCATCTACGATCGCCGAGCGTACTCGGTACGGCCCAGTCACCCTCGCGCGCCCCGGCTGGCATCGCGCGGCTCCCGTTTGAGCACGAACGGCCCGCGAACAGACGAGGCGCCGCGGCCTGGGGCCCTGCCGGCGCCGCCTACCACGATCCCGAATCGTTGGTGAACCTGAATCCACCGCCCCAGACGCGTACGACGACCCCGGATCGTGCCTGACGGACGGCGCCCGCCGTGACCGGGCACGGGTCGCGCGACTACGATCCGCGGGTGGCTACCCCACAGGCCCCAGCCCCGATCACCGACCCGGCGAGCCTCGCCGCGCTGCTCGATGCCGCGCGGGCGGAGCTGCCGGGCGTCCGCCTTCTGACCGACGCCCTCGATCGTGAGTCGTACCGGCGCGACGAGACGGCCTACCTCGACGCCGGCCTGCCCGGCGCCGTGGCCCTGCCGACGACGACGGACGAGGTCGCCGGGCTCATGCGCCTCGCCGCGCGGTTCGGCGTGGCGGTCGTCCCGCGCGGCGCCGGTACGGGCCTGTCGGGCGGGGCGGCCGGCATCGAGGGCGCCCTGACGATCGCCCTGACCCGGATGGACCGGATCCTCGAGATCGACCGGGCGAACCTCTGCGTCGTCACCCAGCCGGGGGTCATCAACGCGACCCTCAAGGCCGCGGTCGCGGCCCAGGGGTTGTTCTACCCGCCCGATCCGGCGAGCTACGAGACCTGCTCGATCGGCGGGAACCTGGGCACGAACGCCGGCGGCCTGTGCTGCGTGAAGTACGGCCAGACCCGCGATTCCGTGCTCGGCCTGGAGGTCGTCCTGGCCGACGGATCGGTCATCCGGACCGGCGGCCGGAACGTGAAGGACGTCGCCGGCTACTCGCTGACGCACCTCTTCGTCGGGTCGCAAGGGACCCTGGGGATCATCACCGAGGCGACCCTCCGGCTGCGGCCGGCGCCGCCGCCGCGCCAGACGCTGCTGGCGTTCTTCGACACGCTCGAGGCCGCCGGCGAGGCCGTCGCCGCGATGACCGAGGCCGGCCTCGGACCGGTCACCCTCGAGCTCATGGATCGGGCTACGATCGGGGCGGTCGAGGACTGGCACCATCTGGGGCTCGATGTCACGGCCGCGGCGATGCTCATGGTCGAATCCGACGCGCCGGGAACGGGCGCCGCCGCCGAGCTCGATCGCGCGGAGGCCGCCTGCACGGACGCCGGCGGACGCTCGATCGTCCGGGCCGCGGATGCGCAGGAGGCCGACTGGCTCCGCCACGCCCGGCGCGAGGCCCTCCACGCCCTCGAGCGCCAGGGGACCGTCCGGATGGAGGACGTCGGGGTGCCCCGGTCCCGCGTCCCGGAGCTGTTGCGGGCCATCGAGCGGATCGCCGCGGCCCATGGCGTCCGCTGCGCGACGTTCGGCCATGCCGGCGACGGCAATCTCCACCCGAACTTCATCTTCGACCGCGACGATCCGGCCGCCGCCGAGCTGACCCACACGGTTCGCGACGAGATCTTCCGGGCCGCC
>MGOD01000123.1:3226-14297 GCA_001795245.1 Chloroflexi bacterium RBG_16_70_13
GTGGCTGCCGATACAGCGCGGCGAGGGCGCGGTCGCGGTCATGCGCTCGATCAAGGCCGCCCTCGACCCGCAGGGGATCCTCAACCCGGGGCGCGTGCTCTAGACCAGGCGAGATTCCCGGGCACGTCGTCGATGGGTTCAGGCGCCCGGCGCCGCATCGGTCAGGGCTCTGCCCGTTGCCGCATCGGTCAGGGCTCGCTCCGCCCGCTCCGCCCGCCCCCGCCCGCTCCGCCCGCCCCTGCCGGCTTCGCCCGTCCCGCCGGCCTGATGCGGCTGGCTCATGGGAATGGCGACAGATGAGCGTGGCCCAGCGCGATTCCAGTCGAATCAACGAGTTGACGAAGCTCGGCCGACCGTGGATGCGCGCCGATCCATGAACGAGGCGCATCAGCGGGCTCGATGCTCTCGTCAACCACGGCTTCGTGAACCGCACCTGGCTCGGTCGGCGGCCGGACCACCGTCGGCGGGCCCGCCGCGCGCTCGGTCATGTACGGCCCCGGATCGTGGTGCCACCGCGGTCAACACGATCGGGGAGCGCAGGTGAGCGGGGCCGTCGTGCCACGGCAGTCGGCCCGATTCATCCGATCCGACACTGGCCGCGCATGACCACCCGAACGGCCCGTGGAGGAGTCGCGACACCGCGAGCCGGACGTCCCCAAGACCCAACGGATACAGAAGGGAACAAGACCCCAGCCATGCGCACCATCAGCAAGCTCGCCACGTTGGGGGCCGCGATGACGGTCCTCACCATCGGCGCGGCGCCGCTCCTCACGAGCGCGGCCGACCACCTCGACGCGCCCGCCCTCGGCGGGACCACCGCGGCCGGGATGATCGCCCCGCACTCGGAGCACGGCGACCGCGACATCAACGACCTCTACGTCTTCGAGGCGCCCGCCGACCCCGGTCGGACGGCGATCGCCATGACGGTCAACCCGGCGATCAACCTCTTCGGGGGCGACTTCGGGACGAACGTCCGGTACGTGATCAACATCGACACGAACGGCGACAACGTCCAGGACCGCGCCTATGTCGCGACGTTCGCCGACGACGGTTCCGGCGATCTGAAGTTCAAGCTGTCGCTCTACGAGGGGGCCAAGGCCCGCTCGCTCAACGGCGGCCGGACGGTGGCCCAGGGCCACGCCAACGACGGCGTCAAGGCCGTCGGCGGCAACGACGTCTGGGCCTGGGCGGGCGTCCGCTCCGACCCGTTCTTCTTCGACCTCACCGGGTTCATCGGCACGACGACCTTCCTCACGACCGGCACGGCCGTGGGTGGCGACGCGCTCGGCAACGACCCGACCGACTTCTTCGCGAACCTGAACACGAACGCGATCGTCCTGTCGATCCCGAACGGCCAGCTGCCCGACACGATCGGCGTCTGGGCGACCACGAGCTGGTACGACGGCACGACCTGGCAGGCGGCCGACCAGATGGGCCGCCCTGCGATCAACACCGTGTTCAACCCGACCGCGGACAAGAACGCCTTCAACGTGACCGCGCCCTCGGCCCAGGCCACGGCGATGGGCGGCAAGTTCCGGACGAACGTGATCAACGGACTCCAGTTCTTCTCCGGCCTCGACAGCGAGGGCGCGTACTCGAACGACCAGGCCGGCTTCCTGGCCAGCGTCCTCATCCCCGACGTCCTCGTCTACAGCCGGACGAACGCCCTCGGCCTGCCCGCGCCGCTCAACGGCCGGGCGCTCGCCGACGACGTCATCGACGTCGAGCTCATCGTCACCACCGGTGGCGACCCGCTCAACCTCTTCGGCGCCGACGGCCTGACCGGCCTCGGCCCGGATCGCGATGCCTCCGCTGCCGTGAACGGCGACGGGGTGGGCCCGCACACGGACTACCTCGCCTCCTTCCCGTACCTCGGCGTCCCGCATTGACCCGCAGGGCTGGAGCGTGCTCGTGGGGGGCCGCGCTCCAGCCCTGCCTTCCTCTCGTCGACGACCATCCATCGAACCCACCGAGACCCGGAGCCGCCACGTGACCGCGATCTCGCTCCGCAGCCGGCGACCTCGAGCCCTCGGCTTCCTCGCCTCCGCACTCTTCATTGCCGCCGGCACCGTCCTCGCCGGCTGGTCCGGCCTCGGGACCGTGACGGCCCCGCCGGCCAACCCGGACCCGGCCGGCCGGCCGGGGGAACCGGCGGGATCGTCGACCAGGTGCCTGTGCCCATCCCGGGCGCCGGCACCGCCTCGCTGCCGGCCGGGTCGCTGGCCCAGCTGGACCACAACATCGCCGCCTGGACGTTGAACCTCGAGGCGAACCCGGACCCGGCCGGCCGGCCGGCCGGGGGAACCGGCGGGATCGTCGACCAGGTGCCTGTGCCCATCCCGGGCGCCGGCACCGCCTCGCTGCCGGCCGGGTCGCTGGCCCAGCTGGACCACAACATCGCCGCCTGGACGTTGAACCTCGAGGCGAACCCGCTCGACTTCATCTCGGCCACGAACCTGTCGACGCTCTACCACGCCCGGGCCCGCCTGACGGCCGATCTCGCCGACCACGAGCGCGCCCTCGAGGCCGCTCGCGTGGCGATGGCGATCGCGCCGACCCAGCCGGGCGCCCGGCTCCTGGAAGCCTCCATCCTCCTCTCGCTCCACGACTTCCGGGCGGCGTTGGCGGCGGCCGACGCCCTCTATCGCGAGGACCCGACCCAGCTCGGCGCGCTCGCGACCCGGGCGGACGCGGAGATCGAGCTCGGCGACCTTGAGGCCGCGCGTCGGGACCTCGACGTCCTTGCCGACGCCACCGGCGGACCGGCCGTCGACGTCCGGCTCGCCCGGCTGGCCGCCGTGTCGGGCGACCTCGACGGCGCCTTCGACCTGGCCCGCCGGGCCCGCGCCGCCGCGATCGCCGACGGCGTCGACGCCGCGTTCTACGAGTACGCGCTGGCCGAGTACGCCAGGATCGCCGGCGATGCCGCCCCGGCACGGGCTGGCTACGAGGCCGCCCTGGCGGCCCGCTCGACCGACCTCGGCGCACTCCTCGGGCTCGCCCGCGTCCAGGCCTTCGACGGCGAGGTCGATGCCGCCATCGCCACCCTCGAATCGGCGGTCGCGATCGCGCCGACGCCGGAGGCCGAGGCGCTCCTCGGCGACCTCCTGACGATCAGGGCGGCCGATCCGGCGCGCTCGGACACCGAGCGCGCCGCCGACGCCCGGGCGGCCGCGACCGCCCTCGGGACGGTCCGCCTGACGCGGAAACTGTCGGTCCTCGCCGGCGCCGTCTACGACCGCCAGCTCATCCTCTTCGACCTCGACCACGGGACGGCCACGGTCGAGACGCTCGTGGCCGCGCGGGCGGCCCTGGCGGCCAGGCCGGATGCCGCCGGCCACGACACGGTGGCCTGGGCGCTCCACCGGCTCGGGCGGGACGACGAGGCCTGGATCGAGAGCCTGGCGGCCCGGGCGTCGGGTGCTGCGGACGCCCGGACCCTTGCCCACGCCGGGGCGATCGCCGCGGCGCTCGGCGACCTGCGCACCGCCCGGGAGCTGCTGGCCCGGGCCCTCGCACTGGGTCCTGCCCTCGAACCAATCGAGCGGGCCGAGGCGGATACGGTCCTTGGCCGGGTTGACAGCGCTTCGACGGCGCCGGGATGATGCCCCGCCGTGCGCGCGTCCGGCTCATCGCCGTGCGCATCGCCGGGAGCCACGGGCGGACTCGCCTGAGCCACGGGGGGAGATGCGCGACACCGACACGCTCGTACGGATCAGCCGCCTGTATTACGAGCTGGGCGAGACGCAGGAGCGGATCGCCGAGCTCGTCGGCCTCACCCGGCCCCAGGTGTCGCGCCTTCTCAAACTCGCCCGCGAACGGGGCATTGTCGACATCCGCGTCCGCGACGGCAGCGGGACGCCGACGATAGCCCCGGTCCTGCAGGAGCGGTTCGGGCTCCGCGAGGTCCATCTCGCCCCGGCGGTCTCGGGCCCGGAGGACATCCTCCGGCGGAGCGTCGGGCGCCTGACCGCGCGCGTGCTCCGGACCCACCTCCGGGACGGCGTGGTGCTGGGCGTGTCGGACGGTGCCCAGATGTCGGCCCTCGCGGACGCGCTGCCCGAGGCTCCCGAGTCGATCGCCGCGATCGTCGTGCCCCTCGGGGGCGGCTGGTGGTTCGGCGGCGGTCGAGAGGAGCCGTTCCGGCGGGTCGCCCAGGCCTTCGGAGCGACGGCCGTGAGCCTCTACGCGCCGGCCATCGTGCCCGATGCCGCCACCCGGGCGGGCCTCGACGCGCACCCCACGATCAGCAACGTCCGCGCCCTGTGGGCTCGACTGGACGTGGCCGTCTTCGGGATCGGCCACCGCGTCTGGACCTCGGAGACGTTCGGCGACGAAGCCATGGCCGACCTCGACGCCGCCGGCGCCGTCGGCGAGATCGTCGTTCAGCCGTTCGATGTCGGCGGCCGGTTCATCGGCGAGCACCTCCGGGATCGGGTCATCGCCGTGGACGCCGAGGCCCTGGCCCGCGTCCCGACCACGATCGCCGTCGCCGCCGGGGTGTCGAAGGTCATCCCGATGCTCGGCGCCCTCCGGACCGGGCTCATCAAGGTCCTCGTCACCGACGTCGCGACGGCCGAGGCGGTCGTCGAGGCGGATGAGGGGACCTCGCCCCGCAGCTGACGCCGAGCCGGCACCGGCCCACGCGTCCGTGGCTGCGACCAGGCTGTCGGATCGCCGAGCAGGAAAGGCCGGATTCAGGCAGAATATGGGGCCCCCGCCGTTGCGCGGTCACTCCCGTGCCCAGGAGCTCCAGTGAACGGACGCCCACTCTCCCTGACCCGCCCTTCCCTGCGCAACGGTGAGCCCGAGCCGCTCCGCCACGTCATCGAGACGTATCGCCACAAGGACCAGCTCATCACCTGCGTCTGCGGCTGGCACGGGAGCTGCGCCACGAACGCGACCGGCGGCTCCGACTGGACGACCCACCTGAATCAGTTCCGTACCAAGAGAAAATAGAGCCGGCTGATCCGGCCGCATCGCCGCGTTGGCGGCTGCGCGGCTCGGCTCAAGCACCACCTGGTGCGCTCGCCTCGCCTGCTCGCCGCCGCCTTGCGCTGCAGCCAGCTGAGCCGGCATTTGCAGCTACATCAGCCAGGCATCAGCCCACCGCGCCCGGCCCGTCGAGTCGCCGGCCCCTGACCCACGCCCCCCGGACCATGTCGGGGTGGGGCCGGAAGATGAGGCGGCTGGCGATCTCGGTTGGATCGTCGCCGCTGCCGTACACGCCTCCGGAGTGAGCGTGGCCGGGCGACGCCCGGACAGACCCTTCGAGCTCGAGGTCGACGTGCCGCACCGGCGCCGTCAGCCCGGCGTCGACGGCGATGAGGTCCGCCTCCTTGCCGGCCTCGAGCGACCCGATCACTTCGCCGAGCCCGAGCGCCCGCGCCCCGTCGAGCGTCCCCAGCCGGATCCAGTCGAGCGGGCCGAGAACCGGGTGACGGTCGCCGACGAGGATCCGGCGGGCGTTCTGGGCGTAGGCCCCGACGCGCATGACCGAGAAGATCGAGGGGTCGGGGCCGCCGGCGACGTCCGTGCCGAGCCCGACCCGAAGGCCGGCCTCGAGGAACCGCCCGAGAGGCATGACGCCCGACGCGAGGAAGAGGTTGGACGCCGGGCAGTGGGCGACGCGGGTGCCGGTCTCGACGAGGCGGCCCAGCTCGCGGTCGGAGAGGTGGACGGCGTGGGCCAGGATCGTCCGCTCGCCGAGCCCGCCGGCGCGATCGTAGACATCGACGTAGTCGAGGGCGTCCGGGAACAGGCGCCCGACCTCGGCGATCTCGCCGGGGTCCTCCGAGACGTGCGTCTGCCACCAGGCCCCGGTCCTGGCGGCCAGCGCCGCGGAGGCGGCGAGCAGCTCCGCCGTGCACGAGACCGCGAACCGCGGGGTCACGGCGTAGCCCAGGCGGCCGTCGTCGGCGCCGTGCCAGCGCCGGCAGAGGTCCTCCGATTCCCGGACCGACCGATCGATGATCGTCGACCGCTCGATCCGCTCGTCGTAGGTGATCCGGTCCATCATCACCTTGCCCAGGATCGCCCGGATGCCGTGCGCCTCGGCGGCCCGGAAGGCGCCCTCCATCGAGGCCTCGAACACCGCGCCGTAGGCCAGGACGGTCGTCGTCCCGACCGAGGCGAGGGTCCGGAAAGCGGCCGGTGCCAGCTCGGCTGCGGCCGCGGCGTCGTCGAAGCGGCGCTCGAGCGGGAAGATGTAGCGCTCCAGCCAGGTCAGGAGATCAAGCCCCGCCCCCAGGCCGGCGTTCGGCAGCTGGGGCAGGTGGGCGTGGAGATCGACCATGCCCGGCATGAGGACGAGCGGCCGCAGGTCGATCTCGGGCGTGGGCGGGGAGGTGAGCGCGGCGGTGGCGGGATCCGGCGCCGGCCGCAGGCCCGCCGGGCCGACCCAGGCGATCCTGCCGCTCGCATCGACCTCGAGGATTCCGTCGCGGTGGAAGGCCGTGGCGCCGGCCTCGGTCGGCGTCAGGATCCGGGCCCGCAGGACGAAGGGCGGTCGATCGGGCAGCGCCGGGTGGTCGATCGGGCTCGGGGACGCGCTCACGGTCGGCGATGCTAGCACGGGGTCGCCGGCCCTCCCGCGGCGGTCGGGTTCCCCGGCGGTCGCTCCATGGGCTTCGCGGGTGCGGCCGCGCGTTGGCGGGCCTCCGGCGGTCCTGCCAAGATGCCCACGTGCAGGCGTTCGACATCGTGATCTCGGGGGGCACGCTCGTCGACGGCACCGGGTCGCCGGGAAGGCCCGGCGCGGTGGTGATCGCCGCGGACCGGATGGGCCTCCTCTGGGAGCCTGACGAGATCAAGGCTGCCTCAAAGGCGGCCGGCAGGGTCATCGATGCCCGGGGCAAGGTCGTCGCACCCGGCTTCATCGACCTCCATAGCCACTCGGGGCTGGCGATCCTGTCCGAGCCTCGTCACGAGCCGAAGGTCCGCCAGGGCGTCACGACCGAGGTCATCGGCGTCGACGGCAACGCCTATGCTCCGTTCCGCGATCCTGCCGATCTCGCGGCGTTCGTCGAGCTGAATGCCGGCCTCGACGGCCATCCGCCCGGCGGCGTCGCCGACTGGGACACCGTCCCGAGCTACCTCGAGCGGTTCGACGGCCGGGTGAGCGTCAACATCGCCTTCCTCGTCGGCAACTCGGCCCTCCGGATTGCGGCCCTCGGCTGGGACGACGTCCCCGCCGACGCGAAGGGGATCGGCCGGATGATGGCCATCCTCCGGGAGGGCATGGAGGGCGGCGCCTGGGGGCTCTCCTCGGGCCTCGACTACCCGCCGGGCTCGTTCGCCTCGACCGACGAGCTCGCGGCGCTCTCGAACGAGGCCGCCCGCGGCGGGGGCTTCTACCACACGCACGTCCGCTACGGCCTGGGTGACCGCTTCCTCGACCCGTTTCGGGAGGCGATCCAGATTGGCCGGCTTGGCGAGGCGCCGGTCCACATCACCCACTTCTACCATCGGGCCACGTTCACGGGCAGCCCCGAGCTCATGCTCGGCCTGATCGACGAGGCCCGGGCCGAGGGCCTCGACGTCACCTTCGACGCCTACCCCTATGAGTGGGCCTCGACCCGCCTCCTCATCACGATCCCGACGTGGGTCCAGGCGGGCGGGCCCGGCCCGACGAAGGAGCGCCTGGCCGACCCGCTGGTCCGGGCCCGGATCCGGCGGGAGCTCCAGGAGCGCGGCGTGCTCTACGCCGGCGCCGGCGGGATCGCCGAGATCCGGCTCGGCTACTTCGGCCGGCCCGAGCACGCGCGCTGGGAGGGGCGGACGCTCGGCGAGGTCGGGAGCGAGACCGGCGAGGACCTCGTCAACCTGCTGTGCGACCTCCTCCTGGCCGAGGGCCTCCGGCTCAACCAGGTGACGCCCGGCCCGCACACCGATGGCATCCGCCGCTTCTACCGCCACCCGGTCGCGATGGTCGGCACGGATTCGACGTTCATCGGGGCCAGGCCGAGCCCGCGGACGTACGGCTCGTATCCCCGGATCCTCGGCCAGTTCGTCCGCGACGAGCGGGTCCTGGGCCTCGAGGAGGCGATCGCGAAGATGACCTCGATGCCGGCGGCCCGGCTGGGCCTCCGGGACCGGGGCCGGCTTGCCGACGGGTATGTCGCCGACGTCGTCGTCTTCGATCCGCTGAAGGTCCGATCCCTCGCCACGGTCGACGATCCACGCCGGTTCCCCGAGGGCATCGACCACGTCCTGGTGGCCGGCGTCCCGGTCGTGAAGGGCGGCAAACACACCGGTGCCACCCCCGGCCGGGCCTTGCGCCGCGGCCACGACTGAGGCCCCGTGCGGCGACGCTGCGCCGCCGCGCGACACCCCGTCCTGCGACGTTAGATCCGGGTGATACGCTCTCGGGCCAACGAGAGCAGCCCAACTCCGGAGGAGCCCGTCGTCCGATGACGACCCGCACGTTGCCGCGCCCCGCGACCGCGCCGGAGCACACCGCGACGGACGCCCTCGTCCTTGCCCCCGGCGTCACGACCCGCGGCCGGGCGCGGGGCTACCCGCTTCGCCGGGAGGGACCGGCGAAGCTGACGGGGGCCGCGAAGTACGCCGCCGACCTGGTCTTCCCGGGCGCCTGGTACGGGGCGACGATCCGGTCCACGGAGCCCCGGGCACGGCTCGTCGCGATCGAGCTTGACCCCGATCTCGACTGGTCGAAGGTCGTCGTCGTCACCGCCGCCGACATCCCAGGCGAGAACCTCGTCGCGGCCATCAAGGAGGACCAGCCGGTCCTCGTCCCGGTCGGCGGCGAGATCCGCCACCACGCCGAGCCGGTGGCCCTCATCGCCGCCCCGGACCGCGAAACGATCCGCCACCTGCGGGCCGGCATCAGCCTCGTGACCGAGGCCCTCCCGCCGGTCTTCGACCCCGGGCAGTCGGATCATGTCTTCGCCGAGTACGAGATCGTCAACGGCGACCTCGAGGCGGGCTTCGCGGCCGCCGCGCACATCGTCGAAGGCGAGTACCGGGTCGGTCACCAGGAGCAGCTCTACATCGAGAACCAGGCGATGATCGCCGTCCCCGGCGAGGACGGCGGGATGGCCGTGCACGGCTCGCTCCAGTGTCCGTACTACGTCCACCGGGCGCTCCGCAAGACGCTCGGTCTGACGGCGGACCAGGCCCGCGTCGTCCAGGCCGAGACTGGCGGCGGCTTCGGGGGCAAGGAGGAGTACCCCTCGATCATCGCCCTCCACGCAGCCCTGCTTGCTCGCAAGGCCGGCCGGCCGGTCCGGATGATCTACGAGCGCCACGAGGACATCGCCGCGACGACGAAGCGCCATCCGGCAATGATCCGCCACCGGACGGCGGTGGCCGCGGACGGGACCCTCCTCGCCCAGGACATCGAGCTCGTCATGGACGGCGGGGCCTACTGCACGCTGACCCCGGTCGTCCTGTCGCGCGGCGCGCTCCACTCGGGCGGCCCGTACCGCTGCCCGAACGTCCGAATCCGGGCCCGGGCGACGCGTACCAACACGCCGCCCAATGGCGCCTTCCGGGGCTTCGGGGCGCCCCAGGTCGAGTTCGCCGTCGAGACCCACCTCAACCAGATCGCCGAGCAGCTCGGGATGGGCCCGGCCGAGATCCGCCGGAGGAACGCCTACGAGCTCGGCGACACGACCCCGACCGGCCAGGTCCTCCGCGAGAGCGTCGCCGCTCAGGAGGTCCTCAGGCTCGCGGTCGAGGCCGGCGATTTCGACCGGCTCCGGGCGGCCACGGCCCGGGAGGCGGCCGAGCGGCGCGGCTCCGGCGAGGTGCCGGCCGGCCCGTTCCGCACCGGTGGCGCCCGGACGGCGTCCGGTATCGGGCTGGCGCTGGGCTGGCACGGGGCCGGCTTCACCGGGGCGGGCGAGGTCCACATCGGCTCGGTCGCGTCGGTCGAGCTCACCGGCGAGGGCCGGATCCGGGTCCTCATCGCGTCGACCGAGATGGGCCAGGGAACGACGACGATCTTCCCGATGCTCGTCGCCGGCGAGCTCGGCCTCGCCCCCGAGCTCATCGACATGGCGCCGGTCGACACGGCCGAGGTCCCCGACAGCGGGCCGACCGTCGCGAGCCGGACGGCGATGGTCGTCGGCGGGCTGTGCATTGCCGCCGCCCGGCGGCTCCGGGCCGAGGTCGAGGGCCGTCACGACGGCCGCCCGTTCGCCGAGATCTGCTACGAGGATGCGACGCGGCACGGGCCCACCCGCATCGACCAGCGCTTCGAGCCCTATCCGAACGTCGAGTTCGACGAGGTGACCTATCGCGGCGACGCCTACCCCGCCTTCGGCTGGGCGGCCTGCGTGGCGAGCGTCGATGTCGACCTCGACACCGGCGAGGTGGCCGTCCGCGACGTCGTCGCCGTCGACGACGTCGGGCGGGTCATCCACCCGATCCTGTGCGAGGGCCAGGTCGAGGGCGGCACCCTCCAGGCCGTCGGCTACGCCACGATCGAGGAGATCAAGCTCGAGAACGGGCGATACCTCAACGACCGCCTCGCGACCTACCTCATCCCGACGGCCCTCGACGCGCCGCGGATGACGACGATCCTGGTCGAGGCGCCGTTCAGCGGGGCGCCGCACGGGGCCAAGGGCGTCGGCGAGCTGCCGATGGACGTCGGCGCGCCGGCGGTGGTGGCCGCGATCCACGACGCCGTCGGCGCCTGGATCACCGAGCTGCCGGCAACGCCGGAGCGGATCCTCGCGGCGCTCGATGCGACCGCCGGGGGTGACGCAGGGGTACCCGCCGCGTGAGCACGATCCGGTTCCTGGTGAACGGCGCACCAACCGAGGTCGACGTCCCCGGGATGCGCCGCCTCCTCGACGTCCTGCGCGAGGACCTCGGGCTGACCGGGACGAAGGAGGGCTGCGGGGAAGGGGAGTGCGGGGCGTGCTCCGTCCTTCTCGACGGCCAGGTCGTCGACAGCTGCCTCGTCCCGATGTGCCAGGTCGACGGCCGGATCGTCCGGACGGTCGAGGGGCTGGCGCTGGCGGCCCGCGAGCGCGGGACGCTCGACACGCTCCAGGAGGCGTTCCTCGAGCTCGGCGCCGCCCAGTGCGGGATCTGCACGCCG
>MGOD01000123.1:14311-14506 GCA_001795245.1 Chloroflexi bacterium RBG_16_70_13
GGCCCGAGCCTACCTGGACGGCGGGGGCGCGCCGGACCACGACGCGATTCGCGAGGGCATCGCCGGCAACCTTTGCCGCTGCACCGGCTACCAGAAGATCGTTGAGGCAATTGCGGCCGTCGCCGCGGGAGAGATGGCATGACAGAGAAGCCGCCCCAGGGTCGCGCGCCGGCCGCCGCGGAGGGCGGTCCCGAG
>MGOD01000124.1:0-1723 GCA_001795245.1 Chloroflexi bacterium RBG_16_70_13
CGCGGTGACTTCCCATCCGCCCGTCGGCGTCGATCCAAACCGCGCCCCAGCCGAAGCCGGCGATCCCGAAGCGCTCGAGGCGCTCGGCGAGCTCCCAGAGCTCGTCGAGGCGGAACGGCTCCGCGGCTCGGGCCACGAACTGCTCGCACATCGCGGCCGATGATACGTGGCCTCGAAAGCACGTTGGGACTTGCCGGGCCACGGATGATGGCCTCGATGACGCCGTCAAGACCGCTCGAGCGTCGCAAGCTGGTCGTCGGGATCGCCGGCCCGCTTAGTGTCATCGTGCTCGCCTACGTCTTGTGGTGGGTATCCGATCGGCTCCTCTACGTCGGGCCGCTGGATCGGGCGGCCTTCGGCTGGCTCGTCGTGATGCCTGTCTGGTTGCTCTCGCCGGCCGTCGCGGCGCTCCTGTGGCGGGGGCTGCCGCCGGGCCGGACGACGGTCGTCGCGACCGCGATCGGAGCCGTGATCGCCGTGGCCACCGCGACGCTGACCTGGACATCCATCACCAGCGAGCTGGGCCGTTGTCAGTTCGGACCGCGGACGTCGGCGGGCGAGCTGGTGGTGCCGATGGCGATCCTTGGGCTGGCCGTAGGGGCAGGTTGGGCAGCGAGCGCGCACGTGGGGTCGGCAATCGTTCGGAGCGGTTGGCTGTGGCGCGGGCTCGGGGCAGGCATCGGACTGCTCGTGGCGTCGACGTTCGTCCTGATCGTCGGGGCGGGCCTGGCGTTTATGCTGTTCACGGGCTGCAACCGGCCAATCTGAGCGCGTCCGGCCGGGTGGCTCAGCCCCTGATCGTCGACTCGTACTCCGGGAAGTAATGACCGATCGCGGTGAGGTCGAAGCTCGGCAGGATCGACGTCGGCGGCTCGCGCCTGAGCAGGAAGGCGAATGACCGGCGGACGAGATCGGTCGGATCCGTGGCGCGAGGCGCTAGGCGCCCGAGGTCGGCCCGCGCCACCGTGACCTCGTGACGCGTCTGGGTGGCGCCCGGCTCGGCGAGACGCACCGAGCAGCTCCAGCCAGTCTCCGTCGGTCGACAGTCGAGCTCGATCGTCGTCATCGATCGGCATTCTGGCAGGCGGGACACCAGTAGGTCGTGCGGGGCAGGTCGGAACCCTGCGCCGCAGACCGGATCAGGGTGCCGCAGCGGCGGCACGGTCGGCCTGCACGCTGGTACACCCAAAGCGGACCTGGTGCGAGCGGGCGGCGAGTGACGGGATCGACCGTCGTCACCCGCTCCGGGCCGCGCGATCTCGCCGAGCTCTCGACGAGGATCCGGCGGGCCGTGGCGATGAGCCGGTCCAGCGTGGCGTCGTCGAGGTCGGCGACGCGGGCGAACGGGTCCACCCGCTCCATGAACAGCGCCTCGGACTTCACAACGTTGCCAATCCCGGCGAGGGCCTGCTGGTCGAGGAGGGCGACCCCGATCGCCGTCGGGGCCCGCTCCGTGGCGCGGAGGCGTCGCCTCGCACGGTCCGCGTCGAAGGCCGGGTCCAGCAGGTCGAGCCCGAGCCGGCCGAGCGACGGATGGATCGCCTCGGCCCGCGTCTCGAAGAGCTCGACGACCGGGGCATCGAAGCAGACCGCCACCGCGCCGGGGACCTCGAGGACGAGGACCGCCAGGCCGGCGGCCCGTCGCCACGGCTCGCCGGGCCGGTAGCGATGCCACGTGCCGTGCATTCGCAGGTGGGTTCGAAGCTCGAGGCCGTTGTCGAGG
>MGOD01000124.1:1744-7131 GCA_001795245.1 Chloroflexi bacterium RBG_16_70_13
CGCGATGACATCGGTGATCGTCGCGCCGACGACCCGGTCGACCCGCGGGCCCGGCACCCGCGCCCGCGCGGCCGTGACGACGCGCCCGGCGAGGTGCGGGCGCAGTCCCGCGGCGATCCGCGCGAGCGTGTCGCCTTCGGGCATCGGTCGATGGCTCGGCGGGCGGGCGCGGGGGCCGCCGCTCAGCGGTCCCGGAGGACGAGGCCGCGATAGCCGGCGACGAAGCCGCCCTGGATCAGCACCTCGCGGTGGCTCGACTGCCCAACCGGCAGGCCGTCCACACGGGTGACAACCAGCTCGCGGTCGCGGCCCTCGCCGATGAGCCGGCGGAGGGCCGGAACGGCCACGGCCGCGATCGTCTCCTCATCGAACGCGGGCAATGTCTGGAGTGTCCGGCCCCCGCGCTCCACGTACAGCGCGGCCACGCCGTCGACGAGGACCACCGACGCGCCGGCGGCCCGTGGCAGAGGCCGGCGGTCGTCGTCGCCGCGGCGCGGCCAGGCGATCGAGGCGCCGTACGGATTCGCCGGGTCGGCGGCGGCGAGGACGTGGACCGCTGGCGCGTCGCCGCGGGCCCTTGCCGGATCGCGGACCGCCCGGAGGCGGTCGATCGCGCCGGCCAGCGCGAACTGGGCCGCCCCGAGTCCCTCGACGAAGTAGCCGCGCCGGATTCGCCCGGCATCCTCGAGGGCCCGGAGGACCGGGTAGATCCCGGCGAAGCCGCCCTCGACTCCCTCGGCCATCGCCGCCTCCCGGACGAGGACCCCGTGCCGGTCGAGGAGGGCCAGGGCCGTGGCATGGAGTCGCTCCGTGGCGCTGCCGCCGGACCGTTCGACGTCGACCAGCGACCAGCGGCCGGCGGCCTCCGGCGGACCGAGGGCCGTCAGGCGACCGGCTCGTGGCCTCGCCGTCGACCGCGCCGGCCGCTTCCAGCGCAGCGCCCGGAGCGGCGCGAACGTGTCGTTCGTGACCTCGCCGGCCCAGACGAGGTCCCACAGGGCGTCGAGCACGTCGCGGTCCATGCCGCCCCCGGCCGCCGTGTGGAGGTCCCGATAGAACGAGGCACCGCGCCGAGCCAGGTGCTCGCGGATCGCCTCGTGCCGCCGCCCCGAGGGCCGCTCGACCCCGTCGGGGATGCCGGCCGGACGGAGCGCCTCGCGCCCGGGCCGGTACAGCACCACTCGGCCGTCGTCGCGGCCAAGGCTCCCCCGCCCCACCCAAGCGACCTCGCCGAGCGCGCCGAGCTCGTCGAGGAGGCGGGGCTGGTAGCCCGGGATGCGGGCCGGCAGGACGTCCCGCTCGAGGACCGACGCCGGGATCGCTACGCCCGAGAGCTGGTCGACGACCTCGGCGAGGCGCTCGAGCGCGGCGGTCCCACGCAACGCGGGCGCCGGCTCCCCGACCGCGCCAACGCCCTGCCAGGCCGGCAGGAACCGCCCCAGCGCGGCCGGCTCGACGGGCTCGACCTCCCGCCGGAGGCGCGCCAGCGAGCGCCGACGGAGGAGCCGGAGGACCTCCGGGTCGCACCACTCCCGCTCCGAGCCGTCCGGGCGGAACTCACCGCGGACGAGCGAGCCACGCTCGGCGAGCCGCTCGAGGGCGTTCTCCACCACCCCGACCGGCAGGCCCCAGCGATGCGCCGGCTCCACGCCCAGGAACGGGCCGTGCGTCCGGGCCCAGCGGGCAAGCAGCCCGTCCAGCGCGCCGGACACCGGCACGAGGAATGCCTCGGGGATCCCGACCGGCGGCGACGCGCCAACCCCGTCGCGATACCGCCCGGCGTCCTCGATGGCGATCCAGCGCTCCTCCCCGCCGACCCGGGCGACGACCGCCCGGCGGGCGGCCCGCAGCTCGGCCAGCCAGACGCTCGCGACCTCGGCCCCGACCTCGACCCGTGCCCCGACCTCGTCGGCGGTGAGGTCGCCGAGACGTCGCAGGACGTCGTGGAGCTGGTCGAGCGTCCCGGCCCGCCGGTCGTCGGCCAGGGCCTGAAGCGACAGCTCGAGGTCGGCGAGAGCGTCGGCGTCGAGCAGCTCCCGGAGCTCCTCCTGGCCGAGCAGCTCGCGAAGGAGGTCGCGATCGAGGGCCAGGGCGCCGGCGCGGCGCTCGGCGAGGGGCGCGTCGCCCTCGTACATGTAGGCGGCGACGTAGTCGAAGAGGAGCGACGCGGCGAACGGCGAGGCCTTCGCCGTCTCGACGGCGTGGACCGTGATCTCCCGCCGCTCGACGGCCCCCAGCACCTCGCGCAGCGCATCGAGGTCGAAGACATCGGACAGGCACTCGCGATAGGTCTCGACGAGGATCGGGAAGCTGCCGTAGCGGGAGGCTACGGCGAGGAGGTCGGCCGAGCGCTGGCGCTGCTGCCAGAGCGGCGTCCTCGTCCCCGGGCGGCGGCGCGGCAGGAGGAGCGCCCGGCCGGCGTTCTCCCGGAACCGCGACGCGAACAGGGCCGATCCGCCGACGTTCTCAACGACGAGGTCCTCGATCTCGTCGGCGGCCGGGAACAGGAGGGCCTCGATCTCGGCCAGCCGGGCCGCCGGGCCGTCGCCCTCGCCCTCGGGCAGCCGGACGGCGATCCCGTCGTCCGACCAGATCGTCTGGGCCTCGATCCCGAGGCGCTCGCGGAGGCGATGCTCGATCGCCAGCGTCCAGGGCGCGTGGATCCGGCCGCCGAAGGGCGTCAGGACGACGAGCCGCCAGTCGCCGAGCTCGTCGCGGAAACGCTCGATGACGATCCGCCGGTCGGTCGGCAGGGCGCCGGCGACGTCGCGCTCCTCCTCGAGGTAGGCGAGCAGGTTCTCGGTCGCGAGCTCGTCGAGGTCATGGAGGTCGCGGAGGCGCGCGGCGGCCTCGGTTCGCCCCGTCTCGCCGCGGGCCAGGTCCGCCTCCGTCTCGCGGACGAAGCCACCGATGGCCCGCCCCAGCTCGATCGGGCGGCCGATGGCGTCGCCCTTCCAGAACGGGAGCTTGCCGGGCACGCCGGGGGCGGGCTCCACGACGACCCGGTCGGGGGTGATGTCGAGGATCCGCCAGGAGCTCGCCCCGAGGACGACGACGTCGCCGTGCATCCCCGCCCGGAGCTCGTAGACCATCTCCTCGTCGAGCTCGCCCACGCGGCGCCCGGGCGTCCCCGCTTCGCCGGCCAGGAAGACGCCGAAGAGGCCGCGATCCGGGATCGTGCCACCCGAGGTCACCGCCACGATCCGGGCGTCGCGCCGACCCTCGACGATGTCGGTGACCCGGTCCCAGACCACCCGGGCCTTGAGCTCGGCGAACTCGTCCGAGGGATACGCACCGGCCAGCATGCCGAGCACCCCTTCGAGCGCCTCGCGCGAGAGCGTCTCGAACGGGGCGGCGCGCGTCACGATCTCGAGCAGCTCGGCGACCGTCCAGCGATCCATGACCGTCATCGCCACGAGCTGCTGGGCGAGGACATCGAGCGGGTTGCGGGGCATGACGGTCGTCTCGATCGCCCCCTCGTGCATCCGCCCGACGACGACGGCGGCCTCGAGGAGGTCGCCCCGATACTTCGGGAAGAGGACGCCCTTCGAGGGCTCGCCGACCTTGTGGCCGGCCCGGCCGACCCGCTGGAGGCCCGAGGCGACGCTCGTCGGCGATTCGACGAGGATCACGAGGTCAACCGCGCCCATGTCGATCCCGAGCTCGAGGGAGCTCGTCGCGACGAGGGCCGGCAGGCGGCCGTCCTTGAGCGCCTCCTCGATCTCGAGGCGTTGTTCGCGCGCGATCGAGCCGTGGTGGGCCCGGACCAGGTCCTCGCCGGCGAGGTCGTTGAGCCGGTGGGCCAGGCGCTCGGCGAGGCGCCGGCTGTTGGTGAAGACGATCGTGCTCCGGTGGGCCCGGATGAGCTCGAGGATCCGCGGATGGATCGCCGGCCAGATGCTGGTCCGCATGTCGTCGCGCCAGGCCGGGCCGCCGGGCTGGTCCTCGAGCGGCAGGCCCTCGCCGAGCCGGCTCATGTCCTCGACCGGGACGACGACCTGGAGCTCGAGGGCCTTACGGGTGCCGGCGTCGACGACGTTCACGTCGCGCCCGGCTCCGATTCCCCCCAGGAACCGCGCAATCGTCTCGAGCGGCCGCTGCGTCGCCGAGAGGCCGATCCGCTGGAGCGGCGGGGCTGTGGGCAGTCGCAGGCGTTCGAGGCGCTCGAGGCTGAGCGCCAGGTGGGCGCCGCGCTTCGTGCCGGCGACGGCATGGACCTCGTCGACGATCACGGCCTCGACCCCACGGAGCATCTCCCGGGCGGCCGAGGTCAGGACCAGGTACAGGCTCTCGGGGGTCGTGACGAGGATGTCGGGCGGGGTCTTCGCGAGCGCCCGCCGGGCCTCCTGGGGCGTGTCACCGGTCCGGGCCGCGATCGAGATCCGGGGCGGCTGTTCGCCCAGGCGCTGGGCGGCGAGCGAGATCCCGTGGAGCGGGGCCCGCAGGTTGCGCTCGACGTCGTAGGTCAGGGCCTTGAGCGGCGAGACGTACAGGACCCGGACGCTGCCGGGGTTGCCGCGGGACGGTGGCGGCGTGGGGCTCCGGGCCAGGCGATCCAGGCACCACAGGAAGGCGGCAAGAGTCTTGCCCGAGCCGGTCGGGGCGTGGATCAGCGTGTGCCGGCCCGCGGCGATCGATGCCCAGCCACCGACCTGGGCCGGGGTCGGCGCCTCGAACGCACCCTCGAACCAGGCCCGCACCGGCGCGGAGAACGGTGCGAGCGGGTCGGCGGCGGGCACGGGTGCGGACGCTGTCGCCACGGGCGGAGCAGTGTAGCGCGCCCCGCCCAAATCGACCAGATGTTCGATCTGCAGTGATTGCACACCCGCGGGCCGTGGCGAGTGCGCGTGGGGTCAGGCCGGACGGCCCGTCGACGATGGGCCACTGGTCACGAGCCGACCGGGATGTCGGGCCACCGGGACGGGCCGTCGGGCAGTACCCAGACCATTGACAGGTTTGCGAAGGTTTGAGCGAAACGGACCGGCCACCATCCGAGCGCGCGTGAGGTTGTCAGCGTCCCGGCCGGTCCGGCAACGCGAAGGGAAGCGAAGGATGTCGAGCCTCAGGAGATGGGCCACGCCCCTGGCCCTCGTGGCCGCGATCCTCGTGTTGTGGATGGAGATCCCGATCGAGGAGGTCCGCCCGGAGACCCTCGGTGGCGACGCCCTCCGGAGCATCGTCACCGTGGCCTTCTGGATTCTCGCGGTCGTGGTCGTCGCCCTCCTCTTCGGGGACCGGAACGCGGCCGACGCCGACGTGGTCGAGGTCGAGGGCCCGGCCTTCACCCGGTTCCTGTTCGGAAACACGCGAGCCGGCCTGTTCTGGCTGCCGATCCGGATCTTCCTCGGCTTCTCGTGGCTCGAGTCGGGCCTCGGCAAGGCCCTGAA
>MGOD01000124.1:7147-7901 GCA_001795245.1 Chloroflexi bacterium RBG_16_70_13
ATAACGCCTGGCTCGGCGGCGGCGCCGCCCTCCGCGGCTACTGGGAGCGCGCGGCCTCGATCCCCGAGGAGGGGCGGCCGCCGATCTCGTTCGAGTGGTACCGCGACTTCATCAAGCTGCTCCTGGACAACAACGCCGAGACCTGGTTCGCGTGGCTCATCACCTTCGGCGAGATCGCCGTCGGGATCGGGCTGCTCATCGGCCTCCTGACCGGGGTCGCCGCCTTCTTCGGAGCCCTCATGAACATGTCGTTCCTGCTCGCGGGCTCGGCCTCCACGAACCCGGTCCTGTTCACCTTCGCCATCGGGCTCATCCTCGCCTGGCGGGTCGCCGGCTACTACGGCGTCGATCGCTACCTCCTGCCGATGCTCGGGACGCCCTGGCGGGCGAGGGTGTCGACGCACCCGCCGGCCCAGTCCATCAGCTGAACCTACCGAGCTCGGGCGGGCCCCCCAGCCTCCCACCGCCCGGAGCTCACCCCCACGACGAACGACCCGGGATCCCCCCACCCGGGTCGTTCGCCCTTTGCCGGGGCGGGCGAAGAAGCCGCCGCGCGTGACGCGCTGGATCAGCCGCGACGCGCGGTGATGGCGCCGGGGTCGGCGGCCCCGACGAGCCCGGCCGCCCGCTCGATTCGGAAGCCGACGCGCTCGAGCAGGCGGCGAGCGATCGCCTCGCGCATGGCACGGGCCAGGGGCTCGGCCGGATCGCGCTCCGCGACGGTGACCGCCGCCGCCCATGGCTCGATGGCCGC
>MGOD01000125.1:0-330 GCA_001795245.1 Chloroflexi bacterium RBG_16_70_13
CGGGCCGTGGCAACCCGGACCCGGACCGGGATCGACCGCGACCAGCTCCTCGGCCTCTATGCGCCGGCCGCCGCGATCCTGCTGCTCGTCCTCTGGCTGGCCGTAATCGTCATCGGCTACGGGCTGATTCTCTTCGCCCTGCGAGCCGAGCTGCGGCCGAGCCCCGACGACCTCGGCACGGCGATTTACTTCGCCGGGACGTCCGTCCTGACCATCGGCTATGGCGACATCATCGCCGGCGGCGCCGTCTCGCGGCTGGTCGTGCTCACGGCGGCGGTCGCCGGCCTCGGCCTGGTCGCCCTCGTCATCACCTTCCTCTTCTCGCTCTAC
>MGOD01000125.1:348-1416 GCA_001795245.1 Chloroflexi bacterium RBG_16_70_13
GCCTTTCGGCCCGGGCCAAGGCACCGCCGTCCGCGGTCGCCCTCCTCGAGACCCAGGCGCGGCTCGGCCTCGTTGACGAGCTGCCGGCGCTCTTCGCCGACTGGGAGCGCTGGACGGCCGAGGTCCTCGACACGCATGTCGCCTATCCGCTCCTCGGCTACTTCCGGTCGAGCCATGACGAGACGTCGTGGATCAGCGCCCTCGGCGCGATCCTCGATGCCGCGGCGCTCGTGCTCACCACGATCCGGGGCGTGCCACGGGGCCAGGCCGAGATCACGAAACGCGTCGGCGCCCACCTCGTCGAGGACATCAGCAACAACCTGGGCCTGGCCGGCGACGGTTCGCGCGTCGACCGCGACCAGTTCGACGAGGTCTATCGCCGCCTGGGTGAGGCGGGCTACGACCTCGAGCCGGAGGACAACGCCTGGCATGCCTTCGAGCGGGCGAGGTCGAGCTTCGCCGGGCGCCTCGAGGCCATCGCGGACTACTGGGCGACGCCGGCGACGCTGTGGGTCGGTCAGACCCGGGTCGGCGCCTCCGCCGTCCATGAGGCTCCGGCGGCGACCTCGAGCCAGGACGCGCGCTGAGGCAAGCGGCCCAGCGGCAGGCGGCCGGCCTCGCTGACCACCGGCCGCCACTCGGGACCCGTGGCCCGGCGGGAAGGGGCCGCCCGGCACTGCCCGGTGGTCCCGGCCGGCCGAATGCTGGGTCATCGACTCCGGAGGTGTCCCAATGACTCGAGTCCTGGTCGTCAATCACGACATCGATCTCGCCGACGAGGAGGTCGACTCGCTGCGCCGGCGCGGCTACGACGTCGTCGAGTGCCTCGGTCCCATCGGGGCCCACTGCCCGATCCTGGCCGGCCGGCCCTGCACCCTGGCCGACGAGGCCGATGTCCTCGTCTACGACGCCTGGGTGACGGGAGAGCCCGATGGCGCCCAGCGGCTCATCGAGGGCCTCCGCGACATCCACCCCAACGTCCCCGTCGTCCTGACCGCGTCCGGCATCGAGCCCGACTGGATCGAGACGATCGGCGCGCACCGGGTGACGCCGCTCGTCGGCACCCCG
>MGOD01000125.1:1544-2462 GCA_001795245.1 Chloroflexi bacterium RBG_16_70_13
TCGGCCCGGCCCATTCTGAGGAGGTGATGACAATGATCAAGTCCGCTCGCGCCCGGCATGAAGCCGGGATGCGCTACGCGATCACGACCGGCAGCGGCCACACGCTCGCCATCGACGACGCGGAGGGCGACAGCGCCCCGCGGCCGGCGGAGCTGCTCCTGGCCGCCCAGGCGGGGTGCACGGCCCTCGATGTCGCCTCGATCCTGACCAAGAAGCGTCAGGAATTCGGCTCGTACGAGGTGTCAGTGACCGGCGACCAGCGCGAGGATCGGCATCCTCACGTCTACGAGCGGATCGACATCGTCCACGAGCTCGAGGGTGCGACACTCGACGTCGCCGCGGTCCGGCGGGCGATCGAGCTCTCGGCGACGCGCTACTGCACGGCATCGGCGATGTTCAGCGCCGGACCCGCCGAGATCCACCACGGCTACCTCATCCGGCGCGGCGACGCCCGGCCCGACGAGGTCGGCGAGGTCGTCGTGACCGGCCCCGGCGAGGATCCCGACACGCTCGGCGAGCGCTGGGCGGCCACGGCCCGGATCCCTGCGGAGGTGGCGGGATGATGGCCTGGGGTGGCGGCTCGGTCGACTGGCTCTGGATGCTTGCCGGGCTCGCCTTCATGGTTGGCGTCGTGCTCGTCGTCGTCTGGGCGATCCAGCGAGCCGGCGGCGGGCCCGGCGACGACGCGATGACGGCCCTTCGCGTACGTTTCGCTCGCGGGGAGGTCGATGCCGCCCAGTTCGAGGAGATGCGGAACGTCCTCGGGTTGACCGAGCGGCCACGCAGCGCGGACCGCGCGGGCCTGCTCGGGCTGCTGCTCATCCTTGGCGCGTTCCTGGCCTGGATCCTCGGCAGTGCCCTCGCGCCGACCGGCTGGAGTTCGGGCTGGGGCTCGGGCTGGGGCTCGGACCCGGGCCG
>MGOD01000125.1:2473-4099 GCA_001795245.1 Chloroflexi bacterium RBG_16_70_13
GGATGATGGGCCCGGGTGGAATGATGGGCATCGGAGCAGGCCCGACGGCCCCGGTCGGGACGTCTGTACGGATGGCCGGCTCGCGGTTCGAGCCCTCGAACCTGACGATTGCCGTCGGTGACACCGTCCGCTGGTTCAACGATGACGCGCTGCCGCACACGGTCTCGGCGACCGACGGGTCGTGGGACTCCGGCAACCTCGCACCCGGGCAGGCATTCGAGCGTCGCTTCGACACGGCCGGCAGCTACCCCTACCTGTGCCGATACCACCCCGGCATGGTGGGCACGATCGAGGTCGCCGAGCCCTGAACATGCGGCCAAGCGCGGCCAACGCAGAGTCGCCGGCACAGGATCGGATCGGCGCGGAGGTTGAGTCCCCACAGTGGTGTAACAGCGGGTAGGCCGAGAAACGGAACGGCCACCGCGTCATCCTCGCGTCGTTGAGTAGCAACCGACGACACACAGGGCTCATCGTCAGTCGACCCACGGGACGTCCACAGCAATCGCCACAAACGTTGTGCCAGCCAGGCAGGCCGATCGGCAGCGGTGACGGCAAGAGGGTTGCCGCGGCGCAACGCCGGCGGTACCATCGGCGCCCCGTTCGAGGGAGCGTCGTTCCGGGATGCGTCGCCGGCGGCGGGGACACTGGGGGTCCTGAGATGTCCAAGCACTGGCCGGGTTTCGGTTCGGGGCAGCCGGACGCCGGATCCGGAATGGCCGGGTCACCGAGCGCCAACGGGACGTACGCCGACGGCGTCGGCGACGCGACGACGGGGGCGGCCACCGAGGCGACCATCAAGGCGACCACGGACGCCGCGGAGGTATCGATCGCGAACGACGGTGCCGAGCCCACCACCGCAGAGACCGCGATCGGTGATCGCGAAGCGGCCGCCGACGCCGTGGACGCCACCACGCTGATCGGCGAGAGCCCGGCGGCAGAGATCATCGCCGACGACGCGGCGACATCCTCGGAGGCCGCCGCGACATCTGCCGAACTGGTCGACGGTGACGATCGGGACGCATTCCTGGCGGAGCTGGTCCGGACGATCCGCGCGACCGCCGAGGTCGAGCGGGCCCGGATCGCGGAGGACACACAGCGCCGCCGTCAGGCCCACGTCGACGGCATCGGGGCCCGACGGGCCTCGGAGGCTGATCGGATGCGGGAGCTCGCCGACGAGGACATCAAGGCGATCGACGTCTGGGTCGAGTCCGAGACCAAGCGCATCGAGCAGGAGCGCGAGCACCGCGTCGCGGCCCTCAACGAGGACCTGGAGGCGAGCCTCGCCGAGCACCGCTCCCGTGTCGACGCCGAGATCGAGGCGGTCGAGAGCGCCGTAGCGACCTATCAGGCCGAGATCGAATCCTTCTTCGGCGACCTCGAGGCGGAGACCGACCTGGTCAGCATCGCCCGACGGGCCGCTCAGCGGCCGGCCTTCCCATCCCTGGAGGCCGTCTCCGAGGCGGCTGCAAAGCCGACCGCGACCGATTCAGCAACGGCGGCCGGAGAGACGGCCGAAGGCGCGGTCGATTCCGTGAGCAGCGAACCCGCCGATGCGGCGGTCGTCGGCGTGATGGTGCCCCAGTCCGACCCCGACCCTGCCCTGACGTGGCCCGCGTCGATCGCGGC
>MGOD01000125.1:4106-6792 GCA_001795245.1 Chloroflexi bacterium RBG_16_70_13
CCGCCGACGAGCCGGTCACGCGCTCGGTCGATGTCGTGTCGGCCCAGGCGGGCACGTCATCCGAACCGGTCGCGGCGGCGGCCGGCCCAGGGTCGGATCCGCTCGGCAGGCTCGTCGAGCCGAAGCCGGCCCAGCAGCCGGCCGGCTGGCCCCGGCGCGACCCGAGCGGCGACCCCTGGAACCGCAGCCGCTAGGCTGACCGGCCGTCGCTGGGGTCCTCGCCCTCAACCGCTGCGCGCTGCTTGGCCTCGACGAGCGGGCGGTCTTCAGCAAGCTCAGCACCCCCACTTCACGGCAGGACCGGGCGTTCGAACTGCTGGGCTTCGCGCCCGGCTCCGTGTCGCCAACACCACCCACCGTTCCAGGCCGAATCGAGTTCAGATCGCCCCGTTTGCGACTCGCCCGAGCCACCCGCGACCTCGAGAGCTCGCCGGACTCTACTAATCTAGGAGCTATTAGTATGTGATTGGTAGGGTCAGCTCGGCGTGCGACCGTGCGGACCGGGAGCAGAACGGGCGACGATGGCAGCGTCAGCGACCAGCCAGTCGGTCAGCGAGGTCGGAGACAGGGCGGAACACGAACCGCTGCCCGACGGTCCGCCGCTCGAGCAGCCCACGTCGCTCAAGATCCAGCAGGTCGGTCCGGGCCGACTGATAGACGACCCCGTGGCTCGTCTGGTGTGAGCGGAACGTGTACTCGGCATCGGGGTGGCGCAGAGCATGGCTGAGGAGCGCGATCTGGCGATGATTGAGGTCGGCTTGGCGTAGCAGCTTCTCCGTCTCGCGGACCTGGCGAGCCTTGCGGGCAAGGTAGGCGTGGAGCTCGTCGATCGCCCGGCAGATGACCTTCAGCTGGTTGAGGACGAAGTAGGTCGTGTCGAGGCCGTCGGTCTCCGTGTAGAGGAAGGCGCGACCGTACTGGCCTGGGGCGCGGTTGAGGATCGTCGAGATTGACAGGAACTCGGTAAGCCAGTACCCGTGCTTGAGCATCGACCAGTAGAAGATGGCCCGAGCGGTCCGGCCGTTGCCGTCCTCGAAGGGATGGTCGTAGGCGAGCCAGAGATGGAGCAGGATCGACCGGAGTACCGGGTGGAGGAACCCTTCCGTCGGCTGGTGGTTTGCGAACGCGCACATCGCGTCCAGTCGTTCCGGCAGCTGCTCTGCCGGTGGGGGCGTGTGGCGGAGTTCGCCCGTGGCCCGATCGAAGACCCGAACCCGGTCCTCGTCGGGGTGTTGGAGCCGCCCGGCGGCATCCGGGTTCTCCAACGTTCCGTCGGTGACGATGCGATGGAGTTGTAGAACGCGGTCGGGCGTGAGCGGCTCGTCCTTCCAGCTGCGGACGGTATTCATGGCCCGGTAGTTGTTGACGATCATCCGCTCGCTCCGGTCGCGTGGCGGCCGCCCAGACCGGAGCATCTCCTTGGCGACCGCTCGGCTCGTGCTCGCACCCTCGAGTTGGCTCGACGCGATCGCCTCCTCGATCAAGGAGCTGACGAGGTACCGGTTCCGCATCTCCGGGCTGGTGACGACCTCGCTGATGGCGATCTCGCCGCTGGCCTGCCGGTCGACGAGATGGGTCATCTCGTAGGCCGGATCTGGCATGCAGTAGCCGAAGTTGTGCCCGTCCCGGTCGGCGAGCGGCAGCTCGTGCCAGATGTTGCCGCGGGCGAGCTTGATCCCGAGCCACCATTCCTCCCTCGTCAAGCCGGCGGGCGGGGTCAGCTGGCGGAGCGTGTCCCAGTGGCGGTACTTGCCGTCCACCGTCGGTCGAATGCCGGCCGTGAGGATCGCCCTCAGGCGCTCATCCCCGTTGGCCGTCGCCTTGCCGATGAGGCTGTCGATCGAGGGCGGAGGCAAGGGCGGCTTCATGCGTCTCCCGGTACTAGCGGCCTACTAACGGCTGCCAATTTAGTACATCCGCCCTACCTTGTCTACTAACTTGAGATCTGCTAGTAGGTACCTATCAGGCCCGACGTCCCTCTCGCGGCCTCGCGTGTGGTGCCAGGGGCCGTCGAGCTCCTGGAAGGGCGTGGTCATCAGCGCTTGCTCGCGGTGTGCGTGCGAGGCGAGTAAGCGCTGCCCGAAACTGTCCGTCGACATCATGGGTCAACTCCCGAGCGTACGGGCTTGTGAGAAGGAAGGTCGGAACACCTTCGAAGTCGGGCCCGCGGCCAGGCCCAATCGTCTTGTCGGCAAGCGCCGCTTCGGCGGGCGGTCGATACGCAAAGAGGATCAGCCCTGGCCGCCAGGCTCGGATCTTGTCCCGCAAGCGGCCGACGCCTGCCGTGAGTTCGTCGCGCGATAGGTCCGCGGCGGAGCGCGATGGCCGCTTGACCAAGTCAGTCAGGCCGTTGCCCACCCGACGAAACGCGTCGTCCTCTTCGCCTGGATCCTCGCCCTCGAGGAGGCCGAGCCCTTGGAGACGAGCCCACAGCCGACGACCGTGTCGGCCCTGGTAGTAATGGCCGGCTGCAACCGAGTCCGGGGCAGGGTTGATCCCGATGAGGAGTACTCCGCCAGGCTCGCACCGGATGTCTGGGAGGGTCCGCTCGTTCCTTCTCAAATCCGATCTCCCGGACTGCGCTTTCGGTACGCCTCCCGGGCCCGCTCGTCGGCGGCCGACGCGCCGTATCGGCTGAGCATCTGGCGGCTCTTCCAGCCGGCGAGGCGCATCAGGTCGCCCTCGT
>MGOD01000125.1:6974-7227 GCA_001795245.1 Chloroflexi bacterium RBG_16_70_13
GTGGGCGATCCGCACCCGCAAATATCGGTCGAGGGCCTGGGCGGTCTTGCTGCCGAACGGGCAGGCCCGGGGCCGACGGCCCTTGCCCATGACGATCGCGACCTGCTGGTCGAGGTCGACGTCGTCGACCTTCAGCCCGGCCAGTTCGGCGCGGCGCATGCCGGTGTCGAGCAGCAGCCGGACGATCGCGGTATCGCGGCGGTCCTCGAAGCTCGGGCCGGAGCAGGCGTCGAAGATGGCCTTGAGCTCGGTC
>MGOD01000125.1:7385-8183 GCA_001795245.1 Chloroflexi bacterium RBG_16_70_13
GCGTCCTGGAGCGCGACGACGAACGACTCGACGTGCTCGCGACGGATCGCCCGCAGCACTCGAGGCATCCCGCGCGAGGCGAGGAAGCGGCTGAACGACGCCAACGCTGCCAGGTACGTCTTGATCGTGGCCGGGCTCTTGTTGCCAGCCCGCAGGCTGAGCCGGTAGGAGTCGATCGCGGCGTCGATCGTCAGCCCGGTCGCAACAGCCCGGTCTTCGGGTACGATGCGTGTCGTGCGAGACGTCCTGGCCATCCGGAAAGGCTGCCTCTCTGCTCACGTTCGGCGCGAGCGCGCAGCGCATACTTTGACGCTGTCGCAAGCACGAAAGTCAGAGAATTATCCTCTCTGGAAGCGGTCCGGTCAAGGCGGATGACAGTTATCCGCTCTGGTTGAGCACGAATCGAGCGGGAGTAGCTCAGTTGGCAGAGCGTCAGCCTTCCAAGCTGAATGTCGCGGGTTCGACCCCCGTCTCCCGCTCCATCTCTACCCGATGGTCCCATTGGCGAATCCGCGAGTTCGCGTAGATTGAGGGACGTGGGCTTCGGGGGACCTCAGAGGCACGCTCCGCTCGGGTTGCTGATGCTGGTCGCCCTGGTGGGGTGCAGCTCCGGCCCGCTCCCCTCCTCGGCTCCACCGCCCACGACCTCCGAGGCAACAACGGCCACCTCGCCGACGGCCCGCGCGACGGTTGGCAACTCTCCGTCGGCGGATCCCACATCGACGTCGACGATCTCACCAACACCCACTCCCGCATCGACCCCGACCGTCCCACCGACCGTCGCGCCAACGCCGCGTC
>MGOD01000125.1:8212-8535 GCA_001795245.1 Chloroflexi bacterium RBG_16_70_13
CCCGCGCCGACGCCGGCTCCAACCCCGGTCGTGACGCCCACGGCAGCGACCGGCTGGGACCCGAACAGGATCTGGGTTCGGTTCAGCTCCGTTGCCAACGTGCCCGGCCGACCGCTGGCGGTGACGAATGCCGGCGACGGCAGCGGTCGCCTCTTCGTCGCCGAGCAGGGCGGCGCGGTCTACATCGTCAAGGGCGGATCGGTGACCTCGACCTTCCTTGACATCTCGGGGCAAGTCTCGGGCGGCAGCGAGCAGGGCCTCCTGGGGATCGCCTTCCACCCCGACTTCCCGGCCGACAACCGCGTCTTCGTCGCTACACGAAC
>MGOD01000125.1:8633-8913 GCA_001795245.1 Chloroflexi bacterium RBG_16_70_13
ACCCTATTCGAATCACAATGGCGGGGCGATCCAGTTCGGGCCGGACGGCTACCTCTATATCGCCCTCGGCGATGGGGGCGACGGCGGCGATCCCCAGGATCGGGCCCAGAACAAGGACAGCCTGCTGGGCAAGATCCTCCGCCTCGACGTCAGTCCGGCGACGGGCTACGCCATCCCGGGCTCCAACCCGTTCGTGGGCAAGTCCGGCGCCGACGAGATCTGGCACTTCGGCCTCCGCAACCCGTTCCGCTTCTCGTTCGACCGGTCGACCGGTGACATG
>MGOD01000125.1:9461-10047 GCA_001795245.1 Chloroflexi bacterium RBG_16_70_13
GTACAGCCGCGGATAGGCGAGGAGCGCCAGCCAGCCATCGTCGAACAACGGACTGCGATAGGGCAGCGGTGCCGCGATGAGGGCGATCGCGAGCGCGAGCCAGGCCGTCCAGGCCGGCCTGATGGTCGTCGCCGCGGCGCAGCGGCCGAGCCCGACCGCGGCGGGCAGGAGCAGCAGTGTGAAGGCGTATTCCTGGGCCACGTTGAGGGCCAGGACGCCGCCGGTCACGGCGAGGGCCGCGACCAGGTCGGCCCGACCGCGTCGGGCGACGAGGACCGTGACCACGACGACCCAGGCGCTCAGCGCGAGGCCAAGGCCCCGGGCGACGAGCGGCAGGCTGGCGAGGCCGCCGGGATTCCATGTCGCATCGGTCGCGAGGAGGTGCCGCAGGAACCCGGCCGTCGACTGGTAGGCGGTCACGGCGTGGCTCGGCCGATCGGCGGTGAGGTCGTGCCAGGCGGTGCCGGCGAACGTGCTCCAGCCGGCGGCCCCGGCGAAGCCGAGGGTCAGCACGGCCAGCGCCGCGGCAGTCACGATGGCGGCGACGACGGCGCCCCGGCGGTCGGATCGAACGAGGAGCACGACG
>MGOD01000125.1:10072-11439 GCA_001795245.1 Chloroflexi bacterium RBG_16_70_13
TTCGCCGCGGCCGCGGCGCCGAGCGCTACGCCGGCGACGAGGCTCCCGCGAGCCCGCCCCCGGAGAATGGCCAGGAGGGCCGCCGCGTGGAGCGCGAGGAGCGGGACGTAGACCTGGCCCATCCGGAGGTCGACCTGGAGCGGGGTCCAGACGAGGACGAGGGCGAGGAGCCCGAGGGCGAGCGGCGGCGCCCGCAGGGCCGGGAGCGCGGCGACGAGGAACAGCCAGGTCACGATGACGAGCGCCACCTCGAGGACGAGCCAGCCGCGCCGGGCCGTCAGCAGGTCGAGGCCGGCGATCGGCACCAGGACGAGGCTGGTGACCGGCGGGTTCGGCCGGTAGAACTCGCCGACCCGGCCATCGGTGACGGCCAGCGTCTCCGGGCAAACCAGGCGTCGTCGTAGACGCTCGGGCTCCAGCGTCCATCTGCGACGAGGCGGGCCGCCGTGAAGTAGCCGGGAAAGCCCTCCCGGACGTTGCCGGCGGCCCAGCCGACGGGCCCTGCGAGGAACGCGACCGCGGCCAGCCCGGCGAGGCCGGCCATGACCAGGGTCGAGCGGCCGGGGCCGACATTCGGGGGTCGGACCGCCGACATCGGTGGCGCCTGCGGACTGCGCCGGAGCGGCCAGCCCGGGCGGGCTGCTGGCTAGCCCTTGCGCTCGAGGATCGGCCTGGCGACGTCCGGCTTGTCGACGACGAAGGCGAACATCGCCCGGTCGCCCCAGCGACCGAGGAACAGGTGGCCGTAGATGTTGACCCCGGCGTCGGCGAGGGCGCGGGCGATCCGGGCCATCCCGCCGGGCTTGTCGTCGACCTCGGCCAGGATCGACTCGCCCTCGACGTAGACGTAGCCGCCGTCGTCGAGGACCTGCTTGGTCGTGGCGTCGTCCGCGGTGGTCATGATGACGTGGCCCGATTCGCCGATCCCGCCGCCCCCGATCGCCCGCAGGTCGACGCCGCGGGACGCCAGCTCCTCGGCGAGGACGGCCATCGCCCCGGGCTGGTTCTTCAGCTGGACGACGAACTGGTTGGCCATCGGGATCCTCCGCGGAACGGCAGGCCCGGTCGGACCCTGCCGAGCGCCCATCCTACCCGGCGCGGCACGGGCCCGCCCCCGGATCGCTACGATCGTGACCGATGACGGACACGGGACTCGCCGCCGGCGCCGCCCTCACCGCCGAGGCCGCCAGCCTGCCCGCCCCGGCCGCGGCGGCGCTTGCCCAGCCCGAGCCGGGCCGCGAGCGGATCGTCGACGCGGCCGGCTACGCGTGGCGGACGATCGAATGGGGTGACGCGGCCGATCCGCCGGTCCTCCTCGTCCACGGCGTGACGTCGAACGCGGAGACGTTCTGGCGAGTCGGCCCGGC
>MGOD01000126.1:0-1816 GCA_001795245.1 Chloroflexi bacterium RBG_16_70_13
GATGTCGACGTCCGATCCAACTCTTGATCCGGCTCTTGATCCCGCGCTCGACCCCGCGGTCGAGGCTCACCTCGAGGCGACCCGCGAGGCCCGCCTGGCGTCGTACCTGGATCTCCTCCGCATCCCGAGCATCTCGACCCTGGCCGAGCACGCCGGTGACATGCGCCGCGCCGCCGAGTGGATCGCCGCGGAGCTGACCCGGATCGGCTTCGACCACGCCGAGGTCAGCGCCACGCCGTGGCATCCCATCGTCTACGCCGACTGGCTCCACGCCGCGGGTGCCCCGACCGTCCTCGTCTACTGCCACTACGACGTCCAGCCGGTCGATCCCATCGAGCTCTGGGAGACCGCCCCGTTCGAGCCCTTCGTCGGCGACGGCCGGGTCATCGGCCGCGGCGCGGCCGATGACAAGGGCCAGCTCCACATGCACCTCCGCGCCGCGGAGGCGCTGCTCGCGACGCGGGGCCGCCTGCCGCTGAACCTCCGGATCGTCTTCGAGGGCGAGGAGGAGTCGACGTCGGTGAGCATGCCCGGCTGGCTGGACGCAAACCGGGGACGCCTCGGGGCGGATGTCGTCGTCATCAGCGACACCGGCTTCTTCGAGGGCAACATCCCGGCCCTGACCGAATCGCTCCGGGGCATCCTCTACACCCAGATCGACGTCAGCGGGCCGCCAGCCGACCTCCACTCGGGGACGTACGGCGGGAACGTCGAGAACCCGGCCAACGCCCTCGCCCGGATCATCTCCGAGCTCAAGGATCGCGACGGCGTGATCCGCGTGCCGGGCTTCTACGACGACGTCATCCCGGTCGACCCGGCCGCCCGGGCGCGCCTCGCCGCGCTGCCCTTCGACGAGGCCGCCTATCTGGAGCGGATCGGCGTGCCGGCCCTGGCCGGCGAGCACGGCTACACGGTCCTGGAGCGGGAAGGCGCCCGTCCGACCCTCGACGTGAACGGGATCTGGGGCGGCTTCGAGGGCGAGGGGTCTAAGACGATCATCCCGGCCCACGCCCATGCGAAGGTGAGCATGCGGCTCGTCGCCCGCCAGGACCCACTCACGCTGTTCGAGCAGTTCCGGGACTTCGTCCTCCGTGTTGCCCCGCCGGGCGTCCGGGTGGAGGTCACGCGCCTGGGAGCCGGCCGGCCGAGCGCGACGCCGGTGGATCAACCCGTCGTCCGGGCGGCAACGCGCGCGCTGCGGGCGACGTTCGGGCAGGAGCCCGTCTTCAAGCGCAACGGCGGCTCGATCCCGGTCGCCGAGATGTTCGAGCGCCAGCTCGGGCTGCCGGTCGTCCTCCTGGGCTTCACCAACCCCGACGACAACGCCCACTCCCCGAACGAGTCGATGGTCCTCGCCAACTACGAGATCGGCATCCGGACGATCTGCCTGCTCTGGGACATCCTCGGGCGGGAGGGCATCGACTGATGCCTCGGCGGGTCGGTGCCGGTGCCCGCAGGGGAGCACCACGCGCCGAGTGGCCCGGTACCTTTGGGTGGGCCCGGACTGGCCCACGGGGCGGGTGGCGCCCGGAGTCGCGGTGCTACGATGCGGCGACGGGATCCATTCGGGGAGGACCATGAACTCGTGACGACAGAGGCGAACACGCCCGCCGAGGCGGGGGCCCGCGCGTGGCGGCTCGAGGGCGACACCGGGAGCATGGCTCCACGGTCCGCCCTCGACGTCCTCGTGGACCTGAACGACAAGGTCGTCAGCGGCCAGCTCGGCGAGTACCAGCCGGTGCCGCTCGGCTTCACGCCGCTCGACAAGACGATCGGCGCCGGCCTGCGGCCGGGCGAGCTCCTGCTCATCGGCGGC
>MGOD01000126.1:1993-2408 GCA_001795245.1 Chloroflexi bacterium RBG_16_70_13
CAAGATCCAGGACGTCCGCAAGGAGATCCTGGGGACCTGGTCCGGGGCCGGCGGGGAGGCGCCCAACCTCGCCAACAACCCGCGCCTCCGGCCGTCGCTCGACCGGATCGCCCGCTACGGCCAGAACCTCTTCCTGCTCCGGGGCTCGGCGACCGCGAGCACGATCGACAACATCCGAAAGCTGGTCCAGCAGTACCGCCAGCTGGCCGGCGACCGGCGCCTCATGGTGATCGTGGACTACCTCCAGAAGGTTCCCCAGATCCCCGAGCCGGACACCGAATCGGAGAAGGTCACCTTCGTCGTCAACGGCCTCAAGGACATCGCCCTGTCCGAGGAGGTCCCGATGATCGCGATCGTCGCCGCGGACAAGGAGGGCCTCAAGGCGGCCCGCCTCCGGAATTTCCACCTTCGCGGC
>MGOD01000126.1:2506-11437 GCA_001795245.1 Chloroflexi bacterium RBG_16_70_13
AACGAGAAGTACCACATCGTCGCCAAGGTCAACATCGAGTTCAACCCCTATCAGGCGCAGCGCTTCCGGGACTGGGTGATCCTCTCGATCGAGAAGAACCGCGGCGGCCAGGACAACGTCGATCTCGAGTTCGAGAAGCACTTCGAGTACTCGTGCTTCGACCCGAACGGCCGGACGGTGCAGGAGAAGCTCATCGAGGAGCGCCTCTACAACGACTGAGCCGGCGCCCGATCAGCGATCATGAGCGCCGGCCCGACGCACCTCTCGCCCGCGAGGGCCGTCCCGCCCCCACGCTCCGGCCCCACGATCCCCAGGCCGACGCTCGAGCGCCGGCTCGACGAGGGCGCCCGGCGGCGGTTGACGGCCGTCCTCGCCGGCGCCGGGTTCGGGAAGTCGACGCTCCTCTCCGAGTGGGCCGCGACGAGGACGAGTGCGTGGTACTCCCTCTCCATCGCGGATCGGGAGCTCGGGGTCCTCACATCCGGCCTCGTCGACGCGCTTCGGCTCCGGGTCCCGACGATCGCGCCGGCCATCGCCAGGCCCTTCGGCGGCCTCCGCGGCCCCGATGCGGACTCGGACGTGGCCTTCCGGGCGCAGGCGCACGCGGCCGTCCTGTGCGACGCGCTCGAGACACACCTCACCCGTGAGCTCGTGCTCGTCCTCGACGACGTTGACCGGCTCCGTCCAGAGGACGCCGCGGCCCGCTTCATCGAGGCGCTCTGTCTGGCGGCTCCACCGCTCCTCCGGCTCGTCATGGCGTCGCGTGAGGACCTGCCGTTCCCGATCTCGCGACTGCGAGGCCAGGGTCAGGCTCTCGAGCTGACCGGCAGCGCGCTCGCCTTCAGTGCCGACGAGACCGCCCGCGCGCTCGGTGTCTGGCTGGACGGTCCCGTGGACAAGGTCGCTGCCACGCTCCACGCGGCGACGGGCGGCTGGCCGGCAGCGGTCCGCCTCGCGGCCGAGGCGCTCCTGCCCGTCCCACCGACGGCCTGGGAGGCGACCCTCCACCGAGTCCTCCGGCCCGGCGGGCCCGTCCTTCGGTATCTCGCCGAAGAGGCCTTCGGTCAGCTCGCAGAGAGCAGCCGGCGGCTCCTTCAGGTCGCATCCGTGTTCGATCGGTTCACGCCGGGGATGGTTGCCGACCTCGGCGTGCCGGACGCCGCAGCGATCCTGGCCGCCCTGGAGCGCCGCGGGCTGTTCATCAGGCCACTCGGCGAGGACGACTGGTTCGAGGTCCACCCGCTGGTCGCCGAGCATGTCGTCCAGGCGGCGCCACTCGAAGGCCGCGAGCTGCGGCGCGTCAGGACTGCCGGTGCCGCCTGGCTCGCGGGGCACGGCGCGTTCCGGCCAGCCGTCGCCCAGTACGCGGCCCTGTCGGCCCGCCGGCCCCTCACCGATCTCCTCGTCCGGTACGGCGCCGGTCTCGTCGCGTCGGGCGAGGTCGACGTCATCTTCGACGCGGTCGCCGCGATCGGCGACGGCCCCCGTGCGCCGATCGTGGATGAGCTGGAGGGGGCGGCCCGCCAGGTCCGCGGCGATTGGGACGGGGCGCTGGCCTGCTACGAGCGGATCGCGGCGATGCCGGGCCCGGTGCCACCGGGCGTGGCCTGGCGGATGGGCCTCATCCATCACCTCCGCGGTGAGCTCGACGCGGCGACCGAGGCCTACGCGAGGGGCAACCTCGACGGGTCCGACCCGCCCAACGAGGCCCTCGTCCGCGCATGGTGGGCCGGCGCCCTCTGGCTGAAAGGCGACATCGACGCCTGCCGAACGCTGGCCGACGCGGCGTTCGAGGTGGCGACGGCGGAGGGCGACGACGCGGCGCTCGCCGCCGCCCACACGGTCCTGGCGATGCTCGCGCCGTCGACAGCGACCGGCGGGCGAACGACGCCCACTACCTTCGGGCCCTCGACCACGCCGAGCGGGCCGGCGACGCCCTCCAGGCGATCCGGATCCGGGTCAACCGTGGCTCGCGCTTCACCGAGGAGGGCTACGGCGACGAGGCGCTCGGCGAGCTCGACATCGCGATCGGCCTCGCCGACCTGGCAGGCTTCGCCGCGTTCCGAGCGCTGGCCCTCAGCAATCGTGGCGAGGCACTCATTCGCCTGGGTCGCCTCGACGAGGCCGTCGCCGATCTCGAGGCGGCGAAGACCCTCTACCAGCGGCTGGAGTCGAGGTTGGTCAGCTACCCGCTGAGCCACCTCGGCGACGTCCATCGCGAGCGTGGCGACCTGGCGCTCGCCCGGGCCGCGTATGAGGAAGCGATCGCCGTCGCCGGTCCCGCCGGCGACCTGCAGGGGCTCGTGCCGTCCCTGGCCGGCCTCGCCCGGGTTCTCGTCGACGACGAGCCGGAGCGGGCCGCGGCGCTCGCCGCCGAGGCCATTGCCCGCGGTCCGGTGCTCGGCCAGAGCCGGGCCTACCTCGCCGCCGGCTGGGTCGCCCTGCGACGCGGCGATCGTGCCGGAGCGCGTCCGGCGGCGGCAGAGGCGATGGCGCTTGCGAGAGCCCGACGCGATCGCGTGGCCCTCGCCGAGGCCACCGAGCTGAGCGTCCTCGCTGCCGCCGAGCCGGCCGCGGAAGCCGCCCGACTCGAGGAAGCCAGGGCGATCTGGTTGGATGTCGGCAACCCCATCGGCGTCGCTCGCGTCGAGCTCACCGCGGCCGGCCTGACCAACGATCCGGCTGCCAGGGACCGGGCCGCCGACGCCCGCCGACGGCTGCGCCAGGCCGGGGTTCGGCGAGTCGAGGTCGACCTGCTCACCGGGCCCGGCAGCGGCGACCCATCAGACAGGATCGTGGAGCTGGAGATCCGGGCCCTCGGAACGTTCCAGGTGCTCGTCGACGGCCGGCCGGTCCCTCGTTCGGCGTGGGGCTCGCGCAAGGCCCGCGATCTCCTCAAGGTCCTCGCGGCACGCCGCGGCCAGCAGGTGCCCCGGGACCTCCTCATCGACATCCTCTGGCCGGACGAGACGGCGCCACAGCTTCCGCGACGCCTGTCCGTCGCGCTGTCCACGGTCCGTGGCGTGCTCGACCCGGCGAAGCGCCACCCGGCGGATCACTTCGTCGCGGCGAATCGCTCCGCGATCTGGCTCGACGTCCGGCACATCGATCTCGACCTGGACCGGTTCCTGCGCGAGGCCGAGGCGGTCCTCGAGGGCGGCCCGGCCCGGGTTGCCCGCCTGCGGGCGGCGGAGGCCCTGTACCGCGGCGATTTCCTCGAGGAGGACGTCTACGAAGACTGGGCCACGATGGCGCGCGAGGAGGCTCGTGTCGCGTACCTTCGGGTGATCCGGGCACTCGCCGAGCAGTCCGTCGGCGCGGGCGAGCACGACACGGCCGTCGGCTTCCTGCTCCGGATCCTGGAGCGCGACGCCTTCGACGAGGGCGCCCACCTCCTCCTCTGCCAGGTCCTCGCCATCTCCGGCCGCCACGGTGAGGCGCGCCGAGCGTATCGGCGCTACCTCGCCCAGATGGAGGAGCTCGGGGTCGAGGCCGCGCCCTACCCGGCTGCGGAACCGCGCACGGCGCCCGGCGAGCGGCCGGTGGCCGCTCGTTGACGAGGCATCAGGCGCAGCGGCCGACCCACATCGTGAACGTCCAGATCGGCGAGGCCGGCCCGTTCGTCCCGTCGCTCCGCCGCGGGAACACCCGCCACGCGTACGTCTGGCAATCCGGGAGGGCGCTGGGTGGGGTCCAGTCCCAGGAGGTGCTCGGGACGATCGCGTCGTCCGGGGCGAGATCGGCCGCCAGCTCGATCATCTCGTCGAACGTCTCGGCCGGCGGCGGTGCCGGGGGAATCGGGACCGGGACGCGGACCACCGTGCCGGCCGCGAGCGGGGCCAGGAGGTCGAGGTCGTCGTTCCAGCGCCGGATCGCGGCGGGATTCGCGCCGTCGCGCGCGGCAATGGCCGCCAGCGAATCGCCCTCGGCCGCGATGACCTCGCGCAGGTCGACCATCGAGGGCGGCTCGGCCGACACGCTGGTGCGGACGAGGTTCGACTGGGCGACGCGACCGTCGACGTCGATCGCCCGGGCGACGAGGATGGCCACGCCCGGCTCACGCGGCGTCCAGTCCCAGCGGGCATGGAAGGCAGGAGCGTCGGTTGTCGATGTGCTCCGGGCGATCCGGCGATCTCCGAGCCACATTTCGATCGCCCGGATCGCCGTGCCGCCGAGGGCGTGGGCCGTGATCGGCGTCGGATAGCCGACGTGCGCCTGGCTTTGGCCGCCGGCCTGGTTGGCGGTCACGAGGAAGGGCAGGCGAGGCGGCGCCACCACCGGCCCCCGGAGGAGATTCGGGATGGCCAGCAGGCCGGCACCTCCGATGATGAAGATCAGGGCGATGATCGCGAGGGGCAGGCGCGCGAAGCGGCGGCCGAGAGTCGACCGCCGCTCCGGCCCCCCCAGACCGCCCCCCCTTCGATGAGCTCGCTCATCACGGCCGCAGCCTCGCCGACCGGTGTTCAGGATTCGTTCAGAACGTGGCGCGGGCGCACCACCAGAACCACAACCGGGGATCGTGCCGTTCGGATCACGCCGTGGCCAAGGGCGTCGTAGAGTCGCGCAATGCACACGGACGCCGAGTTCCCCGACCGCATCGAGGTCGTCGTCGAGATCCCGCGCGGGAGCCGGAACAAGTACGAGTTCGACGAGCGGGCCGGCGTCTTCCGCCTCGATCGGGTCCTGTCGTCGGCCGTCTACTACAACTTCGACTACGGCTTCATCGAGGGGACCCGGGCCGACGACGGCGACCACACCGACGCCCTCCTCATCATCGACGAGCCGACCTTCACCGGCTGCCATGTCTGGGCCCGCCCGATCGGCGTCCTCGAGATGCGGGACGAGAAAGGCGTCGACTACAAGGTCCTGTGCGTTGCCGAGGGCGATCCCCACCAGGCACACATCGAGCTCCTCGAGCAGATGCGCCCCCACCGGCTCGTCGAGATCGAGCACTTCTTCAACACCTACAAGCTGCTCGAGGACAAGACGGTCGACGTCCTCGGCTGGCGCGACCGGGACCGCGCCCACGAGATCCTGCGGACCGACCGCGCCGCATGGCTCCGGGAGCGGGGCGACGGCGGCTGAGCCGATGCCCGAGCGGGACGATCGTCGCGGCCGGGACGAGCCCGACGTCCCGCGCCTGTTCGTGGCGGTCCCGGTGCCGGTCGAGGTCGGCCGCGAGGTCGGGCGCGTGATCGCGGAGGCGAGGGCGGCGCTCGGCGACGACGGGCGGCGGATCCGCTGGGTCCAGCTCGAGGGTCTCCACGTCACGCTGCGATTCCTCGGGCCGACGGCGGCCGAACGCGTCCCGGACGTCGCCGCCGCGCTCGATCGCGCCGTCGCGGGCGAGCCGCCGTTCGAGATCCGGCTGGCCGGCGCCGGCGCCTTTCCGGCCCCCGAGCGGCCGCGAGCGCTGTGGCTCGGGATCCGCCACGGAGCGGATGCCCTCGGCCGCCTGGCCGAGGGCATCGAGGCCGAGCTCCGGGCCGCCGGCTGGGGCGTCGAGCCACGCTCGTTCCGGCCCCACCTCACGATTGCCAGGACGGACGGGGCCCGTGGCGGCCCGGTCGCGGCCGTGGCGCTGGCAAGGGCGGCGGCCGACCTCGACGCAGGCTTCACGGCCTCGAACGTGGCGCTCTATCGGAGCCACCTCGGATCGGGCCCGGCGAGGTACGAGGTCCTCCACGAGGCTGGCCTCGCCTGACGACGTGGCCCGGTCCCGGCCGTCGAGGGGACGCGGTCGACGATCGCCGCCCCTGCTAGGATTCAGGCGTTCGATCGTCGTCGGGGACCGACCGAAGGAGCCGTATCGCGCGTGACCGGACCGCAGCGCACTCGCCTGGTCCTCGCCCTCGGAGCCCTCAACATCATCCTCGCGACGGTTGCGCTGGGCCTGGCCGGATCCCTCGGCCCAACGGATGAGACCGCGCAAGCGACGGCGATCCCGTCGGTCAGCGCGCCTCCGGTCGCCGCCGGCTCGCCGAGCCCGAGCGTCGGTCCGTCCGGCTCGCAGCCGCCGGGGACCGAACCCCCCCCCGGTCCGGGCGAGACGCCCGAGGCCTCGGGTCCGGCGGAATCCGGCGGTCCCGCACCGTCGGCCACCCCCGGACCCATCGCCGTCGCCAGCCTGGCGCCGACCTCCGGCCCCGGCCCGCGAGCCTCCGCCGCGCCAACGGCGGCCCCGACGAATGCGGCCCCGCCGACGCCCAACCCCACGACGCCGGCCCCGCCCACGCCCAACCCCACGACGCCGGCCCCGACCGCCGCGCCCGACCAGGATCCGCCCTCCAAGGCCAGGCCACCCTGCCCGGGCACGGTCGAGGGCGCTCCCGGCCGAGCCAAGGGCAGCGGCGACGCCACCCGGCCCTGCCAGGGCGGCGAGGGCAACGGCCAGGGCGGCTCGAGCGACGACCGGGCCCGTGGCGACGAGCGAGGCACGAGCCGGGCCAACCCGTGTCGCGGGCGGCGTCGGCGGGAGGTCGCGTAGGATCGGGGTAACGGATCCCATCGCACACGTGAGCGCGCATGCCTAGGATCATCTGCCGCAGCTGCGGACGGGAGATCTACACCACCGCCCCGATCGAGCAGCTCTTCGCCGACGAGCGGCGCTGTCCGCGCTGCGGAGCGTCGCTTCAGGACGATCGGCGGGACGCCGAGCGCCGGCTCAACATCCGCCGGCTGAATCCCGATGATGACCCCGGCCCGCCCGACGAGGACGAGCGCCGGATCGAGGAGCGGCGCAAGATTCGCCGCCGCCGGGGCGACAGCGGTCCGAACGGCAAGGACGCGGGCTGGATCGAGTGATCGTCGGCCCGCCGGGCAGGATCGCGTTCCTCGGCTTCGGGCTCATCGCGGGCTCGATCGCGCGCGCGCTCGCGACGGGGCGGGCGGGCGACGCGCCGCCGGTCCTCGTCGGCTGGAGTCCATCGAACGCGGGACCCGATGCCGCCGTTCGCGCCGGGGTCCTGGCCGCGGCCGCGGCCGAGCCAGCCGACGCCCTCGAGGGAGCGGACCTCGTGGTCATCGGGGCGCCGCCGATCGAGACCATCCAGCTGGTCGGGGCGCTCGGGGGGCCGCTCCGCGGCGCCCTCGCCCCGGATGCGGTCGTGACCGATGTCGCGAGCACCAAGTCGTCGATCGTGGCGGCGGCCGACGTCGCCGGGATCCGCTTCGTCGGCGGCCACCCGATGGCCGGGCGTGAGATGGCCGGCTACGGGAACGCGGTCGGCGACCTCTTCGTGGGGCGCCCTTGGGTCCTCGTCGGCGGCGCCCTGGCCGACGTCGCGGCGATCGAACGGGTGGCCTGGGTCGCGGCCGCTTGCGGGGCACGCCCGGTCCGCATGGACGCGGCGACGCACGATCGCGCGGCCGCCGTGATCAGCCACCTGCCGCTGCTCGTCGCGGCGGCGCTCGTCGAGGCGGTCGCCGGCGCCGAATCGGAGCATCCGGGCTGGCCGGCCGCGGCGGGCCTCGCCGCTTCGGGCTGGCGCGACATGACGCGCCTGGCGCGGGGGGACCCGAGGATGGGCGCCGGCATCGCCGCGACGAACGCGACCGAGCTGGCCCGCGGCCTGGGCGACCTGCGGGCCGTGCTCGACGCCTGGATTGCCGACCTCGAGCGGGTCGGCGGTCCGGATCCCGGCCGGCTCGAGGGTCGGTTGCGGGCCGTCCGCGACCGGCTGGAGCGAACGCCCCGGGAACACGCGTGAGCCTCGCCGAGGAGCAGGTCCTCATCATCCCGCGCTCGGCCGTCATGGGCGATCCGGGCTGGCACGGCCTCCGGACAGACGGCCTCGACGGCTTCGCCGGCCTGGTCGCCCGCGAGGGCCGCTTCATCCCGCGATCGGTCGCCGAGCTCGACCGGTCGTCCAAGCAGGTGGTGCCATACCTCGTCCTGCGCGACGGTGCCCGGCTTTTCCTGATGCGCCGGACCCGGGCCGGCGGGGATGCCCGGCTCCACGACCGGTACTCGATCGGTGTGGGTGGGCACCTCAATCCGGGCGACGTCGACCTGCCAACCGGGCTGCGGCGTGAGTGGCACGAGGAGATCGAGGCCAGGTTCACCCCGGACTTCCGGCTCATCGGGCTGCTCAACGACGACACCACCGAGGTCGGCTCGGTCCACCTCGGGGCGGTCTACCTTGCCGAGGCAGCCGGTCGCCCGGTCGGGATCCGCGAGACCGACAAGCTGAGCGGAGCCTTCGCGACGGTCCAGGAGGTCGCCGGCGTCGTCGAGCTGCTGGAGACGTGGAGCCGGCTCGTCTTCGAGTTCCTCGAACGGGCGAGCCTCGAGGCGACCGCCGTCTGACGCCGCCGCGGCGCCGGCGTGGCGCCGCCGTGGCTCCGACCAGGTGCCGACGCGACGGCCGCCTGACCGCGCCGGTGCGATACTGCGGGTCGGAGGCTCCCTCCATGATCGCTCGCCGCCACCGCGCCCGCCGCCGCCGCATCGGGCTCTCGCTCGTCCTGGCAGCCGTCGGCCTCCTCGCGGTCGTCGGGTCGATGCGGGCCGCGGGGCCCGAGGTCGTGGTCCTGCCGACGACCGGCATCGTCGACGAGGGGATGGCCCGCTACCTCGAGGACGGGATCGATCAGGCCGAGCGGGAAGGGGCCGCGGCCGTCGTCATCAAGCTCAACACGCCGGGCGGATTCCTGACCTCGACGAACGACATCGTCGGGATCATCCTCGAGGCGAAGGTCCCGGTCATCGTCTGGGTAGCTCCGGCGGGTGGTTTCGCGGCGAGCGCGGGAACGTTCATCACTCTCTCGGCCCATGTTGCGGTGATGGCCCCGGGCACGAGCATCGGCGCGGCGTCGCCGATCAGCGCCGACGGCAGCGAGATCGATCCGGTTCTCGCCGCCAAGGTCAAGAACGACGCGATCGCCAAGATCACGGCCATCGCCGAGGCCCGCGGCCGGAATGTCGAGTGG
>MGOD01000126.1:11444-13231 GCA_001795245.1 Chloroflexi bacterium RBG_16_70_13
CCACGGTCGAGGACGCGCGGTCCTCGCCGGTCAGCGAGGCCGTCGAGCTCGGCGCGGTCGACGGGATGGCCGGGTCGATCGAGGAGGTCCTCGCCTTCGCCAACGGCCGCACCGTCGAGGTCGCCGGCCGGGAGGTCACCCTCGACCTCGCCGGGGCGACCACGACCGAGCGGACGATGAATCCGTTCCTCGCCTTCATCCGCCTGCTGTCCGACCCCAACATCGCCTTCCTGCTGCTGAGCATCGGCTCGGCCGGCCTGCTGGCCGAGGTCTGGAGCCCGAACTTCGTCACGGGCATCATCGGCGCCCTGGCGATCATCCTGGCCTTCATCGGCCTGGGAGCGCTGCCGCTCAACGTCGGCGGCCTCATCCTCATCGTCTTCGGCCTGGTCCTGTTCGGCCTCGAGCTCACCGTCACGAGCCACGGCCTCCTGGGATTCGGGGGCGTGGTCTGCCTCGCGCTGGGTGCGTCTGCCCTCTTCAGCACGCCCGGCGATCCGTTCCAGCCGCTCGCCCGGGTGGCGCTGCCGGTGATCCTGACGGTGAGCATCACCTTCGGCGTGATCATGGTCCTGATCGCCTTCGGAGCCATCCGCTCACGGAGCGTCATGGCGACGCCCGGGACGGTCGGGGCTCCTTTCGTCATCGGCAGCCTCGGGAGCGTCCGCCGCCCGCTCGAGCCGCTCGGCTCGGTATACGTCGCGGGTGAGGAGTGGACAGCCCGAGCGGCCGGGGACGTCCCGCTCGGACGTGGCGTCCCGGTCCGTGTCGTCGGCGTCGATGGCCTGACGCTCGTCGTCGAGCCCGACGCGTCATCATCGGTAGCGACGTGACCCGGCCGGCCGGCCGGCGCGGCGTCACCAGAAGGTCGAGGTCGTCATGGAAACGCCGGTCCTAGTCGCCATCGCCGCCTTCGTGGTGGTGGTCCTGCTCGTGGTCCTGTACCTGTCCGTCCGGGTCGTCAACCAGTACGAGCAGATGGTCGTCCTTCGCCTCGGCCGGACGAACGAGGGCCTCGTCCGGGGACCGGGTCTGCGGTTCCTCATCCCGGTCGTCGACCAGCCTCGCAAGGTCGACCTCCGCGAGACGTTCACCGAGGTCCCCAGCCAGCGGACGATCACCAAGGACAACGCCCCCATCGACGTCGACTTCCTCATCTACTGGCGGATCGTCGACCCCCTCAAGAGCGTCCTCAACGCCCAGCAGTTCTCGGGCATGCTCCAGGGCGTCGCGACGACGACCCTCCGGGCCGTCATCGGCGACATCGGCCTCGATGAGGTCCTCTCGAAGCGGGACCAGATCAACGAGCTCCTGCGAGTCAAGCTCGACGAGGTCACCGAGCGCTGGGGCGGCAAGGTCACGACCGTCGAGATCCGGGAGATCGTCCCGCCGCGGGACGTCCAGGATGCGATGAACCGGCAGCTCTCGGCCGAGCGGACGCGACGCGCCGTGATCACCGAATCGGAGGGCACCCGGCAGGCCGCGATCAACGTCGCCGAGGGCACGAAGCAGGCCGAGATCCTCAAGGCCGAGGGTGATCGCCAGGCCGCGATCCTCCGGGCCCAGGGCTTCTCCGAGGCCCTCCAGCAGATCTTCTCCGCGGCGAAGGGCATCGATCAGAAGACGATGGCCCTCCAGTACCTCGAGGCCCTCAAGGCGCTCGGGGCGAGCCCGGCCACGAAGTTCATCATCCCGACCGAGTTCACCCGGCTGGTCGAGCCGTTCACCGGCTACCTGGAGCGGGGCATGGGCGGCCGGGAGGCGGCCTCCGGCGGCTCCGGGTCGGC
>MGOD01000126.1:13259-15977 GCA_001795245.1 Chloroflexi bacterium RBG_16_70_13
ACCCGACGTGATCGCCGGGCGAATCGCCCGGCGGATGCTCGTCGCGCCGCGGACGCGGCCGGAGGAGGCCTCCCTCGGGCCCGACCTCGACCGCCTCGGAGGCGAGGTGGTCCGGATCCGGTCGCGCGACGGACTCCGGCTCTCCGCCCGCTGGCTGGAAAACGAGCCGGCCGATCCCGGTTGGCGGCCGGACCCGCGCGAGGCGATTATCCTCCTCCACGGCTACTCGGGCTCGGTCGCCCCGGACCTCGTCGAGTACGGGCCGGTCCTGCGTCGGACGGCGGGCGTCCTCGGCCTCGATTGCCGCGGCCACGGTGACTCCGACGCCGGTGAGACGACGTTCGGGCTCCTCGAGGTCGACGACGTCGGCGGCGCGCTCGCCTGGCTCGGCGAACGGGGTATCCGGCGGGTCGTCCTGGCCGGCACCTCGATGGGCGGCATCGTCGCGATCGCGGCCACGGTCGTCCTCGGCGACGGGGCGCTGGCCGCCGTCGACGCCGATCCCGACGCGCCCAGGCTGACCTCGCCGGCTCCCCGGCCGCGGATCGTCGGCGTCGTCGCCGAGGCCGTGCCAGCCGAGCTGCCGACCGTGGTCGCCAACCGGATCCGCGGCCCGGGCCCCATTCGACGATGGCTCGCCCGCCGCGCCTTCGCGATCGCCGCGAACCGGCTCGGGGCGGACCCGCGGGCGACCGAGCCGATCCGGGTGCTGCCACTTCTCGAGGACCTCCCCGTCCTCCTCATCCACGGCGAGGCGGATACCACCGTCCCGGCCTCGGAGGGGCGCCGCCTGGCAGCGGCCCTTGGCCCGGGCGGCGCGCACTGGACGATCCCGGGCGCGGGTCACGGGCTCGGCCGACGGACCGCCGCGGGAGCCTGGGACGAGCGCATCTCAGGGTTCCTCCGCCATGCGTTCTCCGCTGGCCGTGAGCCTGACGTCGCGCTGGGTATACTCGGCTCGCCCGCGGTCGAGCCGTCCGACGTCCGGGACGCCGTGCCGCCACCGGAGGAGGCCGACCAGCTCGCATGACCAAGATCCTCGTCGTCGACGACGACGCGAATGTCCAGCGTCTCCTGCGGGTCACACTCAAGCAGGAGGGCTATGAGGTCGTTGTTGCGGGTGACGGCGCCGAGGGGCTGCGCCTCTGGGAGACCGAATCACCGGCCCTGATCCTCCTCGACGTGACCCTGACCAAGCTCGACGGCTACGAGGTCGCGACGAAGATCCGGGAGATCGAGGGCACCGGCGCCCATGTCCCGATCATCATGCTGACCGCCGAGAAGGAGGTCGAGCAGAAGGTCCGGGGCCTTCGCGCCGGAGCGGACGACTACCTCGTCAAGCCGTTCCACCAGGCCGAGCTCCTGGCCCGGATGAAGAGCCTCCTGGCCCGCTTCTCGTCGCGGGCGGGCACGGGCGGCATCCGGGCCCCGCTGGGGAAGCTCCTCGCCTTCTATGGGGCGAAGGGCGGCGTGGGCACGACGACCCTTGCCATCAATGCCGCGATCGCTCTCCACCAGGAGCACACCCGGCGGGTGGCGCTCGTCGACGGCGTCCTCCAGTTCGGCGACCATCGGGTCTTCCTCGACCTCGGCAACGACCGCAAGAGCATCTCCGACCTCGTCAGTGCCCCCTCGATCGACAACGACCTCATCAAGTCGGTCATGGTCCGCCACGATTCGGGCGTCGACCTGCTCCTGGCCCCGCCGAGCCCCGAGGACGGCGACCTCGTCCACGAGGCCCAGATGGACCAGGCGCTGACGATCCTTCGGACGATGTACGACTACGTCGTCGTCGACGTCGAGAAGCGTCTCGGCGACCTGACGCTCTCGGTCCTCGACCACGCCGACATGATCTTCGTGGTCATGACCGCGGACCTGTCGTGCCTGAAGAACGTCCGCCTCGTCCTCGAGGCCCTCGGACGGGTGGGCTACGAATCGAGCAAGGTGAAGCTCCTCCTCAACCGCTCGAATGCCTTCACCGGCATCAGCGTCCAGGCGGCGGAGGGGGCGCTCAAGCGCCAGTTCGAGTTCAAGATCACGAACGAGTACCGGGTCGCGATCAGCGCCCAGAACTCGGGCACGCCGTTCGCCTTCTCGAAGCCGGACTCGCCGCTCGCCCGCGAGATCTCCGCCCTCGCGACCGAGGTCGAGCGGGTCGCGGCCCCCACGACCGCCAAGGTCGCCGCGCGCTAGGCGTCCGGGTCGCCGGGTCCGCGTCGCCGAGCTCGCCCCGGGCCGACCGTCGGGGCGACCCGAGGTCCGCCGCCGGAGCCCAGGCCGGTTCGGGTGAGCGGGCGATAAGCGACGCCCGCTAGGGTCCGCGGCATGCTCGCGACCCTGCTCTCCGCCACGCTCGTGGGCCTCGACGGCCGGCGCATCCGCGTCGAGGTCGACGTCGCGCCGGGCCTGCCCGGATTCACGATCGTCGGCCTCGCCGACGCGGCCCTGCGCGAGGCCCGCGAGCGGGTGCGGGGGGCGATCCGCAACGCCGGCTTCATCCATCCCCCGCGCCGGATCACGGTCAACCTCGCCCCGGCCGACCTCCCGAAGGGCGGGTCGAGCGTCGATCTCGCGATCGCCGTCGGGATCCTGCTGGGGTCGGAGCAGTTCAGAGCCGCCGGCGGCCGGACGGCGCTCATCGGGGAGCTGTCGCTCGGCAGCGAGGTCCGGCCCGTGCCGGGGCTCCTGCCGATGCTCGGCGCCCTCGCCGCGCACGGG
>MGOD01000126.1:16021-16327 GCA_001795245.1 Chloroflexi bacterium RBG_16_70_13
TCGAGGAGGCGGCTCTCGTGCCGGGCATCCAGGCGATCGGCTGTGCCTCGCTCGGCGATGCGGTGGCGGTCCTTCGTGCGCGGCGCGTCCGCGGGCCGGCGATGCCCGCCCGGGTCGAGCTCGCGGCCGAGACCGGCGCCCGCGGGGAGCGTCCGGCCGACTCGCCGCTCGACGACCCTGACGTCGACGGCCTGGAGTCGGTCCCGGACCTCGCCGAGGTGCGCGGCCAGCACGAGGCTCGCCGGGCCCTCGAGGTCGCCCTGTCGGGCGGGCACGCGCTCCTCCTCATGGGACCGCCCGGCAGCG
>MGOD01000126.1:16389-19985 GCA_001795245.1 Chloroflexi bacterium RBG_16_70_13
GCCACGATCGTTGCGTCCGTGTCGGGCGAGCGGCCGGTCCGGGCCCTCGTTCGGCGGCCGCCGTTCCGGGCGCCGCACCACACCGCGTCGTACGCCGCCATCGTCGGCGGCGGCCCGGGGCTGATGCCGGGCGAGGTGACCCGGGCTGACCACGGAGTCCTGTTCCTCGACGAGCTGCCCGAGTTCGGGCGCGACGTCCTCGAGGCCCTCCGCCAGCCGCTCGAGGAGGGCCGGATCGCGATCGCCCGGGCCGCGCGGACGGCCGTCCTGCCGGCGCGCTTCCAGCTGGTCGCGGCGATGAACCCCTGTCGCTGCGGCAACACCGGCACCCCCCAGCCGTGCGAGTGTCCGCCGAACGGCCCGGAGCGGTATGTCGGCCGGATCTCGGGACCGCTTCGCGACCGGATCGACCTCTGGGTCGGGCTGCCCAGGCTCCCGGCGGCCGCCCTCATCTCGTCGGACGAGCCGGAATCGTCGGCCACTGTCGCGTCACGAATCGAGGCCGCTCGACGCGTCCAGCTGGCCCGTCCGCCGCATGCCCTGAACGGACGGGTCGCCGGGCGGGCGCTGCGGGCGGCCTGCCGCCTCAGCCCCGAGGCCCGTCGCCGGGCCATCGCCCTGGCCGACATGGAGCGCCTGTCCGGCCGAGGGACGGACCGCCTCCTGCGCGTGGCGCGGACGATCGCCGACCTGGCCGACGACGCCTCCGTAGGCACCGCCCACCTCGAGGAGGCGGCTCGCTGGCGGGCCCCGGCCGCCCACCCTCACCTGGCCCTGGCGGTCTGAGGGTGCTCGGCGTGGGTCGCGACGGTCCAACCGGTCCGGTCCTTCGCGGATCGGCCCACCGGGCGGGCGAATCGCCGGAGTCCTACGCGCCCCTCGCCGATCGCGAGGCCCTCGCGGTCATCGTCTCGGCGGACGGCGTCGGCCCGATCATCCTGGAGCGGCTCCTCGCGGCTTGCGGCAACCCCAACGCCATCCTCGCCCTGGCCCGGCGGCGGGACGGGGCGGCGGCCGTGCGGGCGGCGAGCCGCGATCCCGAAGGCCAGGGCCTCGCGATGTCCGAGTCGGCGGCCGAGGCGCTCGCGGTCGCCGCTCGCCGGGTCGAGGTCGTCCTGAAGGACCTCCGTGCGGCCGGCGTGGTCCCCCTCGCGATGAACGACCCGGGGTTCCCCGAGCGACTCCGGCGGATCGAGCTGCCGCCGCGCGTCCTCTTCGTCCGCGGCGAAATCGAGGCCCTCTCCGCCGAGGCGGCCGTCGCGGTCGTGGGCACCCGCCGCCCGACCGACAGCGGGCGACGGACGGCGTCCCGGATCGGGGCCGCGCTCGCGCGTGCCGGCGCCCTCGTCGTGAGCGGCCTGGCCGTCGGCATCGATGGGGCGGCGCACGCCGCCGTCGTGGCCGAGGGCCGCCGGACCGTGGCCGTCATCGGTGGCGGCCACGCCCGCCTCTTTCCCCGGTCCCACGATCGGCTCGCCGACGCGATCGTCGACGCAGGTGGTGCGGTCGTCTCGGAGCACGCTCCCGGGACGATACCCTCGAAGGGCACATTCCCGCGCCGGAACCGGATCATCAGCGGGCTCGCCGATGCCGTCGTCGTGGTGGAGGCCGGGGCGACGAGCGGTGCGCTCCTCACCGCGTCGTGGGCCATGGAGCAGGGCCGCGAGTGCTTCTTCCTCCCGGGCGCGATCGACGCTCCGCAGTCGGCGGGCTGCCTGGCCTGGCTGCGCGACTACGAGGGCGTGGCCCATGTCGTCGCCGGCGTGCCGCAGCTCCTCGAGGACCTCGGGCTCATGGCCTCGGCGGCGTTCCCGGTGCCAGCCCCGCGGCGGCTCCTGGTCCCGCCGTCCCGGCCCGTCCGGTCGCCATCGAGGGCGGCGCGACGGGTCGAGCTCTCGCCCCGTGAGGACCGCATCGCCCGGGCGCTCCTCGACGGCGCCGCGACCGCCGACGAGCTCGTCGCGCTGACCGGGATGCCGATCGCGGCCGTCCTCGCCGGCCTCACCGCCCTGGAGGCCGCGGGCCTCGCGGAGGGGGCGTACGGGCGCTATCGCGTCGCGGGATTCCTGGCCATCGCCGATCCGGGCCCGGCCCCGCATGACCCGTCGGTACCTCCCGGCGCGGCCGAGCCCGCCGCCTGACCAGCCCCTGGAACCGGCCGGCGGAGGCGCTTCGTTGGACACCCGTGCTATCCTGCCGGCGGCCGTGCGCCCTCGGCCCGCAGCCCCACGATGCCATCGTCCCCAGCGACGAGCCAGGAGACTGCTGTATTGCGGAATGTTCTTGCGGCCGCCCTGGCGGTCCCCGTGATCGCCCTCGTCGTGGCCCGATCCGTCGATCGACGGGCCGGCGGCCGCCGCCTCCTCGCCGTCGTCGCACTGCTCGCCGTCGGCGCGATCACCGCTCTCGCCGGCACCCGCCCGGATCCCGCCACGGGGGTTCCGCCGACGCGGAGCGAGCCCCTCGAGGCGGCGGCCCTGAGCACCCAGATCCGGACGTCGGAGTCGCCGTCCGCGCCCGTGACGATCACGTTCTCCGCACCGATGGACACGGCCAGCGTCGAGCTCATGCTTCGGGTCGTCCCGTCCCGGGCCGTCGACATCGCCTGGGACGCCACGGGCACCCGCCTGACCGTCGCACCGCGGACGGCCTGGAAGCCGAGCACGTACTACACCGTGACCGTGCTCGAAGGGGCGCTCGATGCCACCGGCCGGCCGCTCGAGCGACCGGTCCGGGCCGCCTTCCTGACCCGCCAGGCCGTCGCGGCGACGGTCGCCGCAACGTCGGTCGCCGCCGGCGAGGCGGCGATCGCCACCGCCTTCCGGGTCGCCTTCTCGGGCCCGATCGACGAATCGACCCTCGACCTCGTCCTCAGCCCGGCCGCGGCCGGCACCCTCGTCCCGGCCGAGGCCTCGACCGCCGAGGCCCCCGTCTACGACTTCCGGCCGGACGAGCCGCTCGCGCCGGACACGGCCTACACGGTCAGCCTGGCGCCGGGCGTCCGCGACCTCGACGGCGCCGAGATCGAGTCGACGGGCCTCGAGATCCGGACCGCGGCCGCCCCCGCCGTCGTCCGCTTCCGACCGCGCCACGGCTGGACCGACGTCGCCTGGAACCAGCTGCTGTCGGTCCGCTTCACGGAGCCGATGGACCATGCCTCGACCGAGGCGGCCTGGAGCGCGACCCAGGGCACGACGAAGCTGGCTGGAACGTTCCGCTGGGCCGAGAACGACACCGTCCTCGTCTTCGACCCCTCGACGAACCTCGGCTACGCCCAGAAGGTTGAGCTGCTGGTCGGTGCCGGGGCGACCTCCAAGGCGGGTGTCCCGATCGTCGCCGCGGCCTCGATCACCTTCACGACCGCCCCCAAGCCGGCCCCGCGGCCGTCCACCAGCAGCGGCGGCGGCAGTGGCGGCGGTAGCGGGGGAAGCATCGGCGGGAGCACCTGGGCCGCGGTCGAGTCCTATTACCTCGGCCTCATGAACTGCACCCGGACCGGCGGCCTCGTGACCTCTACCGGGAGCTGCTCGAGCCCGGGCGGCAGGAACGTGGCCGCGCTGTGGCAGGACGCCGGGATCACGGCCAAGGTCGCCCGC
>MGOD01000126.1:20009-22630 GCA_001795245.1 Chloroflexi bacterium RBG_16_70_13
TGTGCACCCACTTCTCGGGCGGCAACCCCGGCGACCGCCTCCGGGCGGCTGGCTATACGAGCTACATCTGGGCCGAGAACCTGGGCTGCCGGAGCGGCGACCCATACGCCGCCGTCCTCGGCTCGCATCTCTACTTCCAGAGCGAGGCGTCGTACAGCGGCGGCCACTACGTCAACCTCATGAACGCGAAGTACGACCGGGTCGGCCTCGGGGTCTGGGTGTCCGGCGGCCGGGTCCGGCTCGTCGTCGACTTCTACCACCCGCTCTGACCCCCGCCCGTGATCCGCAACGCGGTCGTCCACCTGACCGGCGAGCAGCCGGTCATCGTCGACCTGTTCGACCCGCCCAGGGCCGGCGACGCGCTCCTCCTCTGCACGAACATGCGGACCCTCGATGGCAGGCGGCCGGTGTTCATCGACGAGGTCGGGTCCACGTTCGTGCTCCCGTACCTCCACATCCGGTTCATCGAGATCCGGCCGGAGCGCGCCGAGGCGGCCGGCGACGCGGCCACGACCGGCGTGGCCAGGGAGGCCGCCGAGCCGGCGGGCGATGCCGACCTCGAGATCGACGAGGACTTCCTGCGCCGCATCCGCGAGGCGTAACCGCCGGAGCGGCTGCCGAAGGCAGGCCCCGATCCCGTTCAGGCAGGCCCGGCCGCGTAATCGGCAGGGAAGTGGCCTGAGGTATAGTCCCGCCCGATGCCGAAGCACTTGGTGATCGTCGAGTCGCCGGCCAAGGCGCGCACGATCGAGCGCTATCTCGGCGACGATTACCGCGTCCTGGCATCGTATGGTCACGTCCGCGACCTTCCCGAGAACCCCGGCAAGGGCAAGTTCGGTGTCGACGTCGAGCACGGCTTCACGCCCGAGTACGTCGTCGCCGACGACCGCCGCAAGCAGGTCGACGCGATCGAGCGGGCGGCCCGCAGCGCCGACCTCGTATACCTCGCCACGGACCTCGACCGGGAGGGCGAGGCGATCGCCTGGCACGTCGCCGAGGCGGCCCACGTGCCCGAGGCGAAGACGCGCCGGGTCACCTTCTCCGAGATCACCGAGCGGGCCGTGCGGGACGCCTTCCAGCACCCCCGCTCGATCGACACGGACCTCGTCGACGCCCAGCAGACGCGGCGGATCGTCGATCGCCTCGTCGGCTACACGCTCAGCCCGCTCATCTCGCGCAAGGTCCGCGGCGGCCTGTCGGCCGGGCGCGTCCAGTCGGTCGCGGTCCGCCTCGTCGTCGAGCGCGAGCGGGAGATCTCGAAGTTCGAGGCCCGCGAGTACTGGACCATCCACGCCACGCTCGAGACCGACCGCGGCGAGACCTTCGTCGCCGACCTCGTCCGGATCGCCGGCGAGCCGACCGACGTGGACAACGGGATCCTGGCCGAGCACCACGCCGAGACGCTGCGGCGGCTCCGGCCGGTCATCACCTCGATCGCGACGAAGGCCCAGAAGCGGAGTCCCGCCCCGCCGTTCACGACCTCGACCCTCCAGCAGGAGGCGAGTCGCAAGCTCGGCTTCAGCCCCAAGCGGACGATGTCGGTCGCCCAGCGGCTGTACGAGGGCGCGGATACGCCGGATGGCCACGTCGGGCTCATCACCTACATGCGGACCGATTCGGTGGCCATCGCCGGAATCGCCATGGGGGAGGCCCGCGACATCATCCGGGCCCGCTTCGGCGAGCGCTACACGATGCCCAGGGGCCGGGTCTACCGGACGAAGTCGAAGGGCGCCCAGGAGGCCCACGAATCGATCCGCCCAACGAGCTTTGGCCGGGACCCCGATTCGCTGGCCGGTTCGCTCAAGCCCGAGGAGCTTCGGCTGTATCGCCTCATCTGGCAGCGGGCCCTGGCCAGCCAGATGGAGGCCAAGCAGCTGGAGACGACCACGGTCGATCTCTCGGCGGATGCCTACGAGCTCCGGGCCTCGGCGACCCGGACCCTCTTCGACGGCTTCTCGCGGGTCTACACCGAGGGCCGCGACGATGCGTCTGCGGACGGCGCGACGGCCGGTGGCGAGGGCGAGGCCGAGGGCCGCCTGCCCGGGCTCGCCGAGGGCGACCGGACGACGGTCGCCGAGGTCGCGACGACCCAGCACTTCACGGAGCCGCCGCCGCGCTACACGGAGGCCTCGCTCGTCAAGGCCCTCGAGGAGCACGGCATCGGCCGGCCCTCGACGTACGCGGCGACGCTGTCGACGATCGTCGACCGCGGCTACGTCCGGATCGAGGATCGCCGGCTCCGCCCGGAGCTCATCGGCGAGATCGTGACCGACCTCCTCGTCGAGCACTTCGGAGACTACGTCGACGTGGCCTTTACCGCCCGGATGGAGGAGGAGCTCGACGAGGTCGCCCGCGGCGAGCGTGCCTGGGTGCCCCTGCTCGAGGCGTTCTACGGGCCGCTCAAGGACCGCGTCGACGAGAAGCGGCGGGAGCTGCGGCGGCGGGACTTCACGACCGAGCCCACCGACGAGGTCTGCTCGCTCGGGCATGCGATGGTCATCCGCCTCGGCCGGAACGGGCGGTTCCTCGCCTGCTCACTCTTCCCGGAGCACAAGGAATCGCGGCCGCTGCCGGGCGAGGAGGAGCCCGCCCTGCCCGGCACGGGCGGGCCGTGCCCGAAG
>MGOD01000126.1:22724-23008 GCA_001795245.1 Chloroflexi bacterium RBG_16_70_13
CAGCTCCCGTTCGAGGTCATCTGCCCCAGGAACGGCGACGGCCACCTCGTCGCGCGTCGCGCGCGGCGGACCGGAAACGTCTTCTGGGGGTGCTCCGCCTACCCGAAGTGCGACTTCACGACGAACCACGAGCCGCTCGGGGCCGTCCACGATGCCGACGACGGTCCGGTCGCCCGGCGCGAGGCCGGGGCGCTATGCCTGCGCTGCGGCGCGACGATCGATCTGCCGGTGACCGACGGACCACTCGTCGGGCTGCGCCTGACCGGAGGCCCGCCGGATCCGTC
>MGOD01000127.1:0-4230 GCA_001795245.1 Chloroflexi bacterium RBG_16_70_13
CCCGATCGGCTCGATCGCGGCGATCCCGGTCGGGGTCGCGGCCTTCCTGGCGCTGTACGCGGCGTCGCTGCCGTCGGAGATCGAGCCGCTCGTGCCGGCCCTCCAGAACGCGCCGCTGCTGACGATCCACGTCGGGATGGCGGTCCTCTCCTACGGGATCTTCGCGACCTCGTTCGCGGCCGGGATCGGCTATCTGGTCCAGGGGAAGGCCGACCGCTACGCCTGGCTTCCGTCGCACAAGGTCCTCGACCGGGTCGCCTACCGGGCCGTGATCATCGGCTTCCCGATCTTCGCCACGATGATCATCCTCGGATCCTGGTGGGCCTCGATCGCCTGGTCGCGCTACTGGGGCTGGGATCCCAAGGAGACGGCGGCTCTCGTCACCTGGCTCGTCTACGCGATCTACCTCCACGCCCGCAACCAGCGGGCCTGGGCGGGCCGCCCGGCCGCGCTGCTCCTCGTCGTCGGGTTCGTGATGGTCCTCGTGACCTACTCCGGCTCGCTCTGGTTCAGCGGCCTCCACGCCTACAGCGGGCTGTAGCGCGGCGCCGCCCGGCCCACCTACAGCGGCTTGTAGGGCGAGCCGGGCGTGCAGGTCGCCCGGCCGGGCGCGAAAGCGGCCGGGCCGGCCCCGGAGCGCCTGCGCGGCTCCGGACTATTCCAGCCGAGGGCCGGATGGCACCCGGATCCGGGGCGGAGTCGCCCTTGGTCGACCCCCGCGCGGGGCTACGATGCGGCTCGTGACCTGCCTCCGCCTGCCACTCCGCCAATGGCCGAACGTGGGCCGTCGCTAATGCGCGGCGTCGCCCAGGTCGCCGCCGTCGCCGTGCTCGGGGCCGCGTTGAGCGGCTGCGACCTCCTGACCCTGCTGGGCGGCGAGGACCCCTTCCCGTTCGACCCCGGGAACCCCTTCCCGTCCCCGGTCGCGACCTACAGCGCAGGCACGGCGACGATCGAGATGGACGGCGAGACGGTCGTCCTCGACAGGATCGTCGGGACGGGATCCTTCGATCCCGACTACGGCATCGATGTCAAGTGGACGAACGGCGAAGGCTGGTACCTCAGCTACTACGGCCTCCCCGACGCCGGCGGGCCCTTCGCCCCGGAAGGCTACCTGTCGATCGATCGCGTCATGGACAGCCGGCACTGGATCGTCTACAACCCGGAGCGCTGCATCACGACGACCGACGAGGCGACCGCGGACGGCCTGTCCGGCAGCGCGATCTGCCGGGGCCTCGAGTGGACCGACTACTTCAGCGCCTACACCTCCACCGGCTTCCCGGTCGAGATCCCCGGCGAGCCGGCCTTCGACGCCGATATCACCTTCGAGGCGCACTAGCCCTCACCGACCCGCCCGCCGGATCCGCTTGTCGCCGCCGGACTGAAAGTGCGCCGCCTGTCTCAGACGGTCGCCCGGGGACCGTTGGCGCACGTCGGGACCCTGGAATCGGTCGGGCGGGCCCTGGCCCGGGGCTGCATGCCGGGCCATCTGAACTCAAGGCGCGTCATCCGGGGTCGGCAGCCAAAGGTCGATGCGTGCTTCGATCGCGGGATATCGATCCAACGTTCCCGGGACGACAATCTGAGAGAGTGCCGCGCCATGGCCACGGTGGAGATCGGCGCGGAGGCCGCGACGTTGAAGGTCGCCGTACGGATCGGCGCGGTGACGGCGGGAGGGCCGCGCACGTGCGCCACCCGCACATACGGCCCCGGAACAACGGCACCACTCCTGTCGCACCCACGATCCGGTCGGCCACCGTCACCCGCGACCACCGGCCCGTGCACGGCCGACGCGCCCCTCGTAGAGTGACCGGCCATGAGCCTCGTCCTCGACAGCCTCGTCAAGCGCTTCGGCAAGGTCACGGCCCTCGACGGAATCAGCTTCCAGGTCGAGCAGGGCCAGGTCTTCGGGTTCCTCGGCGCGAACGGTGCCGGCAAGACGACGACGATGCGGATCGTCCTCGACATCCTCCGCCCCGACAGCGGCACGGTCACCTGGGCCGGCATCCCGTCCACGGACGTGTCACGGAGGACCTGGGGCTATCTGCCAGAGGAACGCGGCCTCTACCCCCGCCTCGAGGTCCTCGAGCAGCTGGTGTTCTTCGCCTCGCTCTACGCGATCCCACGCAGGGAGGCCGCCGCCCGCGCCCGCGACTGGCTTGGGCGGTTCCGGATCCCCGAGTACGAGAAGCGGCGGGCGGAGGAGCTCTCGAAGGGCAACCAGCAGAAGGTCCAGCTCATCGCGGCGGTCCTTCACGAACCGGACGTCCTGATCATGGACGAGCCGTTCGTCGGCCTCGACCCGGTGAACGTGAGCCTCCTCAAGGAAGCCTTCGGCGAGATGCGGAAGCGGGGCACCACGCTCGTCTTCTCGACCCACCAGATGGAGATGGTCGAGGAGCTGTGCGAGGCGGTCGCGATCATCGACCGCGGCCGGCTCGTCCTGGGCGGCCCGATCCTCGACGTCAAGCGCTCCAGCGGCCGGCAGGTGGTCCGCCTCGGCGTCGAGGGCGACGCGGGGCTGCCCTGGCTGGCTGATCTCGAGGGCGTGAGCGTCGTCCGCTCGGGCGAGGACTACACCGAGCTCGACGTCCGCGGCCGCGACCCCCAGGACATCCTCGGCGCCGCGCTCGCCCGGGGTGAGCGGGTGACCCAGTTCCTCATCGCCGATCCCTCGATCGAGCAGATCTTCATCGAGCGCGTCGGCCGGCCCCCATCCGAGGACCACCACCTCGCGAGCGCCGGTGCGGGGGCCTCGCCGTCGGGCACGGCCACGGCCGACGGCACCGATCCCGCCGAGGCCGCCGATGCCACGTCGGGAGCCGCCCGATGACCCCGTCGCCCGCCGCCACCCTTCGCAACATCGTCGCCGTCGCCCGGCGCGAGTTCCTGTGGCGCGGCCGGACCCGGACGTTCAAGGCCACGACCGTCCTCCTCGTCGTCGTCGGGGTCGGCCTGGCCCTGGCCCCGGTGATCATCCGGTTCATCGACCGGGGCAGCACCGGCGACCGCATCGAGGTCGTCGTCGGCGACTCGAGCCCGGCGGTCGATGTCCCCGGCGCCCTAGGGCTCCTCCTGAATGCCCCGATCCCGGGCCTGCCGACCGACCGCCAGACGACGACCGCCTACCGGGTCGAAGCGACGACCGATGTCGAGGCCGCCCGGTCGCGGGTCCTCGACGGCGCGACGAGCGCGCTCCTCGTCCTCGACCGGACGGCCAGCGGCGACCTGTCGTTCGCGCTTTACTCGAAGGACACGTTCCTGTCCCGGACGACGCAGCTCATCCGCCAGGCGGCGAGCTCGATCGCCATCCAGGATCGGCTCACCCGGGCCGGCATCCCGCCGATCGACCAGGCCGCCCTCTTCGCCCCGCCCGACTTCGAGGTCCTCTCCGCCGACCCCGACGCCCCGACCAACGGTCCCCAGACGGGCGAGGAGTTCGCGAGCACGTTCGCGATCAGCTTCGTCCTCTCGATCCTGCTGTTCATGGCCATCATCCTGTACGGTCAGTGGGTCGCCTTCAGCGTGGCCGAGGAGAAGAACAGCCGGGTCATGGAGATCGTCCTGGCCGCCGCCACGCCGTTCCAGCTGATGGCCGGCAAGGTCGTGGGCGTCGGCGGTCTGGCGCTCGTCCAGTACGTCGTCGTCCTCATCCCGTCGGCCGCGGCGCTCATCTTCCAGGACCGGATCGCGGCGTTCATCTTCGGCGGCTCGCCCGGCGCGGCGCTGCCGGAGGGCCTGTCCGTGCCGCTCCTCGTGGTCTTCGGGATCATGTTCGTGCTGGGGTTCGCGCTGTATGCCGTGCTCTACGCGGGGGCGGCCTCGCTCGTCAGCCGCCAGGAGGACGTCAACCAGATCGTCGCGCCGCTGACGATCATCTCGGTCGGCGGGTACATCGTGGCGTCGTACGCGGGCACGGGTCTCATCCCGATCGACTCGCCGCTCGTCGTCATCCTGTCGTTCATCCCGTTCTTCAGCCCCTACCTGATGCTGACGCGGATGGGCCAGGGCACGGCGTCGCCCGCCGAGATTGCGATCGCGATCGCCCTCCTCGCGGCGTTCATCCCGGTCGCACTCTGGGTCGCCGCCCGGCTGTACCGCTCGGGCGTCCTGATGTACGGCCAGAGCCCCACGCCGCGCACGCTCTGGCGGGCCCTTCGCGCCCGCTGAGGGGGGCGCGGCTTCCACGGGCGTGCGGGCGCCGGGCGAGGGCGCCCTTTGCTGACCGCG
>MGOD01000127.1:4291-4409 GCA_001795245.1 Chloroflexi bacterium RBG_16_70_13
GCCGGCGCGTGCCTGGCGAGGGCGCAGGGCGCGGCTTCCATGGGCGTGCGGCGCCGGGCGAGGGCGCCCTTTGCTGACCGCGCGCCGGGTGCACACCGCGCCGGGTGCACACCGCCCA
>MGOD01000127.1:4432-4518 GCA_001795245.1 Chloroflexi bacterium RBG_16_70_13
GCGCCCTTTGCTGACCGCGCGCCGGGTGCACACCGCGCCGGCTGCACACCGCCCACGGGCGTGCGGCGCCGAGCGAGGGCGGCGCC
>MGOD01000127.1:4620-6159 GCA_001795245.1 Chloroflexi bacterium RBG_16_70_13
CGGCTGCCCCCGCGGGCGCTTCGGTCTCAGACGGTCACCGTGGAAACGTTGGATCGCGTTCGGGAGTCCTCCGGCCTGCCTCGAGCCCTACGCCACTCGGCGGCCACGCTCAGGAGCCCGCCGCGAACGGGCCGAAACCCGACGAACGGTCGCGAATCCCATTCCAACGTTCCCGGGGCGACCGTCTGCGAAGAACGTCAGGGCGGCGATGGCACCGGCCGGCCGGGCGACCCATGCCCGGACCTGTCGTCCTCGGGTCGGCAGGGCCGCCCGGAAGGTCGCCGCGTGCTCTGCCACCCGCCGCCGATTGGTCATTCCCTCGCCGATGATCAGCCACGAGGAGACCGCGCTCGGTCGCCACCCGAACGGCTCCGCGATCAACGCGCCCAGGCGGCGCTTTCGATCCAGCGTCCCGAGCAGCTCGCCGACGTCGACGATCTCCGTCTTGAGCTCGATCACGACGAGGGCCCCGGACGCCGCGTGCCAGGCGAGGATGTCGACGACGCCGCGGTCGCCGAAGACGTTGAAGGACACCTCGGGCCGTGCGACCCAGCCCGACAGTGACGCCAGCCACGCGAGGACCGCCTCCGCCAGGGCCGCGTGGCGGGCGTTGACGAGCCGATCGAGGTCGGCGGCACGCGATCGAGGCAAGAGCTCCACCCGGATCTCGAGCGCGGCCGCCACACGACGGATGGCGTCGAGCGACATGCCCTCGAGATGCCCGCGTTCGATCCGCGACACCATCGAGGGCGAGACGTGCGCGGCAGCCGCCAGGTCCCGTTGCCGCCAGCCGCGCCGGATCCTGGCGGCCCGCACGCGCGACCCGAACTGGAGATCGTCCACGCCCGGATCATCGCTCCGGCCGCTTACTCGCCGGTTGCTTGTCAGAACGGGTGTTCGATATCATGAGCTTTGCGTCCGGCACTCCCGGCCGTGCGCAACTCGTGGACAACTCCCCGGGTCGCCGGGGAGAACCCAGCCGCCGGCGGTGGAAGGATCCGGCGGAATCGTGGATGCGGACCGCCCGCAAGTGGATGGCCCGCAAGAACCGCGTGCCACAACATGTAGCGCCGACCACCCGATGTCGACCACTACATCTTGTGGTTTGGGCTTGACTGCGCCTCCCTCGAAGCGTACAGTTCGAGGATCGCTCGATCGTCGTCGTCCCGCCTCGATCCGGCCGCCGCCAGACCCGCCTGACGCCTCTGCCAGGCCCCCGCAGGTGCCCCTCCCGGACCCGAGGCCCACGACACGACCGGGCGCAGGGGGCTCGAGCCGCAGCTACCGACGGGACCGCAACGACGGGACCGGCGGCCAGCGGATCGGGGCCCACGACATGAAGATCGCAGCCGCCGGGTCGGACCTCCGCCCAGGTCCGGACCGGCCCACTGCAGGAAGAGAGCGGATCCCGCCGCGACGCCCACCGAGCTGAACGAACAAGCCGGGCGCCACGTCGGAGAAGGCGAAAGCCGCGCTGTCGCCCGGGATGAGCGTCGCGCGGGGATGGATGAGGAGTCGAACACGATGGCCCGAGCCGAG
>MGOD01000127.1:6180-6570 GCA_001795245.1 Chloroflexi bacterium RBG_16_70_13
TCCACCGGGAACCAGGCGACCGGCGCTGCCGGCGCTGCCCCCTCCGGGGCGGCAACCGCAGGCAGCGCCGGCGCCGCGGGGGCTGCGACCGCACGCGGGGCCAGGTCGGGACGGAAGGGTGCGACGCAGGCCGCTACGTCCTCCGGCGCCGGGCGCCGCACCCTTTCCGGCCCCTACGGAGCCAGCTTCGACGGGACCGGTGCCAAGGGCCTGACCTGGCCGCGCCGCCACACCACGCCCGGGATCCATCCCTACGACGAGATCGAGTGGGAGCTCCGGACGGCCGGCATCGCGAACGAATCGGGCAAGAGCGTCTTCGAGCAGAAGGACGTCGAGGTTCCCAAGGCCTGGAGCCAGCTCGCGACGAACGTCGTCGTCAGCAAGTACTTC
>MGOD01000127.1:6801-8437 GCA_001795245.1 Chloroflexi bacterium RBG_16_70_13
TTCATCAACTCCGTCCAGGACAACATGGGCTCGATCATGGACCTCGCCAAGACCGAGGCCATGCTCTTCAAGTTCGGCAGCGGCGCCGGGAGCAACCTCTCCCCCATCCGCTCGAGCCGTGAGCGGATGACCGGTGGCGGCACGGCCTCCGGCCCGGTCAGCTTCATGAAGGGCTACGACGCCTTCGCCGGGGTCGTGAAGTCGGGCGGCAAGACCCGCCGCGCGGCCAAGATGGTCATCCTCGACGCCGACCACCCGGATGTCCTCGACTTCATCGATTCCAAGATGCTCGAGGAGAAGAAGGCCTGGGCCCTCATCGAGCAGGGCTACGACCCCAGCTTCACCGGCGAGGCCTACGGCAGCGTCTTCTTCCAGAACGCCAACCACAGCGTCCGGGTCACCGACGAGTTCATGAAGGCGGTCGTCAACGACGGCGACTGGACGACCCACGCGGTCGTCGACGGCGCCCCGATGGGTACGTACAAGGCCCGCGACATCTTCCGCCGCATGGCCGACGCCGCGTACGTGTGCGGTGATCCGGGTATCCAGTACGACACGACAATTAACAACTGGAACCCAGTTTCTAACAGCGCGCGACAGTATGCTACAAATCCATGCTCCGAGTTTTCGTTCATTAACGATTCATCCTGTAACTTGGCCTCAGTCAACCTCATGAAATTCGTGCGTGAAGACGGCGAATTCGACGTCGATGATTACAGGGATGCCTGCCGGATTACAATAACTGCGCAGGAGATCCTCGTCGACAACGCCGGCTATCCGACGCCGCGGATCGAGGAGAACTCCCACAGGTTCCGGCCGCTCGGCCTGGGCTACGCCAACCTCGGCGCGCTGCTCATGAGCCGCGGCCTCGCATATGACTCCGACGAGGGCCGCAACTTCGCCGCGGCCCTGACCTCGATCATGACCGCGGAGGCCTACCGCCAGTCGGCGATCATCGCCCGCGACCACGGCGGGCCGTTCGTCGAGTACCAGAAGAACGAGGCGCCGTTCCTGCGCGTCATGGGGATGCACCGGGACGCGGCCTTCCAGATTCCGACGGAGGGTGTCCCGGCTGACGTGCTCGAGCAGGCCCATCGGATTTCCGATGAGGCCCTCGAGCTCGGCCGGGAGCATGGCTACCGGAACGCGCAGATCAGCCTGCTCGCGCCGACCGGGTGCCTCGTCGGCGACAGTCTCGTGTTGACGGATCGAGGGCTCGTCCGCCTGCGCGGCCTGGGCAATCCCGATGGCGACAAGTGGCAGGACCTCGATCTCAAGGTCGCGACGGATGATGGGCCTCGCCAGGCGACCAAGTTCTACGTGAACGGCGTCGAGCCCGTGGTGTCCGTCGAGACGTCGCGGGGCTACCGGATCCAGGGGACGACGACCCACCGGATCCGGGTGGTCGACGAGAACGGCGACTGGCAATGGCGCCGGTTCGCCGACCTCCGAGCTGGTGATCGCGTGCCGCTGACGCTCGGCGGCATGATCGGCGAGTCTCGAGACGTCCCGCTGCCGCCGCTCCCGGAGGCGTACTGGACATCCGACCACAGGACCTTCGTGCCCCGGGTCATGACCGAAGACCTTGCCGAGATGGTCGGCTACTTCATGGGCGACGGCTCGCTCCATGCGCGCG
>MGOD01000128.1:0-568 GCA_001795245.1 Chloroflexi bacterium RBG_16_70_13
GGTCCCGCGGCTGTGCTCGCTCTGGCTCGGCGGCCGGGACGAGCCCCTCCGCGGCATCCTCGCAGCCGAGACGCCGCCGACCGCCGGCTCGACCACCTTTCGCCATCGCCCGACGACGGGCACGACCGGCAGCCTGTCCTGGGGTGCCGGGAGCGCGCCAAACGGGCTCGCCCGCGACGTCGGCCGCGACGAGGCCGGCGTCCCCGTCTTCACCTCGGCACCGCTCGAGACGGCCATCGAGATCCTCGGCCGCCCGGCCCTCGATGTCCGCGTCAGCACGGACATGCCCGTAGCGACGCTTGTCGTGCGGCTCTCGGACGTGGCGCCGGACGGGACGGCATCACAGGTCACGATGGGCGTCCTCAATCTCACCCACCGGCGGTCGCACGAGGCACCGGAGCCGCTCGTCCCCGGCGTCGTCGAGCCGGTCCGGGTGCCGCTCCGCGCGGCCGGCTATCGGTTCGCGCCGGGCCACCGGATCCGGGTCTCGATCGCCTCGGCCTGGTGGCCCGTCATCTGGCCCTCGCCGTACCCGGGAACCCTCACCCTCCACCATGGCGGGCACGGG
>MGOD01000128.1:581-3595 GCA_001795245.1 Chloroflexi bacterium RBG_16_70_13
CGCGCCTCGAGCTGCCGCTTGCCCCGGCCGTCGACGACGCGGCCATGCCCGCCTTCCGGACCGCGCCGCCTGTCCTCGACCAGGTCGGCGGCGGCACGTCCGACGCGCCTGCCTGGCGGGTCGCCGAGGACGTCATGGCCGGCACCATCACGGTCTCCACGCATGACGGCGGCGACACGGTCACCCCGGACGGCACGCGCCTCTACAGCGCAGAGTCCCATGACCTGACGGCCCAGGACTCGGACCCTGCCCGGGCCTGGATGGCCAGCCGGATCCGCTATGTCCTCGAGCGCGACGGGCATGGCATCGACATCGATGTCGACGCCGAGACGACCTCCACTGTCGACGCCTTCGAGCTCGACATCCGGCTCGCCGTCCGGCTCGACGGCGAGCCGTTCCACGAGGCGCGCACGACGGAGTCGATCCCGCGCGACCTCGTGTAGGGCGAGCCCCACGCGTTCGGGGCCTGCCTCACGAGCGTCGTTCATGACGGTGGCGCCAGCGCGCTTCTCACCCGCCCCGAGCGGCCTCGCCGCCGTGATAGACGTCGCCCGCCACGCTCGTCGACCGCGGATCTCATGAGCAAGCCTCATGGCCAGTCGCCGCGCGCGACGGAGTGCCCGGGGCGATATCGAAATGGCGCCCTCAGAGGTCGAGCGCGAGGACGACGGCGAAGGCGCAGATCACGACGTTGCCGAGGACTCCGACGGTGAGCTGGAAGCGAGGCGGCAACCGGTGGTGGGCGACGGCGCTGACGGCCGCCAGGACGAGCTGCCACGACAGCGAGGCGAGGAACGCGCCCGCGACGAATGCGGTCCGTTCGCCGGCCCCCCGCCCGAGGTCCGGCAGGGCCAGGATGAGGGCGGAGAAATAGACGACGGTCTGCGGGTTGAGGAGGGTCAGGCCGAGGAAGCGGAGGTAGGTCGGGACGACGCGGTCGGGCATCGTCGCGTTGCCGGGGACGGTCCGCGGGGCCAGCGTCAGCAGCAGCAGCCCGCGGAGGCCGATCGCCAGGAGCGCCCCGACAGCGATGACGCGGAGCGGACCTGCGAGCGGCTCGAGGAAGGCCGCCAGGGCCGCCCCGCCGATGGCGGCCAGCGCGGCATACAGCCCGTCGGCCGAGGCGGCCCCGGCGCCCGCCGCGGCGGCAACCCGGAAGCCCCGCCGGATCCCGACCTCGACGATGAGGACGGCGATCGCGCCGACGGGGATCGCGATCGCCCAGCCGGCGAGCGCGCCGGCGACGAACGAGGTGGCCACGCCGAGGCGTCAGGCTGCGGACGCGCCGGGGGCGACGAGGTCCAGGATCGCGCCGAGGCTTCGCCGGTACAGGCTGCCCTCGTAGTCGTTCAGGGGATGCGGCTCGAGGGCATGCTCCTCGACCTTGCCGGCCCGCCGGACGTAGACGACCGGGTAGATCGCGCCCTGCCCGTCGGCCTCGACCGTCATGGCGACGGCGTCCGGCCCGTCGGAATCGAGGACATGGGCGAGGGGCAGGATCCCCCGGTCCCGGATCCCGTCGTCGGGTGAGACCGTAACGACGCGGGCCAGATAGGCCTTCTGGTGCCACAGCTCGGGGCCGTGGGTCGCCTCGGCGAGGAGGTAGTCGCGGAGGTCGTCGAGGGCGATGGCGGGCTGCTCGTGGACGATCCCGAAGCCGGTCTCGGCCAGCCGCTCGACGAGGATCCGGGCGTTGTAGCGATGGCCCTGGACGGCGCCGGAGTAGCTCGGGATGCCGTGCTTCTTGAGGCCCGAGGCACCCGACGTGATCGTCCCGGCAAAGTGGATCCCGGGCACCGTCGCCGATTCCCAGAATGCGGTCTGGGCCGGCAGCCGGCTCTGGCCGAACGTGGCGACCCCGAGCGCCGGCAGGTCGCGGAGGGGGCAGGTGAAGCCGGTCGCGGCGATGACCTCGTCGGCCTCGAGGCTCACCGGGAGCCCGTTGTCGCTCCGCTTCAGGTCGACCCTCAGCCCGCCGGGCACCTTCACGATGCCCTCGATCGCGGCCGCCAGGATGTCGACGCCGCCACCCAGGGCCGAGTCCTCGAACGGCTGGACGTAGCGGGCCCGGACCCCGACCAGGGATCGCGTCTCGATCGACGTCTTCGCCGGGGACGGCGAGGCGAGGGTGATCCGGCTCGCCCACTGGAGGAGACCGGAGGCGAGCTCGAAGCCGGAGTTCTGCTTGCCGAGGATGAAGAGACGCTTGCCGGCATACGTCTCGGCGGCCCGGGTGTCGGCATAGTGGACGGCCAGCTCGATGCCGGGCGGGGAGGGGCTGTACGGCTCGGCGATCCCGACGGCGAGGATGAGGTGCCGGCAGCGATACTCGCCGTCGCTCGTCATGAGGACGAAACGAGTCCCGTCCGGCCCCTCCTCGCGGCGGGTGGAATCCCAGGTGCAGCCGTAGCGAACGGCGATCCCGGCCCGGTCCGCGAAGGCACCGAGATTGGCCTCCATCTCCGGCCGGGACGGGAAGTCCGAGGAGCCGTCCATGAACTCGGCCTGGAGGCCCCGGAGCTCGGGCTCGACGGCGATCAGGGAGTTCCAGTCCCAGCGCTCGAACGCACGGCTCTGCCGGTCCGCCGGCGCGTACGGCTTCGTCCACGACAGGAGGCGCTGGAAGAACGGCCAGCGCCGGAACATGCCGCCGGGTCCGGCATCGGCCGAGATCACTGCGTGGGCGATTCCCGCCCGGCCCAGGTAGTAGCTGGTCTGCAGCCCGCCGGGCCCGGAGCCCACGACGAGCACCGGGTAGTCGCCCGGCGGGAACGGCCGGTCGGCCTCGAGGATGGCGTCCGGCATTGGGCGCTCAGCTCCGCAGCCGGTTCGCGTTCCGAAGCCGGCGCGCCTGGGCCTGGAGCATCCGGAACATGACCGTCGGGTGCTCGACGAGGAAGGGCTCGATGACGGTGCCGGCCAGGACGATGCAGCGGAGCGGCCGGGTCGCGATCACGTCGGCCGTCGGCGGCTCGCCGAGGAGGATGGAGACCTCGCCGAAGAACTCGCCGCGG
>MGOD01000128.1:3610-4100 GCA_001795245.1 Chloroflexi bacterium RBG_16_70_13
CCGTCGTTCTCCGTCCACGACGACGGCCGCCTCGCCGTCCATGATCACGTAGAACGCCGAACCCGAGATCCCCTGCCGGAGGACCTTCGCGCCCTCGGGGAAGAACGCCTCCTCGAACCGGCTGGCCACGCCCATGAGCTGCGGCGCTGCGAGGTCGGCGAAGAGCGACATGCCGGCGATCGCGTCGGCGATCTCGTCACGGGTGGCCATGGGCGGGGTGTCCTCCGGAGCCGACCGTGGGTGGGCGGGCGTCGCCTCCGATTGTGCACCGTTCCGGGGCCACGGGAGCGGCGACGCGAACCTTGACGCGAGCACGGCGGACGCGCAGCATCGGGAGGCACCCACCAGCGTCTCCCGAGGAGCCCGATGTCCCTGCCCGCTCCGCGACGTGCCGAGCTCCTGGCCGCCTGTCCCCTCTTCCGTGGCGTCGGGGGCGACGGCATCGCCGCCCTTGCCGGTCGCGCCACCGCGGTCGACTTCCCCGCCGGCC
>MGOD01000128.1:4112-12761 GCA_001795245.1 Chloroflexi bacterium RBG_16_70_13
CGTCATCGCCCGGCAGGGCGAGATCGGGACGGGGTTCTTCGTCGTCGTCGCAGGCACGGTCCGGGTCGTCCGCGACGGGGCCCTGCTGGCGACGCTCGGCCCGGGCGAGTTCTTCGGGGAGCTCTCGGTCCTCGACGGTCGGCCCCGCAACGCGATGGTCGCGGCGGAGACGGCGACGACCTGCCTCGCCATCGCCTCCTGGGACCTCGAGGCCGTCCTCCTCGCCAACCCGGCCCTCGCCCTCGCCATCCTGCGCGGGGTGGCCGCGCGACTGCGCGAGGCCACCGAGGCCATCCGGCATTGACGCCCCCGAGGATGGCCCTCCCCGACCCCCCGGTCGCCAGCTCGATGTCGGAGCCCCGCAGCGACCCGCCCGGCACGACGGACACGCTGGCCTTCCTCTTCTCCGACATCGAGGGCTCGACCCGCCTCGAGCAGGCCCTCGGCACGAGCACCTACGCCGCGATCCGGGAGCGCCATCGCGAGCTCCTCCGGGCGGCCTTTGCCGCCCACGGCGGCCGCGAGCAGGGCACCGAGGGCGATTCGTTCTTCGTCTGCTTCCCGGCCGCGAGCGATGCCATCGAGGCCGCCCTCCAGGCCCAGCAGGCGCTGGCCGCCGAGAGCTGGCCGGCCGGTGGCGACGTCCGGGTCCGGATGGGGATCCACGCCGGCGAGGCCGCCATCGTCGGCGGCAGCCTGGTCGGCCTCGCCATCAACCGTGCCGCCCGAATCGCCGCGGTCGCCAACGGCGGCCAGGTCCTCGTCTCGGAGGCCGTCCGGGCGCTGGCCGGGTCGGGCCTGCCGGCCGGCACCAGCCTCGTGGATCTCGGCGCCCACCGGCTCAAGGACCTCCGCGAGCCGGAGCACCTCCACCAGCTTTCGGCCGCGGGGCTGCCGGCTGCGTTCCCGCCGCTCGCGACCCTCGACGCCCGGCCCAACAACCTGCCCACCCAGCTGACCTCGTTCGTGGGCCGCGACGAGGAGCTCACGACGGCCTGCGGGCTCCTGGCCGCCAACCGGCTCGTGACCCTGACCGGGCCGGGCGGGACGGGCAAGACCCGGCTCTCGCTCCAGGTCGCCGCCCAGGCCGTCGACGACTTCCCCGACGGCGTCTTCTTCGTGGCCCTCGAGACGGTCCGCGATCCCGGGCTCGTCGCGTCGCGGATCGCCGGCGAGATCGGCATCGCCGAGACCGGCGGCCGGTCGGGCCGCGACGTGCTCGTCGAGTGGCTGACCGGCAAACGCGTCCTCCTCGTCCTCGACAACTTCGAGCAGGTCATCGACGCGGGCCCGCTCGTGGCCGACATCCTGCGGACGATCCCCGATCTCAAGGTGATCGCGACGTCGCGGGCGCCGCTCCACATCTCCGGGGAGCAGGAGTTCCCCGTCCCGGGCCTGCCGGTCCCGCCCGACCCGGGCCAGCTGAGCGGCTATGAGCGGGCCCGCCAGGGTCGTGGTGGCGTGCTCGACCCGGCGACCCTCTCGACCTACGAGGCCGTCCGCCTGTTCATCGCCCGGGCCGTTGCGGTTCGGCCCGGCTTCGCCGTCACGAACGAGAACGCCCCCGCAGTGGCGGCAATCTGCGCCCGTCTCCACGGCATGCCCCTCGCCATCGAGCTGGCGGCGGCCCGGGTCAAGCTCTTGAGCCCGGACGCGATCCTCGCCCGCCTCGAGCACCAGCTGAGCCTCCTCGCCGCCGGGGCACGTGACCTGCCGGCCCGCCAGCAGACGCTCCGCGGCGCGATCGCCTGGAGCTACGACATCCTCGACGAGCCGATGCGCCGGCTCCTCGACCGCCTGTCCGTCTTCGCCGGGAGCATCGATCTCGACGCCGCCGAGACGATCGCCGGCCCGTCCGACGAGCTCGGGATCGATGTCCTCGACGGGGTCGCCGCGCTGGCCGACCAGAGTCTCCTGAAGTCGCTCGACGTCGACCCACCGCGATTCCGGATGCTCGACACGATCCGCGAGTTCGCGATCGAGATGCTCGAGACACGGTCCGACGCGGTCGCCGTTCGCGAGCGACACACGAGCTGGTATCTCGCCCTCGTCGAGGACGCTGCCCCGCGGCTCGCGGGCGCCGACCAGCGGCTTCTCCTCGAGCGCCTCGAGACCGAGCACGACAACATCCGGGCCGCGCTCGACCGCTCCGCCGCGGCCGGCGATGCCGCCTCGACGATCGGCATCGCCTTCGCGATGTGGCGCTTCTGGCAGAAGCGCGGCCACCTCAACGAGGCCCGCCGCCGGCTCGAGGCCTACGCCGCCGAGCCGTGGTCCCGGACCGATCCCGTCCTCCGGGCGCGGCTCATGGAGGCCCTCGGCGGCGTCCTGTGGTGGCAGGCGGACATCGTCGCGATGAGCCTCGCCTACCGCGAGGCGGTCGACCTGTGGCGATCGATCGGCGACAAGGCCGAGATCGCCAACGCCCTCTACAACTTCTCGTTCTCGTTCGCCGTCCGGCCGAACCCCCGCGAGGATCCCCGCCTCGCCGACCCGGACGGCATCGGCCTCGCGGCCCTCGAGCAGGCGCTCGAGCTCTACCGGGAGCTCGGCGACCGGCGGGGCCAGGCGAACGTCCTGTGGGGTCTCGGCAATCGCGAGTACTTCCATCTCGAGTCGGGCGACTCGGGCGAGCCGCGCTTCCACGAGGCCCTCGAGCTGTTCCGCGCCGAGGGTGACGTGACCATGGAGGCCTGGTCGCTGCACATGCTCGGCAGCGCGCTGCTCCACCAGGAGCGGCCGGAGGAGGCAAGGCCCCTCCTGCGCCACGCCCTCCGCCACTTCCACGAGGCCAGCGACGCGGCCGGAATCTCCCTGGTCCTCGACGACCTCCACTCCCAGGCGGTCAGCGACGGCGACCTGCCCCGGGCCGCCCGACTCCATGGCGCTGCACGCCAGCTGGCCGCGACGACGGGCACGGCCCTGGCCGGCTTCGTCGACACGCAGTTCGAATACCGGTTCCGGGCCCACATCTCGGGACGGCTGCCGGACGAGGAGCTCGCGCGGTACGAGGCCGAGGGCGCCGCCCTGAGCCTCGACGAGGCCGTCGCCTACGCGCTCGACGTGCCCGTCGACGAGCTCGCCGCCCACGCCCACGACCACGACTGAGGCGGGCTACGATGGCCTCGATGCAGCCCCGGGCCCGGGATCGTCCCGCCCGGCCCGACCCATCGAGTTGCGTCCCGAGGAGGCCGCCATGGATGTTGCACCCGTGGCCCCGATCCGCCTCGTGATCCGGGCACCGGTCCCGGCCGAGGTCGCCTGGGCCTACGTCACCGACCCGGACCGGGTCGAGGAGTGGTTCACCGCGGCCAGCCCCGTCGGGGCCGTCGGGGAGTCGTACGTCCTCGACTTCGGCGAGGGCAGCGTCGTCCAGGGCACGATCGTGGAGCTCGAGCCGGGTCGCCGCTTCGCCCATCACTGGGCCTGGCTCGACGCTGAACCCCGCCAGGAGACCCTCGTCACCTGGATCGTCCGGCCGCTCGATGACGGTGGCTCGGAGATCGAGCTCGTCCACGAAGGCTGGGACGAAGCCGGGGCCGATGACGCCATCCGCGACGACCACGAGGCCTACTGGTCAGGCTATCTCGACGACCTCCGCGACCTCCTGGGGGACGTCGCGACGACCTGATGGACGCCGGCCGACCCGGCACCGGAGCGCAACCGGCGGGTCCCGGCGGGACGGACTAGACTCCAGCTCATGACCGTTCAGGCGTCCGGACGCGAGGTGACGGGGATCCCGAAGAACCCCGGCCGGGCCGACCTCGGCATGAAGGCGACGCTCCTCTTCCCGTCCCGCGAGATCGTCGAGCAGTACTACGTCCCGCTCATCTACACCGCCTGCCGGACGTGCTACTCGGAGCTGCCCCCGGAAGAGATCTTTCGGAAGGCGACCGCCGGCGAGATCGAGGTCGCCAAGATGCAGCGGCTCATCAACGGCGTGATCGAATCCGGGCACGGCTCCACGATCGAGCACGTCGTCTTCACCTTCGGCATCACCGGCGTGTCGCGAACCCTGTCACACCAGCTCGTCCGCCATCGAGCGGGCGTCGCCTTCGACCAGCAGAGCCAGCGCTACGTCACCTACAAGAAGGCGGCGACGATGCTGCCCCAGACGATCGCCGACGCCGATCCCGAGCTCCGGGAGCGCTACGAGGACCAGGTCGGGGGTTCGATGGCCCTGTACGGCGAGCTCGTCGCGGCGGGCATCCCGGGCGAGGACGCCCGGTTCGTCTTCCCCAACGGGACCCGGACGAACCTCGTCATGACGACGAACCTGCGGGCCCTCATCCACATGTCCGGGCTCCGCCTTTGCACGATGGCCCAGTGGGAGATCCGCCGGCTCTTCCAGCTCATCCGCCACGAGATCTTCAGCGTGTCGCCGTTCCTGGGTTCGTTCCTAGCCCCGAAATGCGTCCCGCTCGGCTACTGCGACGAGATGGGCAACCGGGACGGCCACTGCCCCATCCGCCCGCACAAGGATCGCGTGCTCGAGGCCTGGGCTGAGAAGGCCAGGGCGGCTCGGGCAGCAGGACGCGAGCTGCCGGTCCAGTCGTGAGGATCCGGCTCCAGTTCGACCGGATCGCCCCGGCCGTGGAGATCGGACCGCACCGTCACGGCGTCGAGACGATCGTCTATCTCGCCGCCGGCGAGCTCGTCTTCGAGCACGGTGAGGAGCTCGAGCGACGGGCCGTCGTGCGGGCCGGCGACGTCCTGTACGAAGCCCCGTCCGAGCACCACGTCGTCCGGAACGAGGGCTCGGTCGACGCCCTGGCGCTCCTCGCCGCGACGGACCCGGACCCCCGCCGGATCGGGACGATGCTCCGGCGCTGGGACTCGGCGGAGGAGCCGGTCAAGCGGGGTGGCGAAGCATTCGTGATCGCCGGCGAGGGGATCCGCCGGCGGCTGCTGGTGGGCCCGGGTGACTTCGGATCGGCGGCGTTCACGGTCACCGAGGTCGAGATCGAGCCCGGCGTCGCCGATGCGTGGCACCGCCATCCGCGGGCCGAGCACGCGATCGTGGTCTTCGAGGGCCGCGGCGTCGTGACGGTCGGCGAGGAGACCGAGACGCTCGAGCCGCTCAAGGGCATCAGGGTCGAGGAGGGCCGGCCGCACCGGGTGGAGAACACTGGCCGGACCACCCTCCGGTACCTCGTCTGCTCATCGCCGGGCCTGGATCCCCTCGAGGACCGCGAGACGGCCGAGGCGCCGCAGCGTCGTCTCGACGCGTAGCCGGCGCGCCCCGCTCCCAGCCGGGCCCGCCACGGTCACGGCGCCCGCGACCGCGGCCTCGGTCTACGGAAGATCCGTGACGAAGCGGCGGATGACGCGGGCGAGCCGCGGGCCGGCCTCGGCGCCGGCGGCGAGGACCTCCTCGTGGGTCAGCGGCTGGCCGCTGTAGCCGGCACCGGCGTTCGTCACGAGCGACACGCCCACGACCTCGAGGCCGGCCCAGCGGGCGGCGATGCACTCGAGGACGGTCGACATCCCGACCGCGTGGCCACCGAGCTGGGCCAGCATCCGGACCTCGGCCGGGGTCTCGTAGTTCGGCCCCAGGAGGCCGACGTAGACGCCCTCGGCGAGCTCGACGCCCTCCTCCGCCCCGGCGGCGTGGAGCCGCGCCCTGAGGCGGGCGCTCCAGGCTTCGGTCAGGTCGGGGAAGCGGGGCCCGATCGCGTCGGCGTTCGGGCCGCGGAGCGGGTTGAGACCGGTCAGGTTGATGTGGTCGCGGATGACCATCAGCGTCCCCGGCCCGAACGACGGGTCGAGGCCGCCGGCGGCGTTGGTCAGGAAGACGGTCCGAGCGCCGAGTCGGGCGAACAACAGGACCGGTTGGACGACGAGGCCCGAATCGTTCCCTTCGTACAGGTGGAACCGGCCCTGGAGCGCGACGACCGGCGTGCCGGCGAGCCGTCCCAGGAGAAGGCGCCCGACGTGACCCGGCGCGGTGGCCTCCGGCCAGCCCGGGAGGTCCGCGAACGGGATGGCGAGCGCGTCCTCGAGCTCGTCGGCCAGGCCGCCGAGCCCGGAGCCCAGGATGATCCCGATCCGGGGCACGAGCGACGAGTGGGCCCGGACCGCGGCCTCGAGGGCCTCCAGGCGGGTCGGCTGGTCAATCGGGCGGATGGGGATCGGGTGGTCGGTCGCCGGCCGGGGCGCGGTCACGCGGGCCTCCGTTTCACGTCCAGGGGGTCGACGGCCGGGGCCCGCGGCTTCTGCCGCCCGACGGAAGTACCGACACCGGGATGCCGGTCACGTCCCGCCGGGCGACCAACCCGGGGACGGCCACGATGGACCGTCGCGACCGGGTAATGAAGCGCCCGAAGCGACCGGTCCGGAACGGGGTCCCTTGATGCAATCTCGGTTCCTCGTCCCCTGACGGCCCCTTCGGGCAAGATGAACTGTACGCGCGGTGTCAGAGGCCAGCAACGCGGTTATCCACGAACACGGCGGTGCCAGCGGACACCGTGTCCACGAGTTTTCCTCACCTGTGGACGAGCGGTGGATAAGACCGCCCCGTTCCGGTAGCCCGCTATCGCGGGGGGTTCAACGCAAGCGGTCAGGTCCGTTGACGTCCGGGCCGTACGTCGCCGAGGCCGGACCGACGGACTGCCGGCGGGCGATGAGGATTCCGGCGAGCGCGAGTCCCAGGACGACGAAGAGTAGAAGCGGCCCGGACCCGCGGTCGCGGGTCGTCGCGGGCGCATCGGTCGGCGGCACCGTGGGTCCGGTGGTCGGACCGGCGCTCGGGCCGGCCGCGGCGGCCGTGATGTTCGCCGAGCAGATGACCAGGGCTCCGCCGCCGTTGGCCGAGCCGTTGCACTGGTTGATCGTGACCCCAAAGGCCGAGGATGCGGTGCCGGTCGCGGTGCACGTGAGGCCCACCAGCGTCCCGCCGTTGGCCGAGCCGTTGCACTGCGTGATCGTCGCGCCGGACGTGGTCGCCGGGAAGGGGTCGCAGCCGGTCGTGATGCCGTCTCCCGACCCCACGCACTGGTTCACGGTGGCCGCCGTGGTCCCGGGGTCCAAGCCGACGAAGGTGTTCGTCACCTGGACGCTGCAACGGAGGGTGCCGCCCCCGCCGTTGATCGCCTCGTTGCATTGCGTGACGGCGGTGACCGGCGCTGTCAGGACGGTCGTCTCGGTCGTACAGGAGGCCTCCGGGTCGCCTGCCGCGCCGTGGCACTCACGAACCGTGACGGTCGCGGATCCGCCGGTCGCGGTAATCGTGTTCGCGATCGTGACCTCGCAGATAAGCCCCAGGCCGCCGGTGTTGTCGACGCCGTTGCTGCACGTCGTGGTCGACGCGATGGTCGCGGCGCTCGCGCTACCGGCGAGCCCCAGCGAGCCGAGGAGCAACAGGCCGCTGGCCAACAGGATGGCGAGAGAGCGACGCATGTGGATCACCTGCCCTGCGAAGCTGGACCGGGCCGGTCCTCGAGGGATCGGCCCGGTCGGCGTTGGTCGCGCGTGATGGCCTGCCCGGGGCCCTGCCCAGGCTCAGCCGGCACCCCGGCGAAGTCCGCCCGAACGATTGAGCGCTCGCGCCACGAAGATGACCCCGATGGCCCCGAGCGTCGCGATGAAGATGCTCTCGAGGTTGATCCCGTCGACGGTGCCCATCTTCAGGACACTCGCCGCGACGAAGCCTCCGATGAGGCCGCCGACGATTCCCAGCACGACCATCATGACGAGGCCGTCCTTGGAGCCCATGAGCTGGTTGGCGAGGAAGCCGGCGATGGCGCCGACGACGATCCAGGCGATGAATCCCATTGCACTTCGTTCCCTTCATGGTGTGATCGACCGCGACCGGTCGTCACCGTTCGACATCGGTCAGCCGACGATCGGCACCTGTGGCCCGGCCGCGCCGAGCGCCGCCGGGAGCAGGACGAGGATCAGGAGCATCGCGATCGCGATGAGGGCCCCTCCCCGGAGCAATCCCGCCGCGACCGCCCGGACCAATGCCGGTCGCAGCGTCGCAACGGGGGCGGTCATGCCGGCGCGCGCCGGAAGATCCCGACGGCCCACAGGACGATGAGCTCGAGGATCGTCCAGCCGACGAAGGCGACGATCGCGGTGACGTCGAGGATCGATCCCGACGCGTGCAGAGCGTCGGTCCGGAGAATCCCCTCGAACGGGGCGACGAAGAGCTGGCTGATGTTGAGGATGCCCGAGACCAGGCCGTTCGCCTCGCGCGCGTCGAGCAGGAGGAGGACGAAGCGCAGCCCGATGACGACCTGGACGAGGCCGAACAGGAGGACGACGACGCGCCGGGTCATCTCCGACCCGCCCGGGCCGGACGCGGTGGTGTGGCGGCTCTCGGTTCGAATGGTCTCCGGGCCCGCCGCCGTCGCGGGCTCCGTGGTGACGACCTTCCGGTCGACTTGATCGATGGCCATGACATCTCCCTCTGCCTCGGAGATCCGGGGAAGCGAGCCGAATGGCCGCCGCGCTGAATGCCGGGCATGAGTGTCCGCTCGGTCGACCGTGGTGTCATGACGCCACGTCATCCGCACGCTAGGGTCGATTTCGCGTGCACGGCCGATTAGAATCGGGGGGCGTGCCTGAGGATCGGCACCCTAGGACCGAAGGAGTTTCGCGCCGTAGATGGACGCGCAGTCAACTGAGCCCCGGCGCGCGCTCGTCCTC
>MGOD01000129.1:0-1219 GCA_001795245.1 Chloroflexi bacterium RBG_16_70_13
GCCTCCATTGCTTCCAGACGGCCGCGGAGCTGTCGGCCGCGCTCGAGCCCGCCCTGGGTCTGCTCGGCCTGACGGCGACGAGCTACGTCCATGTCTTCGAGCACAGCTCGTACGGCGGAGCATCGATGGTCGTCTCGCAGGACTACTCGGTCCTCACGACGATCGGCTGGAACGACCGGATCAGCTCGTTCAAGGCACTCAACAGCGAGAACGGCAAGTTCTACTGGGACTGGTTCTACGGCGGCAGCATGCCCTACACGTTCTGCTGCAACCAGAACGTGCCGACGCTCGGGACCTGGAACGACAACATCAGCTCCGTCCGCCGAACCTAGGGAGCCGCAGCCCGAGTGACTCCGCCCGTCGTGGGGCCGTCCACATCGATGTCCTTCGGCTCGGCCCCAAGAGGCTGGACGGCTCGTCCCGTCGCGTTCGGGCTCGCCCATAGTCGATCAACGGAAACGCGGCCGCGCGCCCCGCCCTGACCGGATCCGGTCATGGCAACGGCGGCCCGTGACCCTGAGTGACGGAGCGAATGCACAGGCCGGAGGACGGTCTCTACGCCGCCCTGACCAGGCGCGGCATGACACGACGAGCGTTCCTCAAGTTCGGCGCCGCGATGGCGACGGCGCTCGCGCTCCCGGCCACCTACGCCCCCCGGATCACGGCCGCGGTCGAGCGGGCGCCGCGCCTGCCCGTGATCTGGCTCCGCGGCCAGGGCTGCGGCGGCGACACGGAGGCCTTCCTCGCGTCGGCTGCGCCCTCGGTCGGCGAGCTGCTCCTGGAGCTGCTGTCGGTCGAGTATCAGGACGCGCTCATGGCGCCCTCTGGCGACGCCGCCGTCGCGACCCGGACCGGGCTCGCCGAGCGCTACCCGAACGGCTACTTCGCGGTGGTCGAGGGCGCCATCCCGACGGCCGACGACGGCATGGCCTGTGCGGTCGGCGGCCGGCCCTTCCGCGACGTCGTCCGCGAGGTCGCCGACGGAGCGCTCGCGACGATCGCCATCGGGGCCTGCGCGGTCGATGGCGGGGTCCCGGCCGCGAGCGGTGGCGGGACGGACGCCGTCGGCGTGGCCGACGTGGCCCCGAAGGCGCGCCTCGTCAATCTCCCCGGCTGCCCGGTCAATGTCGCGAACGTGACCGCCACGATCGCCCATTACCTCGCCTTCGACGAACTACCGGCCACCGACGCGCGCCACCGGCCGTACTTCGCCTACGGC
>MGOD01000129.1:1386-5707 GCA_001795245.1 Chloroflexi bacterium RBG_16_70_13
GCTGGAACGTGAAGGCCGGCCAGGGCTGCATCGGCTGCACGATGCCGAGGTTCTGGGATTCGATGGGCCCGGCCCACGCCCGACTGCCCTCGACCCTGCCCTTCGCCCCGAACGTCACGGCGGATCAGATCGGCCTCGCGCTCGTCGGCGGGGTCGCCGCGCTCACCGTGGCGCACGGCACGGCGACGTATGCACGTGAGCTCCGAAACCGGGTCGTTGGGCGTCGTCGCGCCGCCGCCGCCACCCGGCAGGCAACGCCCGCGCCGACGGCGGAGCTCACCCTCGAGCCGAACCCCGGGTCGTTCCCGGCGTCGGCGCCTGCGAGCACGGCGAGCGCCCCGCTCGACGACGAGCCCAGGTCGACGGAGCGACCGACATGACGCGCCTCGCGATCGATCCGGTCACCCGCGTCGGCGGCCCGCTCCGGGTCGATCTCGACGTGCAGGGCGGTGTCGTCCGGGATGCCTGGGTCGCTGCGACGATGTTCCGCGGCGTCGAGCGCACCCTCATCGGGCGAGACCCGCGCGACGCCTGGCTGATGGCCCAGCGGATCTGCGGCTCCTGCAACGGCGTGCACGGGCTTGCCTCCGTGCGCGCCGTCGAGCGGGCCCTCGGCATCACGATCCCGGCCAACGCCCGGCTCGTCCGGAACCTTGTCGCCGGCGCGCAGCTCGTCACGGGCCACGTCACCGGCTTCTACCGGCGCCAGCTGCCCGACTGGGTCGACATCGTCGCCGCGGTCGAGGCCGATCCGACCGCGGCCTCCGAGCTCGCCCGCTCGATCGGCGACAGCCCGGCGGCGAGCGTCGCTTACTTCCGTCGCGTGCGCGAACGCCTCGCCGCGCTCGTCGATTCGGGCCAGCCGGGCATCTTCGCCCCGAGCCTCGGCGGAAACGGCTCGCGGCTGACACCGGCGGCGGCCCTCGTCCTCGGCGCCCACTCCCTCGAGGCCCTCGAATGGCGGCGGACGATGACCCGCCTTCAGACCTTCCTCGGCGGGAAGAGCCCCCATCCCCAGACGCTCGTCGTCGGCGGGATGGCTCTGACACCGCCATGGGGCGGACCGGCCCGGGCCACCGGCGAGCACCCGCGGCGACCACAGACGAGCGCGCCGGCCGCGCTGAGCGAGCGCGGCCTCCACGTCATCCAGATGCTCATCGACGGTGCCCGCGACTTCGTCGATCAGGTGTACCTGCCCGACGTCCTCTACCTGGCCGACGCCCACCGCGGTGCAGCCGAGCTCGGGCGGGGCCTGGGCAACCTGCTCGCCTTCGGCGACTTCCCCGAGGACGACTCGGACGAGCCGCGGCTCCTCCTCCCGCGGGGCCGGCTCATGGACGGGGACCTGACCACGATCGACGCGGTCGAGGAGGCCGGCATCGCCGAGAGCGCCGCTCACGCCCATTACGACGCGGCCGCCGATCTCGTCCACCCGTCCGACGGACGGACGGAGCCTCGCTACCAGGGCCCGCCGCCGCCGGTCGCCACGCTCGAGGGCGTGACCCGCTACAGCTGGGCGAAGGCGCCGCGCTACTGGGATGACCCGATGGAGACCGGGCCGGCAGCCCGGATGGCCGTGGCCTACGCGGCCGGCGGCCCTGCCGGCAGCGTAATCGCCCGGACCCTGACGAACCTCGGCCTCGCCCCGGACGCGCTGGGAACGACGATCGGCCGGATCGTCGCCCGGGCCATCGAGGCGAAGCTCGTCGTCGATCGGCTCGAGGGCTGGCTGACCGAGATCAGGACCAACCTCGCCTCGGGCGACCTGGCGTTCGTCGACATCTCGGCCTGGGACCCCTCGCGCTGGCCGGCCGAGGTCGAAGGCTGGTCGCTCGGCGAATCGCCGGGTGGGGCGCTCGGCCACTGGCTGCGGATCCGCGATCGCCGCATCGCGGCCTACCAGGTCATCGACGGCAGCACCTGGAACCTCTCGCCACGCGACGGCCGCGGCCGCCGGGGCGCCCTCGAGGAGGCGCTCGTGGGAACGCCGGTGCCCGACCCGGCCACGCCGATCGAGGTCCTCCGGGCCGTCCATGCGTTCGATCCGTGCCCGGCCTGCGCGGTCCAGTGATGCGGAGGCACGGACGATGACGACCCTGGCCGAGCCCCCGGCGATGCCGGCCCCCACGGCACCCTCCGCGCCCGCCAGGCCGGTTGCGCCTCCCGATCAGGCCGAGCCACTCGCGGTGGCCACGCCGGCCGAGCTGGCGGCGCACCCGATCGCCGAGGAGCGGTTCAGGCTCTACATCTGGCAGCTGCCGGTCCGGCTGACCCACTGGCTGACGGCCGGCTGCATCGTCGTCCTCAGCCTGACCGGCCTGTACATCGCCGACCCGTTCCTCATCCCGCCCGGGGGTGCGGTGATGACGACGATCCGCCAGGTCCATATGCTCGCCGCCTACGCCCTCCTCGGGTCGGGCCTCCTCCGGGTCATCTGGCTGCTCCGCGGCAACCGATTCGCCCGCTGGTCGGCGTTCTTCCCGACGACCCGCGTCCAGCTCACCGAGATCTTCCGCCAGGCCGCCTTCTACGCCTTCATCCGGAAGGAGATCCCGCGGATCCTGGGCCACAACCAGCTGGCCGCGTCGGCGTACCTCATCCTGTGGTCGCTCCTGCTCCTCACGGCGATCACGGGCTTCGCTCTCGACGGGCTCCTGGGCTCTGAGCCGGGGGCGACCGGCTTCGGCTGGCTCATCGGCGTCGTGGGGCCGCAGCTCGTCAGGCTCGTCCACCACCTCTCGATGTGGGGGATCCTGGCGATCTCGCTGTTCCACGTCTACAGCTGCCTGCTCGTCGACCACCTCGAGAAGAACGGCCTCCTGTCGAGCATCTTCAGCGGCTTCAAGTACGTCTCCCAGGAGGAGATCGTCGAGGCCCGCGACGGCGGCGCGGAGCTCCTGGAGGCGATCGAGTGACCGATCCCGCCAGCTCCGAGCGGCCTCAGGCGGACGAGCTCGCCCTCGCCCGGGACGAGGCGACCGCCCCGGACGAGGCGACGGCCGCGGTGTCGATTCCCGACCTCGGATCGGCCCAGGCCCCGGACGCGACCCCGGGCTCGACCCCGGACGCGGCCCCGAGCCCGACACCGGCTCTCGCCCCGCCGCCGATCCCGACCCCGAAGCGTTCCGCTCGGCGTCGGTTCCGGATCCGCGGCGTCCGTGGTCCGGTGGAGATCCTCATCCGGGCCCTCCTCATCGCCAACGTCGCGGTGATCGCCGTCCTCCTCATCGTCGTCCTGACCTCGGGCCGCGACGCGGCAGGCCATCCCGACCAGGCCCTGCCGTCGGAATCGATCGACCTCATGTCGATGGGCCTGGCCCACATCCCGACGAGCGCCAGCTGCCTCCTCTGTCACGAGAGCGGCGGCTCGGGCGGGCTGAAGCCGATCCCGGCCATCGGGCACCCGCTGGAGGGCTGGCGACGGTGCGTGACCTGTCATACCAACGAATCCCTCGGCCGCAAGGCGCCCGGCCACCAGGACATCCCCGAGGAGGAGTGCCTGAACTGCCACAAGCTCCCGCCCGAGGGCCCGGCGATCACCCAGCCGCACTCGCGGCTGCAGGACCAGCACTGCCTCGACTGCCACGGAACGTACGCCCACCTGCCCTCGAGCATGGTCGGCCGCAACCAGGATGAATGCTGGCTCTGCCACAAGCCGACCGAGCTGCCGCCGCCCGAGTACCCGCACGAGCCGGGGACCGCCGTCGGCTGTCGCGAGTGTCACCAATCGGCCCAGACCGGCGGGCTGCCGATCGATCACGCCCGCCGCGAGAACTCGACCTGCCTCCTCTGCCACGACATCAAGTCGACCGGGCCGCTTCCGCTCATCACGCCCAGCCCGGACGTGACCCTGCCGCCCCTGCTCTCGCCGTCGCCATCGTCGTGACGGCGCCGGCCCCACCCCAGCTGCTCGCCAGCTCCTAGCTGCTCGCCAGCTCCTAGCTGCTCGCCAGCTCCCAGCTGCTCGCCAGCTCCCGCCGCATCGCGGCCGGATCCTCGAGCCGCCGGCGGACCGCGTTCGCGAACCGGGCGCCGAGCTCGCCGTCGATGAGCCGGTGGTCGGCCGTGAGGGTCAGCTTCATGATCGCCCGGACGGCGATCCCCTCGCCAGCGGCAACCGCGGTCGGGACGGCCGACCCCACGGCGAGGATCCCCGACTCGCCCGGGTTGATGATCGCGCTGAAGGCGTCGACCCCGAACATCCCCAGGTTGCTGACGGTGAACGTGCTGCCGGTCATGTCGTCGACGGGCAGGCTCCCGGCGCGGGCGGCCGCGACGAGCCCGGCGGCCCGGTCGTGGATCTCGAGCAGACCGAGGCGAT
>MGOD01000129.1:5743-6214 GCA_001795245.1 Chloroflexi bacterium RBG_16_70_13
CCCGTCGGGAGCGCCACCGCGAGGCCGAGGTGGACCCGGCGGCGCAGCCACACGGAGCGGCCGTCGGTCCGCGAGTTGACATCCGGGAGCTCGGCCAGGGTCTGGGCGGTGGCGGCCAGGACGACATCCGTCACGCTGAGGGCGATCCCTCGCTCTCGGAGCTCGTCGCGCAGGGTCAGGAGCCTCGTCACGTCGGCCGCGACCGTGACGCTGAAGGTCGGGATCGTCGTCGCGCTCAGGGTCAGGCGCTCGGCGATGACCTGGCGGATCCGGCTCAGCGGTCTCGGCTCGTCCTCGTCCGAATCCACGGCCGGCGCCGGGGTCCCGGCGGGGCCCCCCGTTCGCCGGACGGCGAGCGCCGCAGCGACGTCGCGCTCCACGATCCGGCCGCCCGGGCCGGTCCCGGCCACCGAGCGCGGGTCGAGGCCGGCCTCGGCGGCCAGCCGGCTGGCGCGCGGGCTGATGGCGAGG
>MGOD01000129.1:6285-7681 GCA_001795245.1 Chloroflexi bacterium RBG_16_70_13
GACGGCTCCACCCGCGACGGCTCCACCCGCGACGGCACCGCCCCAGCGTCTTCTTGCGGCCTCGGCATCCGCTCCGCCTCGGGCACCGTCTCGCCGGGGGCCCCGATCCAGGCACAGATCGCATTGACCGGCACGGTCTCGCCCGCGGCGACGAGCCGGCGCAGGACGACCCCGTCGTGGAAGGACTCGACCTCCATCGTCGACTTGTCGGTCTCGATCTCGAAGAGGACATCGCCCCTGGCGACGGCGTCACCCTCGTCCTTGAGCCACAGGGAGAGGACGCACTCCTCGGTCATCTGGCCCGGCTTCGGCATCCGCACCGCGTGAGGCATCGGGCGTCCTCGGCCAGTCGGCGGTCAGCCGATCGCCAGGACGGCGCGGACGACGTCGTCGGGGCGGGGGAGAAAGGCGCGCTCGAGCCCCTCGGCCTGGGGCGAGATCCCGTTCGCCGCCCCGATCCGGCCGACCGGCCCGTCGAGGGCATCGAACGCCTCGAGCTGGATCCGGGCGACGATCTCGTTGACGAAGCTCCCGGTCAGGACGGCCTGGCTGGCCACGACACAGCGGCCGGTCCGACGGACGGATGCGAGGACCGTCTCGATGTCGAGCGGGACGAGGCTGCGCAAGTCGACCACCTCGGCCGACATCCCGTGCTCCGCCTCGAGCGTCTCGGCCGCCGCCAGGAGATCCGGCAGCGCGGGGCCCCAGCCGACGAGGGTCACGGCCGTGCCCTCGCGAGCGATCCGGGCCTGGCCGATCGGCGTCAGGTGATCACCCTCGGGCACGACGCCGCGGGTCCCGTAGAGGCCCTGGCTCTCGACGAAGAGGACCGGGTTGTTCGTCCGGATCGCCGACTTCAGGAGGCCCTTGGCATCCTCCGGCGTCGCCGGGTAGAGGACCACCAGGCCGGGCGTGTGGGTGAAGAGGCTCTCGAGCGACTGGGAGTGCTGACCGCCGTAGCCCTTGCCGGCGCCGACCGACGCCCGGATGACGAGCGGCACCTCGACCTGGGCGCCGCTCATGAAGTGCCACTTCGCGGCCTGGTTCGCGATCTGGTCCGAGGCCATCAGGGCGAAGTCCATGTACATCAGCTCGACGACCGGCCGGAGCCCGACGATCGCCGCCCCGACCGCGGTTCCGCAGATAGCCGCCTCGGAGATGGGCGTGTTGAAGACGCGCGCCCGGCCGAAGGTCTCGAGGAGGCCCTTCGTCAGCTTGAACGCGCCGCCGTAGTCGGCCACGTCCTCGCCGTAGAGGACGACCCGCGCGTCGCGGGCCATCTCCTCGACGAGGGCTTCGCGCAGGGCGTCGCGGTAGGTGATCGTCCCGGCGGCGTCGCGGGTCGCGACCGGCGGCGCGGCGAACGTCCGGACCTCGCGGGCGGACTCCGGCACGA
>MGOD01000129.1:7695-9600 GCA_001795245.1 Chloroflexi bacterium RBG_16_70_13
GTGTAGAGGTGGACCAGGAGGTCGGCCGGATCCGGGTCCGTCGCCGCCGCCGCGCGGATCGCCGCCCGCGCGTTGCGCTCGTTCGCCCGGGCGGCCACCGCCGCCACGCCGCCCTCGTCGGCCACGCCGGCCGCCACGATCTGGGCCCGCAGGCGCTCGATCGGGTCGACAGCCCGCCAGGCCGCCTCCTCCTCGCGCGTCCGGTACTCGTTCCGGGGATCGGACAGGGAGTGGCCGTAGTAGCGGTAGGTGGAGAGCTCGAGCAGGACCGGGCCATCCCCGGCACGACAGATCGCGGCGGCCCGCGCGACGGCGTCGCGGACGGCGAGGACGTCCATGCCGTTGACGACCTCGGCGTGCATGTTGTCCTCGGCGAATCCGGCTGCCCGGCGGGCGAGGTGGCGGACGCCCATGACCTCCTCGTCGGTCCGGTGGGTCATGCCGTAGTGGTTGTTCTGGATGACGTAGACGATCGGCAGCCCGCCGGCGAGGTCGCCGGCGAGGTGGTTCGTCCACTGGTCCTGGGCCGCCCAATTGAGCGATTCGAGGACGACGCCGTTGGCGTAGGCGCCGTCACCGGCCATGCAGCAGACGACACGACCGCTCCGCTCGTAGCGCGCCGCCATCGCCGCGCCGGTCGCGATCGGGACGCTGCCACCGACGATCGCGTTCGCGCCGAGGTGACCGGTCGAGAAGTCGCCGATGTGCATCCCGCCGCCGCGCCCCCGGCAGTAGCCCTCTTCCTTCCCGAAGAGCTCGGCGATCGTCCGGAAGACGTGCTCGCCGAGCGCGGCCTCGAGGAGCTCGTCGCGGTTGCCGCCGTCCACGACCGGGCCGACGCCGGGGACGCGCGCGCGAAGCTCGTCCTCGGTCATGGCCCGGATGGAGGCAAAGCCCTTGGCGATGGCGTCACCGTGGCCACGATGGCTGCTGGTGATCGCGTCATCCGCCCGAAGCGCGGAGGCGGTGCCGACGGCCGCCGCCTCCTGGCCGATCGAGACGTGGGTCGGGCCCCGGTAGTCGTAGCCGGGCAGCGGATCGTAGCCCCCGGACCGGAGTCGGACGATCATCTCCTCGAGCTCGCGGATGGCGAGCATGTCGTCGAGCAGGGCCAGCGCCGCGGGGCCATCGAGGTGACCCGCCGCGAGCTCCCCGGCCAGGTCGCCGTCGTAGGCGAAGCCGGTGATCGTGCCGCACGATTCCTCGAACGGCGCGAAGTCCGGGCGCGTGTCGCTGCGGTACGTGGGATCCGCGCCGACGGCGGTTCCGTTGCTGCTCACGGGTGCTCCGGGCTGCGCTGCCGGACCGTCATGCCGAGATCACCCGGACGCCTCGGCGGGTCAGGGTCCGCTCCGTGCGGGGGTCGATGCCGGCGTCCGTGACGAGGACGTCGATCTCGGCCAGGCGCCCCGCTCCGACGAACGAGCGGGTGCCCATCTTCGTGCTGTCGGCGAGGACGATCACCTCGCGAGCGCGGGACAGGACGAGCTCCTTGGTGAAGGCCTCGGCCGGATCCGTCGTCGTCAGGCCGTCCTCGAGCGAGAAGGCGAGCGTGCCCATGACCGCCCGGTCGACGTGGAGGTCGTCGAGGAGGTGGCGGGTCAGGGGCCCGACGATCGCCCGGCTCGTCGCCCGGAGCTCGCCGCCGAGGACGATCAGGCGTGGTCCGCGGCCCACGAGCTCGGTCGCGACCGGCAGGCTGTTCGTCACGACCGTCAACCGCGTCCAGCCATGGAGCAGGCGGGCGAGGGCGAGGACCGTGCTGCCGCTGTCGAGGTACACGGTGTCGTCGGGCTCGAGGAGCCTGATCGCCGCGGCCGCGATCCGCCCCTTCTCGGCTGCGGCCGCCCCGGCCTTGACGTCGAAGTGCGGCTCGTCGATCCGCTGGTCGCTGGCGACGGCGCC
>MGOD01000129.1:9614-14594 GCA_001795245.1 Chloroflexi bacterium RBG_16_70_13
TGGACCCGCCGCAGCCGACCCGCCGCGCTGACCGCATTGAGGTCGCGCCGGACGGTCGCCTGCGACACGCCGAGCGCTGTGCTCAGCTCGTCGAGCCGAGCTGCGCCGCGCGATTCGACGAGCAGGACGAGCCGCTGGCGGCGTCGCGCGGCCAGGTCGTTCCCGGTGGAGCGGCGATCACGCCCTTGCACGACCTGCTGTGTCATGCATGAACTCTATCATGATCGTGCAAGATCGATCACTCGCGTCGGCGCCCGGGGATGACGCCGGACACGGCGCTAGACTTGCGCCAACCCGCCTCCCGAGGAGCCCGGATGACCGACGACGGTGGCATCTCCCGCAGTGTTCTCGCAGAGCAGGTCAAGGACCGCCTCCTGCAGGACATCCTGTCGGGCCGGTACCCGTCGCACTCGCGGATCGTCGAGACCCGGGTCGCGCGCGAGCTCGGGACGAGCCAGGCGCCGGTCCGCGAGGCCCTCAGGGGCCTGGAGGCGCTGGGGGTCATCGAGATCCACCCGTTCCGCGGCGCGCGGGTTCGCCATCCGTCCCGCGGCGAGCTCCTCGAGGCCTACGCGGTCCGGGCGGAGCTCGAGGCGCTCGGCGCCCGGCTCGGAGTGCCCCGCATGAGCGACGCCGACCTGGCCGAGATCGAGGCCCTCCTCGCGGCGATGGAGCAGGCCGCGGACGGCGGCGATCGCCACGAGGTCGCCGTCGCCGACGCGACGTTTCACAGCCGGCTGCTCAAGCTGGCCGGCAACGCCACGCTGGAGCGAGTCTGGCGCTCGCTCGAGCCGTTCTCGCGCACCTACATCACCCTCGTCGCCCCGGGGGCCGACACCCACTGGACGGCCGGGCTCCATCCCGGGATCGTGGAGGCGCTCCGGACCCGGGACCCGGAGCGCGTCGTGGCCGCCCTCCGGGACCATTTCGATCGGGCGAGCGCCCATCTCGCCGAGGGCTGGCAGGACGACGAGGCCGAAGCGGAGGCGGCCCCGCGGACCGCGTCGCGGCCACGCTGACGCGCCGGACCTCACCGCCGGCGAAGGATCGCCTCCACCTGCTCGGCGACCCGGACCGCGGAGAGGCCGTAGATGTCGAGCAGCGCGTCGTTGGGCCCCGATTCCGGATAGACGTCGCGGAGCCCGATCCGATCGACCCGCATCGGCCGATGCTCGGACAGGGTCTCGGCGACCGCGCCGCCGAGCCCGCCCATGATCGTGTGCTCCTCGACCGTGATGACCCGTCCGGTCCGCCCGGCCGCGGCAACGATCGCGTCGACGTCGAGCGGCTTGATCGTCGGCACGTGGACGAGGTGGGCATCGATGCCGCGCGCTGCCAGCAGGTCCGTGGCGTCGACGACCCGGGGCGTCTGCGAGCCCGTGCTGAAGATCGTGACGTCGGCTCCCTCGCGGATCGGCACGACCTTGCCGAGCTCGAACCGATGGCCGTCCTCGAAGAGACGCTGGGTCGCGTCGCGGACCAGGCGGACGAAGCACGGACCCTGGTAGGCGGCCGCCCAGCGCAGGACCTCACGGGCCTCGGTGTCGTCGGCCGGCGCGACCACGACCATGCCGGGCATGGTCCGCGTGATCGACAGGTCGTCGACGATGATGTGGCTCATCCCGGTCTGGCCGGTGAACAGCCCGCCGTAGCCCGCGGTGATCTTGACGTTGAGGCCCGTCTGGGCGATCAGGACCCGGACCTGGTCGAGCGGGCGGACGACGGCGAACGAGACGAACGTGCTGATGAACGGGATGAGGCCCATGGTCGCCAGGCCCGCCGCGACGCCGAGCATGTTCTGCTCGGCGATCCCCATCTGGAGGTACTTGTCAGGGTGGGCCTTCTCGAAGATGTCGGCCCTCGTCGAGCTCCCGAGGTCACCGTCGAGCATCACGATCCGTGGATCCGCGCTCGCGAGCTCGGCGACCGTCTCGCCGAAGACCTCGCGCATCGGCCGGCCCATCGGCAGCGTCATCGCAGGCCTCCCGTCGTCCCGGCAGGTGCGACCCGCTCACCGAGCTCGGCCATCGCCAGCTCGAACTCCTCCGGCTTGATCGCCCGGGTGTGCCAGTAGTAGTGGCCCTCCATGAACGAGATGCCCTTGCCCTTGATCGTGGCGGCGATGACGACGACCGGCCGGCCGTCGCCTCGCCCGGCCTCCTCGAGGACGCGGACGATCTCGGCCACGTCGTGCCCGTCCACCTCGAGGACGCGCCAGCCGAAGGCGGACCACTTCCCGGCGAGCTCGCCCGGCGCCTGCGGGGGCGTCCGACCGTCCGGTCCATCGCCCGGCCAGCCGTACTGCTGGAGGCGGTTGTGATCGATGATCGCGACGAGGTTGTCGAGGCCGTAGCGGGCCGCGGCCATGGCGGCCTCCCAGACCTCTCCCTCCTGGCACTCGCCGTCGCCGACCATGACGTAGGTCCGGCACGAGCGGCCGGTCAGGCGTGCGCCGAGGGCGATGCCCATGCCCGCCGAGAGGCCCATGCCGAGCGACCCCGTCGACATGTCCAGGCCCGGGAGGCGCGTCATGTCGGGGTGGCCCTGGAGCCGGGAATGGGCCGCGTCGAAGGTCAGCAGCTCCTCGACCGGGAAGTAGCCCCGCAGGGCCATCGCCGCGTAGAGGGCGATGGAAGAGTGGCCCTTCGAGAGGATGAACCGGTCGCGGTCGGGCCAGGCCGGCTCCTCCGGCCGGATCCGCAGGACGTGGAAGTAGAGGGCGGCCAGGATGTCGGCCGCGGAGAGCGGTCCGCCGATGTGGCCGGCCCGGGCGTGGTTGACCGCCCGGATGACCTCGACCCTGATCCGCCGGGCGATCTCGGCGAGCCGCGCGGCCTCGGCCGCGTCGATGGGCGATGGCGGGGCGCTCGGCCGGTCGGTCACGAGGCCGGCTTCTCGTACGAGCCCGCGATCACCGGCGGGGAGAACAGGCAGACGAGCTCGAGCGGCTCGGGCCCGTCGGCCTCGGTCGCGTGGAACGTGCCCGGCGAGACGTGGACGACGACGCCGGGCTCCACCTCCGCGACGCCGTCGGGGGTCACGATCCGGCCCCGCCCGGCGGCGCAGTAGATCGTCTCCTCCTCGGCCGGGTGGACGTGGCCCGCTGGCTGCGACCCCGGGGGGAAGACCGAGACGCCCATCGAGACCTGCCGCGCCGCGCTGTTGTGCGGCCCGAAGTAGGAGTGCCAGGTGCGACCGGGGAGGGGGACGATCTCGGCCTCGCTGCGCGCCACCCGCTTGATCATCGGATACCTCGTCCGCGGCCACGGCTCACCCGTGGATCACCAATAATCGATTATCGAGCATAGCCGGAGTCGACCCCCTCGGTCAAGGCCAGGGCACGAAAGAAGGGGCCCCCCGCCGGCTGGCTGGAGGGCCCCTTGACCCGCGTCAGCGGGCCGTCGCCGATTACCACTCACACTCGTTGGGCGGGTTCTCCGGCGTGCAGGTCGCCTGGGTCTTGATGAGCTCGATGATCTCGAGCGCCCGCTCGGCGTCGAGGATGACCGGCGTGCCGGCCTTGCCGTCGGCCCCGAACGGGGTGTACGACTGGACGACGTCGTTGACGCCACCGTCGGTGTACGCGCCCGTGCCGGTGATGCCTTCGTAGTCGATGTCCTTGCCCTCGCGGATGAGGGCCAGGCAGTCGGCGTACGTGTAGCAGATCTCACCCGGGGCCTCGCCGACCTCGTGCATGGCCGGCGCCCAGTCACTCGCCTTGTACGAGCCGCCGGCCTCGACGGCCAGGGCCGTCTGGACGAGCAGGTCGTAGGTCGAGAAGTGGTACAGGCCCTTGGGGTCCGCGTCCTCCGGCGCCGTGTGGGCCGCGCCCGACCAGGCTGCTGAGAAGAAGTCCCAGGCGGGGGTCGTGTCGTTGTACGAGAACGCCGCGAAGCCGATCCCCTTCTGCGTGGCGATGGGGGCGGTGCCCAGCGTGCCGATGAACTCCGTCTGGATCCAGCCGGTTTCGCCGATCCAGTTGAGCGACAGGCCGGCCTCGGCCGCCGCCTTGATCAGCGCAGCCGACTCGACCGACCCGGCCTGGACGATGACGGCGTCCGGGGCGAGAGCGGCGATCCGCTGGGCTTCGGCGCCGTAGGACGCCTGCTCCGCCTGGACGTCGATGCGCGCCAGGACCTCGATGCCGACGGCCTCCGCGGCCTTCTCCGCTGCGCCCGCCGCGAGCTGGAAGCCCTCGACCTGCGTGGCGAAGATGACGATCTTCTTGGCGTTGATCGTCTCGGCGTACAGGATTCCGGACATGCCGAGGGCCTCGTCGAGGCCCTGGGCGCGGAAGATCGGCTCCGCTGCCTTGCCGCCGAGGTTGCCGGGGATGGCCCCGCCATGGACCGACGGTCCGAGCGGCGAATCGTTGTCCTGCCAGTACTCCATCATGTAGTCGCGGTAGGTCCGGTACTGGTGGGCGATGCTCACCACGATCTCGGCGCCGCGCTGCTCGAGACAGGTCTTCGCCGCCTGGCCTTCATGGTCGTCCCCGATGTCCTCGGACACGAGGGTCCAGGTGCGACCCAGCGGCGGGTCGTCGTTGATGACTTCGTTGATCGGGAAGGCCACGTCCTCGGTGAGCGATTTGCCGTAGGCGGCGAAGCCTCCGGTGTAGTACGCCAGCTCGCAGACCACCACGGGCTCGGTCGAGGGCGGCTCGCTCGTGCTCGGGGTGCCCGTGGCTTCCGCAGTCTTGCCGGGCGACGCGGTGCTTCCGCCGCCGCACGCGGCGGCGGCCAGGGCGAGCACCGTGATTCCGACCATGGTGCGGGCCCATTTCGTTCTACCGACCGTCATTGCGTTCCTCCTCGTACTGCTTACCCCACGCGCGGTTCGTCAGATCCGGTATCCCTCCTTGAGCTGCTGGGTTGTCAGATCAGCTGCCTGCATCACGGCGAACGCCTCGCCAAGGCTCAGGACCATCACCCGGTCGGCGACCTGGAGCGCCTTCGTGGCGTTCTGCTCGGCGAGGAC
>MGOD01000129.1:14707-19008 GCA_001795245.1 Chloroflexi bacterium RBG_16_70_13
CTTGCATCAGGGCCCGCCCGCAGGCGAGCATCCGTGACTCACCGCCGCTGAGGGTGCCCGCGAGCTGGGCCTGGTGCTGCTCGAGCGCCGGAAACAGCTCGAAGACCTCGGCCATCCGCTCGTCGCGCGAACGCTGGCCGATCATCCCGCCCACGTTGAGGTTCTCGAGGACGGTGAGGTCGGCGAACGTGCCCTTCTCCTGGGGCACGTAGCCCATCCCTCGACCGGCGGTCTCGTAGGGCGGCAACGTCGACACGTCCTCGCCCCGGAACCTGATCGTGCCGGCCATGAGCGGGATGAGGCGCGCCAGCGTCGCCAGCAGGGTGGTCTTGCCCGCCCCGTTGGCTCCCAGGACCGCGAAGATCTCGTCGCCGACGGTGAAGTCGAGGCCCTTGAGGACGGTGACCCCGTGGTAGCCGCTGCGAAGGCCCTCGACCTCGAGGCTGACCGGTCGGGCCGACTCAGACATGGCCCTCTCCCAGGTACTTCTCGACGACGGTCCGGTTCTCGCGGATCGTCGCCGGGGCGCCGCGCAGGATCACGCTGCCCTCGGCCATGAACAGGACCTCGTCGCAGAGGTTCCAGATGACGTTGAGGTCGTGCTCCACGACCACGACCGACGTGCCTCCCGCGGCGAGGTCCCTGATCACCGCCATGACCTTCTCGGTCAGGTCGGCCGGCAGGCCGGCCGTCGGCTCGTCGAGGAGCAGGAACCTGGGCTTGAGGAGCAGGCAGCGGACGATATCGAGGAGCTTCTTCTCGCCGGCCGACATCGCGAAGAGCGTCGGGTCGGTGAACCCGAAGTAGTCCAGGTGCTGCCGGATCTCGGCCTCGTGCTGCTCGAAGACGATCCCCTCGCTGAAGATCCGGTGCGGCTGCTCGTAGCGGGACTCGGCGACGGCGAGCAGGAGCGAGTCCCAGACGGTCAGCTCGGCGAAATCCATGATCACCTGGTTGCTCTTCACGACGCCGAGCCCCGCCAGGCGGTGGGCCGGCAACGTCGACAGTGCGACCTCGCTGCCGTCGCCGGGAAGGAACGAGATCGTGCCCCGATCGAGCGAGGTCGAGTGCATGACCATTCGCATCAACGTCGTCTTGCCGGCGCCGTTGGGACCGATGAGGCCCTCGATCGGCCGGTCGCCGAGCACGAGGTTTTCGACGTCCACGACGACGCGGCCCGAGAAGCTCTTGACCGCCCCCTGGATCCGGATCCGGGGACGCGCCACGGCCACGGATGCGGCGACGTCAGCGACCATGCAGCCGCCTCATCAGCTCGTCGCGCCGCATGTCGCCGAGCAGGCCCAGCGGCCGGAACAGCAGCACGACCATCAGGGTCAGGCCGAACGCGGCCTCTCTCAGGACCGGGATCGCCTGGGTGTACCAATCCTGGGGCAGGGGCAGGTAGGACTGGACGACGATGTCGAAGAGTCCCACGGTGAGGATCACGCCCACCACCGCTCCCCAGACGCGGGCCGTGCCACCGAGCACCAGGCCCACCATCGCGGCGAGGGTGACGCTGACCCCGATGTTGCCGATGTCGAGGTAGCGAACCATGACCCCGTTCATCGCCCCGAGGAGTCCCATCGCAGCCGACGTGACGGTGAACAGCCAGAGCTTGGCTCGGAAGGTCGACTTGCCGAGGCTGCGGGTCAGCGGCTCGTTGCCGCCCACGGCGATCAGGAGTCGCCCATAGGGCGAGCGGTGGACCCGCCAGGCGTAGAAGAGGATCGCGGCGACGACGACGGCCGTGATCACCAGCCACAGGAGCTCGTTCTCCTTGACCCGGCCGATGTCGTACGGGAAGCCGAGCCCGCCCATGCCGCGCGCTCCGCCGGTGAGGTCGTCTTCGGTCGTCGCCAGGAGCTGGACCGCGGTCGCGAATCCGAGCGTGCCCACGAGCACCCCGTCGGTGTCGAGGTCGGCGATCAGCCAGCCGACGAGCAGCCCCGCCAGGCCGGCCACGACGGTCGCGAAGGCAGCGCAGACGAGGAACTGCCAGGGGTCCGCGAACGGCCAGTCGACCCGGACATACAGCACACCGAAGGCGTACATCCCGATGCCCCAGAACCCGACGACGCCGAAGTTGGCGATCCGGGCGAGCCCGAGCTGGAGGTGGAGCAGCAGCCCCAGGCCGATCACCATCACGACCTCGAACAGCCCCGTGATCAGGAAGGCGTCGAGCCAGTCGAGGTTCATGGCGCTACACCTTCGCCGTTTCGGGGGCCTGCCGGCCACGCACCTTGAGGACGACGACGAACGCCGCGATCAAGACCAGCTGGGCGTAGAGGACCTGGTTGAACGAGAGCGCCATGGCGGCCAGGGCCACGCTCGTGCCGACCCCGACGAGGATGACCCCGCCCAGCCCCCAGGACCCGCCCACGAGAGCCACCATCAGGATCATGAGGAACTGGCGCCAGCCGAGCAGCGGCGCAACGTTCGACCCAACGCCGTAGAACGCGCCGGCCAGCCCGCCGGCCACTCCGGCGATGAACCAGATCAGCACGGTCACGACGAGCGGCCGGATCCCGCTGACCTGGGCCAGGCCCTCGTCGCTGGCCAGGGCCCGGATCTTGAGCCCGAGGTTGGAGCGCTGGATGAACAGGTACAGCAGCAGGGCGAGCACGGCGACGCTGACGAGGGCCAGCAGCCGGAACGAGCTGACGCCGACGCCGAGCACGAGGATCGTGTCGGGTGGCGGGACGTCGTAGAACCTGACCGGGTAGCCGAAGATGAACTGGAGGCCGTGCTGCAGGAAGATCGACAGGCCGAAGGAGATGATGATCAGCTCCAGCACGCCGACGCCTCGTTGTCTGGCGGGCCGGAAGACCAGCAGGTAGCTGGCCACGCTGACCAGCCCCGCCATCAGCCCGGCGGCAGGCAGCACCGCGTAGAAGTTCAGGTCGAAGGTCGTGTTGGCCCACATCCCGAAGTAGGCGCCGAGCGTGATCGTCTCCGAGTAGGCCACGTTGATGAGGCCGGTGAGGCGGTACAGGAGAGCGAACCCGATCGCGGCGAGGACGAGGGGAGCGTGCTCGGTGAGCCCGATGACCAGGCTCTGGGTGATGAACTCCATCAGCCGCTGCCGTCGCGGCGCATGGCCGTACCGGGCCGCCCGGATCCGCTGTCCGCCAACCGTGCCGCTCTGGTCATCGTTCGCCTTCGCGAAAGGAGCGTGAGGGCGCCGCCGCTCCTGATTGATAATCGATTGCAGAATGATCGATTATCGAGGATAGTAGACGCCCGTTCCCGGCAACGCAAGTGAGGATTGATGACCTCGACCGGCGGGGGAAGGGCCGGAGGTCACATGGCGGCGACCGCCGCTGCGGGCCGGCTGAAACGCGGCCTCAGCGCGTCCGAAGGTCCGGATCCGGCAGGACGAGGTCGCGGATCGCGGCCTGGAGGTCGTGGTAGGACTTGATGAAGGCGCGGAGGGTGCGTGCGCTTGCGCCGTAGGCCTCGAACTCCTCGGGCGACATCCCGTCGGGATCGTAGGCCCGCCGGAAATCGGGGATCCGCTCGTAGAGATCGGCCACGAGCTCGTCATCCACCGGCACGTCCATCCGCGGCCGCGGGACGATGCCGCTGGCGTTGAAGCGGACCTGCCAGGCGTGGGGCAAGGTCATGCTGACGTCGCCACCGACGAGCTCCGTCCAGTGGAGCCGGTGGCGATACGCGGCCGCGAGCATGCGCGAGCGATAGCCGCGCTCGCGGAAGATCGCATAGGCACGCTTGAAGGCGGCGATACCGGCCCAGTTGGGCGCGTCCGGATGGATGGCCAGGTCGTCGCGCTCCACGACGACCTTCATCCAGTCGTCGAGGCGACCGATCATGATCGTGACGATCGGCGACATCGTCGACGTGTCCTCGCCGGCCACGACCCGCCGCGCCAGGCCCCGCTCCACCGCCTCGGCGGCGGCGATCGCCTGGGGCACCGTGAAGCTCACCGTGGCGTTGATGCTCACACCCCGGGCGGTGGCCTCCTCGATCGCGACCATGCCAGCCGCCGTGGCCGGGAACTTGACCTGCATGTTCGGCGCGAGGGTGTGGAAGCGCAGGGCCTGCTCGACCATCCGGCCCGCGTTTCTGTGGTTGGCCGGATTCGTCTGGAGCGACAGGCGACCCGCGAGCCCGCGCGCGCGAACGAAGACCGGCTCGAGGACCGCGGCGCCCCGGGCCGCCATCTCCTCGACGATCGCCCAGGTCAGGTCCAGCTCGGACCAGTCCGGGTTCGCGGCGCCCAGCTCATGGACCCGGGGCAGCCAGTGCGCCCCATCCTTCTTGAGGACCTCGAGGACGATGCT